>DGHX01000074.1:0-2812 GCA_002392835.1 Prevotella sp. UBA3837 | reverse complement strand
CATTAAGCATTAAGATGTCCGACACCTATACCACCATCAGCACTGTGGGCGAGGGCTACTACACCGAGAAGCGCAGCAAGTTCCTGGCCTGGGCGCACCATGTGGAGACCGCTGACGAGGTGAAGCTTCTGCTGGCCGACTACCGCAAGAAGTACTACGACGCCCGCCACGTGTGCTACGCCTACATGCTGGGGCCCGGGCGCACCGACTATCGCGCCAACGACGACGGCGAGCCGTCGAGCACGGCAGGCAAGCCCATCCTGGGACAGATCAACGCCGCCGAGCTCACCGACGTGCTCGTGGTGGTGGTGCGCTACTACGGTGGTGTGAACCTGGGCACCAGCGGACTCATCGTGGCCTACCGCGAGGCGGCAGCACTGGCCATCGCCAACGCCACAAAGCAACAGCGACTGGTGGAGGAGACCGTCAGCTACGACTTCCCCTACCCCATGATGAACAGCGTGATGCGCGTAGTGAAGGACATGCAGCCACGCATCGTCAGCCAGACCTTCGACAACACCTGTCAGCTGCAGCTGGCCATACGCCGAAGCCAGGCTGAAGAGCTGCGCCAGCGGCTGGCGAAACTCAGCTTTGGTCAGACGACTTAAAAAAAATAGTATTAACCTCAACAAAGGGCGGTTGTTCAGACCCCCACCCCCCTGACTCAGGGGGCAAAAACACCTAAACAAAACAACGACATGAAAAAAGTCAGATTCCTCCTGGTGGCCCTCGTGGCCGCCATCATCACCGGGTGCGGCACCACGTCGACGGTGCCCGTCACCGGGCGCAAACAGACGCTGATGGTCAGCGACGGCGACATGCTGGCGCTCTCCACACAGCAGTATCAGCAGTTCATGCAGCAGGCAAAGGCCTCGACCAATGCCGCGAACACCGCCATGGTGCGCCGCGTGGGCCAGAACCTGGCCAACGCCGTGACCACCTACCTGCAGAGCAACGGCTACGCTGCCGAGCTGTCGAACTTCGCATGGGAGTTCAACCTGGTGCAGGACCAGCAGGTGAACGCCTGGTGCATGCCCGGCGGCAAGATCGTGGTCTACGAGGGCCTGCTCCCCGTCACTCAGAACGAGAGCGCACTGGCCATCGTGCTGGGACATGAGATAGCCCACGCCGTGGCCAAGCACTCGGCCGAGCGCATCAGCAAGGAGTATAAGAACCAGTATGGCGCTGCCATCCTGAGCACCGTGGCACAGGCCGCCGGAGTCAGCGCCGGCACCCAGCAGCTCATCGACCTCGTGCAGCAGGTGGGCGGTTCGCTGCTCACAAGCGGATTCTCGCGCAAGCAGGAGAGCGAGGCCGACCACATGGGCCTCATCTTCGCAGCCATGGCCGGATACGACCCCAACGTGGCCGTCAGCTTCTGGCAGCGCATGGCAGCACAGAGCAGTGGCGGCGGCGGCGGGCTCTTCAGCGACCACCCGTCGGACGAGTCACGCATGAAGGACATTCAGAAGTGGATGCCCGAGGCACTGCGCTACTATAAGGGCGGCACCACGGGCACCGCAGCGCGGCCAGCCACCACAGGGCGCACCCTGCACTTCTCGTCGAAGAGGAAATGACTTAACTCCCCTGTGGCTCCCGCTTTAGCGGTCCAGGGCTGAATAGTCCCCCCCCCTTATTCACGCCAAGTCAAAGACGCCCGTCGGCATGGTGCGTTTCAGCACGTCGAGCTGCAGGTCCTTGCCGGCCACGATGCCATAGCTGCGCAGCGTGGCCTCCACCGTCTTGCGAGCCAGCTCGGGGTGGTTGTTCTCCTCTGACAGGTGGCACAGCCACACATGGCGCAGCTGTTCGCCCATGTGCTGGGCAATGGCCTCGCCGCAGGCGGCATTGCTCAGGTGGCCCGTTCCGCTGACGATGCGCTCCTTCAGGTGCTGCGGGTATGGCCCGGCCATCAGCATCTCGCGGTCGTGGTTGGCTTCTATCACCAGATGGGTGGCTCGGCCTATATATGACGACATGGCGTCGGTGATGCGCCCGGCATCGGTGATGATGCAGAAGCTCACGCCATCGGCCTCGACCATATAGCCCACGTTGTCGCTGCTGTCATGGGGCACGGAGAACGGCGTCACCCTGAAGTCGCCCACCTCCACGGTGTGTCCGTCTTCCACGGTGTGCCTGTCGGCAACATCCACTTTCCTTGCAACGCAGTAGTTGCGGTCTATGCCGTGGTGCACCTGCTCCGTGGCATAAACGGGCAAGTGCAGGTCGTGGCTGATGCTGCCCACGCACTTGATGTGGTCAGCATGGTCGTGGGTGATGAAGAGGTGGTGTATCAGCGTCAGGGGCAGCCCGTAGTCACGGAAATACTTCTTCAGCGACCTGATGCCGACACCTGCGTCAATCATCAACCCGTCCGTCGGCGTATAGAGAAAATAGCAGTTTCCGCTGCTGCCACTGCCAAAAGAGATGAATCTAAGCATGTCTGGTGTTCTATTTTGCATGCAAAGTTACTAAAAATAATCGAGCTTTACACACCGCTTGCACAGAATTAGGAATAGTTAATAGATTTTAAACCAAACGCCCCAGGCAGTAACCACTCTGAGTACAAGCGCAAAGCAGCGGCAGATGGAAAGGTGGTATTTTTGAAATGAAGAAATGAAGAAATGAAGAATACCGTATAAACACTGGGGTTTCAAGCGATTTCACACCAAAATAAACCTTGGGTATACCCAACAATACCGTTTCTGAAACACAAGTGGCCCTGCCTCACGGCAGGGCCACTTGTCTTTAAACGGAATTCAAGCCTATGAATGATATTCGATGTTCCTTACAGCAGTGGGCCGTAGCCCAT
>DGHX01000128.1:824-11821 GCA_002392835.1 Prevotella sp. UBA3837 | reverse complement strand
ATGCCGATGACGCCCGAGAGCTTACCGGCCAGGTTGTTTGATATGGTACGCGTGGTGCCGAACTGCAGCTCGGCGGGCTTGATGGTCTCAATGGAGCCGATGATGGAGGCTTTCTTCTGCGAGCTGTAGCCCGTGACCACCACCTCCTGGAACTCGTTGGCGTCCTCCTCCATCTGCACGTTGATGAGCTTCGCGCCGTTCAGCTTCACCGTCTTCTTCTTGAAGCCCATGTAGCTGAACTCCAGCTCGGTGCTGCTCTTCGACGGCGCCATGATCTTGAACATGCCGTCGACGTCGGTGATGGCCTTCGCCCCGGTGCCCACCACGGTCACGGTGACGCCGATGAGCGGTTCCTTGTTCTGGTCGGTGACCAGGCCGGTCACCTGGCTCTCGCTTTGCTGCACCGCGGCCTGAACGGGAGACAGCAGCGGCGCCGAGAACAGCATGGCCGTCGTGCCGAGCATCAGGAGGCCGGCAGGCAGCATGCTGCGGAATAGTTTCACAGAGTGTCTTTTAGTCATATCGTTATTTGTTAAGTTTTAAGTTCGCTGTAGTCAGCATCGCCCGCCCATGTCCTCAGCCTGTGCTTCGGCCGCCGGCGGCATCGGCGCAGGGCCTGCTTTTTGATGATGCAAAATTAGGGAAAAAAGGCGAGGGACATATATAAAAAAAGGAATGTATAACCGTTTTAGGGCTATATATTCCTTACTCGTACTGATTATCAGTGTATTACATTCCTGCCGCCCGCCGTTTGTATAACGGATATATTGGGGCTGCTATGATTGAAACACGCTGCAAAGACTGTGATTCTTCTCTGTCCGCCCCAATTTTTCGGGGGAAAATAATCAGGGCAGGGGGCAAAAAAAGAAAAAGGAGTTACTCATTGTCCTCTCTTACCTGTACATCGAATCCGGTGCGCAGGTAAGAGTTACCGTATAGGTTAGGAAGAAGTCGTGCTGTCGGTGCTACTTCCCGGTGAGGAAGCCCACGGTGCGCTGGGGTGAGTAGAGTTCCCAGAGCGAGGCCACGGTCCAGCCGGGTGCGAAGAGGTCGTTGTAGAAGCCCTTGCCGTTGCGGCCGTAGTCCCAGTTGGTGTGCTGCACCACCTCGGGGTAGAAGCCCGGCAGGGCAATGCCGCAGAGGCGTCCGGGGGTGGGCAGCAGCTGGCAGAGCGACGACAGGATGACGTCGTGCAGCTGCCGGAAGCGCTGCTCGTCCGTCTGCTGGGCCAGCCACTCCACGATGTGGGGCAGCTCGAAGACGAAGACGTCGATGTGGTTGTTCTCCACCGACACGTTGCCCCAGCCACGGCTCCTGAAACCGAGGTCGCCCAGCATCTGGCCCTGTGCGAAGGGCACGTCCCACAGGTAGTACCACGACAGTGCGAAGTAGGCGGCGCGCTGGCAGAGGTCAATGTAGTGCTGGCGCTCCTGCTTCTTCGTCACCATGGCCAGGTAGTAGGTGGCGGTGACGGCGCTGATGGCCGCCTCCTTGTCCTCGCAGTTGGCGTCGAGGGTGGAGGAGAAGTAGTCGCTCTTCGAGATAATCTCGCGCTCCAGGTATTCCACCGTGCGCTTGGCGGCTGCCAGGTAGCGCTTGTCGCCGAAGTACTTGTAGCCCATGACGAGCGTCGACGTGGCGGAGGGTGTGGAGCCGCCCGAGGCGTCGACGTCGCTGTGGTCGTCGCGGTACTTGCGGGGGAAGTGGCCGTCGGCCTTCTGCAGCAGCAGCATCTTGTCGAGCAGGGTGCGCATGCGCTGCTCCCATTCCTTGTGCTTGCGGCCGTGCTGGCGCTCGTAGGCCAGGTAGTGGAGCACGGCGTAGACGGCCTCCGACTGCTGGCGTATGCTGTGCACCACGTCCTTGTCCTGCGGCAGCGGCTCGTGGTAGCGCACCTCGTCCTTCAGGTAGCCGCCCTCGGTGAAGCCGCCGCTGAGGTAGCTGTCGAAGATGGCACGCCCCATGTCCACCAGCTGCTGCTCGCCCGTCTGCTCGCCATATTCCAGTGCGTTGAAGCCGTTCAGCAGCACGCGGCCCACGAAGCCCAGCTGTGCGGCGGGATAGGGCTTGCAGTCGTCGGTGCGCAGCGTGTGGCCCGAGTGGAACTTCAGCGGATACTCGTCGACGTATGCCTGGCGGAAGTAGTTGGCCAGCTGGGCCTTCATCTGCCCGGGCGTGTAGAGCGGCGTGAGGGGCTGTGGGTTCAGGCGGTCCATGCAGTGCTGCCAGGTGCGGGCCACGAACTGTCCGTAGTCGGTGGCCTCGCCCTCGCGGATGAGCCAGCTCAGCGTGAGCGTCTGGCCCTTGTCCAGCCGGGCGAAAGTGGTGATGGGGTTGATGAAGGTGAGCTTGCGGATGTAGCGGCGCGGCGTCTCCATGTAGGGGTAGCCGAAGGTGAGTGCTGCGCGCCCTGTGCTGTTGTCGAAGCCCACATAGCCCAGCGAGCAGGGGCCGCCCAGGATGACCTCGCCCTCCTGGTGGGTGGTCAGCGCGTCGGCGGGGGTGCCCATCAGGTGGAGCACGGTGAGCATGCGGTGCGACGTGCCGTCGTAGACGCCGCTGAGGGGTGACGACAGGCGGTCCTCGCGCACGTTCCAGCTGTTGCTGGTGTGGAACGAGGGAGCCTCGCGCGGCGACCGCAGGTTCTTATGGTACCAGAAGCCGGGCAGATAGAACTCGCAGGCGTCGGTGGCGAAGGCAGTGGCCACGCTGGCACCCAGGCTGAAGTAGACGCGCTCGGTGGCGCGCAGGGTGACGGTGAGTCGCTGTGCGTCGCCGTCGGTGCTGAGCTGCTCGCTGATGGTCAGCGGCAGCGCCGTCGGTGCCACGAGCTGCTGTCCCTGGCGGTTCAGCGTGTAGGTGGTGGTGGCATTGCCGGGCTGCTTCAGCCGCAGTTGGTAACTAATGTCGAGGGCAAGGGCGGAGCCTGCCGAGAGCAACAGCAGGCCGAGGGCGCAGGCTGTGCGGAGAAAGGTTGTCTTCATGTGTTTTTTTGTGGGGAGTTAAAGGGAGTTAGGGGGGAGTTAAAGGGAGTTAAAGGACAATAGTTTAATGTGCTTGATTATTAGTAGGGGTAAACTACCGAGTAGCTATGTATTTCTGTCCGTTCCTGATGTAGATGCTGCCGGGCAGCGGAGCCGTGATGGGCCAGCCGCCGAGGCTGTACAGGCGGTCGTTATCGGCAGGTGCGCTGCGGTGTGCCGGCGGCAGGCTGACGTCGGCCTGCTCACCGCCCTTCACGGGCACGCAGCAGGCGGCGGAGAGGGCGGTGCTGGCGCCGAAGGCCGAGCTGGACAGGCCGTAGTTCACCTCTCCGTACATGAGGTCCTCGGAGGCTTTCGTCAGCCAGGCGGAGTGGCCGAAGGAGTGCGAGTTCAGGTTGTTATAGGCCCGGAAGGCATTGGCGCGCACCCATGCCTGGTAGTCCTGATCGTTCTGCAGGCGGGCGTAGAGTCCGGCATAGCGCATGAGGATGCCCTTGAAGCCTTGGAAGTCACCGTCGGCATTCTGGCAGACGCTCACCACGCCGTCGGCACCGCACAGGTTCTTGCGGGCGTAGGCAATGATACGCTTCGCATCCGTCAGGTACTGCTCGTCGCCGTAGTGGCGGTAGAGGAGCATGGCGGCACCGAGCATGGTGCCCTGGTTGTAGGTGGAAGCCCAGGTGTTGCGGCTCACCACGCTGCCGTCGTCGGGGTTGAAGATGACGTTGTCGTAGACGTGGCCCGTTGCGGGCTCGAACAGGTAGATGCGCTGGTTGGCGTAAAGCTCGCGGGCCTTCTCAAAGTAGGTCTCGTCGCCCAGTCCGGCCCCTATGTAGCAGGCGGCCACGGCAGCGGGACCGTTGATGCACGAGTTGGCGCTGTTGCGGTCGCCGGTGTGCTCGGCCCAGCGCAGCAGCCCCACGTAGCCCAGGTAGGCACGCTGCCAGATGAGGTCGAAGTTGCGCTGAGCGTCGGTCAGGTACGACTGTTGTCCCGTCAGGTGGTAGGCTCGCGCTGCTGCGATGATCATCCACATCACGTCGTCGTTGAAGTCGTAGCCGAACCAGTCGTAGCCGCCCACCACGGTGCCTCCGTTCCAGCGGTTGCCCACGTGGTAGCGCATGTAGCGGTAGCAGCTTGCGAAGATGTCGGCGAAGCGCTGCTCGCCGGTGCCCTCGTAGCAGTCGAGGATGGTCTCCAGGGTCTCGGCCTCGCCCCAGCTTCCGCCTACGAAGGTGCTGTAGCCGTTGCCCTTGTCCTGCAGGTACTGCTCCAGGAACCCGTCGAGCATGCGGCTGCGGGCCTGTGCGTCGAACAGGGGCCGCGCCTCCACCTCGGTGAACCGCCACACCTGCGCCGTGTTGCCCAGTGCGGGCTGGGTGCCGTCGGCGGTGGCGCTGAGGGTGAGGTAGGAGCCCAGCTTCAGGCGATAGCTGTCAGTGGCCTCGTCGGCGGCCTCCAGCGTCCACGGAATCTGTGCCGTCGTCTGCTCCAGCCGTCGGCTGGGGGCGTTCAGGTACTTGCCGCTGTACACGTTCTTCAGCACCACGGTCTTGCCGCTCAGCCGCGTCACCGTCCACTGCTGGGCGGGCACGTCGGTCTCTGTCCACACCACCACGGCCTGGCGGTCGGCCACCGAGGCATTGCTCACGAAGAGCGACTTGCCGCCGGAACCCTCGGGGGCTATGCGATAGGTCTTGCCCACCTCGAGGGCGGCATGCAGGGGAAGCAGCATGAGCACGCACAGTGCTGAAAGCATCAGTTTCTTCATGTTCCTATATGTTTTCTCTTCACTCCTTTTCACTCCTTTTCACTCCAATCATATATATAAATAATGTGTAGCACGCCACGCAGTGGGGCGTATGACTTCCATAATACAACGGCAAAGGTACACAATTAGCGGCAAAGTGCGAAGCAAAATGGGAAATGTATAATGGCGTATCAGCTTATATCTGCTGACAGTCAGCACTTTGCGCATCTGCAGACGGCCAGTTGTATAACAGGAATATTCGGCCTTCCGGCCCGCAAACACCCCCTCGCGGGCTTTGATTGGCGGCAGAAAAGCGGCTGAGTGTTAGCGTATGCGCGAAAAAAGATGTAACTTTGCAGCGTAAAAACCAAAGTAAGAAAACCATGAAGCGTAACCTGATACTGCTCACCCTGCTGCTGGGCCTGACCGGCCTGCTGCCTGCCGATGCCCAGCGCAGCGACAACTACCGCGGCCTGCTGCGCGACGCCACGGTGCGGGTGGAGCACACCAACCTGCCCATCGTGTTCATCAACCCCGGCGGCCGCATGATTCAGCGCGACCGCTACATCCTGGCGAAGATGAAGATTGTGCACAACGGCGACGGGCACCTGAACTATGCCGACACCGTGGCCCACCCGGGCCAGCATGTGGACTACGAGGGCTGGATAGCGCTGAAGTACCGCGGCAACAGCTCGTTCAGCGAGAGCGACAAGAAGCCGCTGGCGCTGCGCACGCTGGAGAGCAACGTGCTGCCCGACTACGGCGGCGCCAAGCAGAAGGTGGCGCTGCTGGGCATGCCCAAGGACAACAAGTGGTGCTTCATAGCGCCGTGGTGCGACCAGACCATGCTGCGCGACGTGCTCTCCATGGAGCTGGCCCGCCCCTGGTTCCGCTGGGTGCCCCGCATGAGGCTCTGCGAGGTGTTCATCGACGGCACCTACTACGGCGTCTACCTGCTCTCCGAGCGCGTGTCGAAGGGCAAGCACCGCCTCGGACTCGACGACCCCGGCACCTACGAGGGCGACCTCACCGGCGACTACCATGTGGCCGTGGACCACGGCTACGACCCCTATTTCGCCTCGCGCTACAAGCCCTGGCAGAGCCTCGACGGCAGCCGCGTGGCACAGCAGTACGACATCAAGTATGAGTATGAGGACCCCGCCGACGAGGACTTCGCCACGCTGCCTGCCTACACGCGGCAGGCGCTGCAGAGCGAGGTGAACCGCATGGAGGCCGCGTTCATGGCCGACGACTGGCAGCAGCCCGACGGCGGCTATCGCAAGCAGATAGACGTGCAGTCGTTCATCGACTACATGCTGGCCACCGAACTGTCGATGAACATCGACGGCTACCGCCTGAGCACACATCTCTATAAGTACAGCCAGCACCACGCCGAGGCACTGGGCACCGACAGCCGATGGCGTACCACGCTCTGGGACTTCAACATTGCCTGGGGCAACGCCAACTACTACGACGGACAGCAGACCGACCGCTGGCAGTATGAGCTGAACCTGAACTTCCCCTGGGACGACTGCCCCGTGCCCTTCTACTGGTACCGCATGCTGCAGGACACCGCCTACACGAGCGCCATGAAGCAGCGCTGGCAGCAGTACCGCCAGGGCAACCACAGCGACGTGCGGCTGATGCACACCATCGACTCGCTGGCCACCCTCATCACCAGCGGCGGCGCTGCGCAGCGCAACGAGCAGGCCTGGGGCATCAGCGACCGCAGCTACATCTGGCCCATACCCTACTATGCCGAGGACTATGCCGACGCCGTGAACTACCTGAAGACGTGGACGCGCCGCCGCCTGCAGTTCCTGGACAAGCACCTGCTGCCGCCGCGACGGGTGGAGACGGAGCCCGTGGAGGTGGCTGAGGGCTGGAATGCCGACATCGTGGCCGAGTCGCTGCCCGCCGCCACCTACACCTCGGCCACCGTCGACGGCTCTGACCGTGCCTTCTATGCCGCCCTGCTGCGCAGCCGCGGCGGGCTGCCCGCCAGCCGCCTCATTACCACCGAGAACGAGCACGCCACCTTCCTGCTGGCACCCTACGACCAGCCCGGCGCCCTCAGCCTGCGCAGCTACGGCGAGCAGGGCACGCTGCGCCTTGTGCTGCCCATAGCCACGCACGAGCTCTTCGTGCTGGCCACCAGCGGTAACGGACAGTCGACGGTGAACATACGGCTGAACTACGCCGACGGCACCACCACCGACGCCGGCATGTACGACATTCGCGACTGGTCGGTGCCCACGGCCCGCCTCGACGGCACCGAGGCCGTCACGGCGCTGGGCAACATCTGGCGCGGCAGCAACAGCTACAGCAGCGACAACCACTACTGCCTGTTCAGCTTCTCCGTGCCCGTCGATGCCGACCGTCAGCTGGAGTCGCTCACCGTCAGCAGTGCCTCCACGGCCTACGCCGCCATCATGGCCCTGGCTGCGCTGAAGCCTGCTGCCGACCTGGCTGGCATCAGCAGCCCTGCTGTCCGTGAGGCTCCGTCCACCGGCTTCTCCACCCCGGGCATCTTCTCGCTCAGCGGCACGCAGCTGCCCGCCGGCCGTCGGCCGGGCCTGGTCATTGTCAGGCAGGCCGATGGCAGCGTGAGGAAGGTGGTGCGGCGCTGAAGGGGCGCCCACGCAAGGATTATTCGCTGTAGTTGTGGTCTATGACGAGCTGGAACTCATAGCCGGGGAACCGCTCGTGCAGCTCGGCCGTCAGGGCCTGCTGGAAGGCGGTGCCGTCGGCGACGTCGTCGGTGGGCACCACATCGATGCTGATGAGGCGCTGGTCCTCGTAGTAGAAGAAAGCATGCACCTGCAGCACCTGCGCGTGCTGCGCCACGAAGTCCATCACGTCGCGCTGCAGCCGTCCCACGCCGCTGGTGTCGGTGTGCACGGCGTAGATGCCCACGGTGAGTATGACGTGGAACTTCTCGTACACGCGCTGTGCAATGCTGCGCGTCAGCTGGTGAATGTCGCGTGCCGTCATCGTGTCGGGCACGTTCACGTGCAGCGAGCCGATGGTGGTGTCGGGGCCGTAGCTGTTCATGATGATGTCGAACACACCGTACACCCCCGGGAAGCTCATCACCTCTTGCTTCAGCTGTGCCACGAACTGCGGCGATATGCGGCTGCCCAGCAGCTCGTTGATGGGCGAGGCCAGCATGTCGTAGCCCGCCTTGATGATGACCAGCGAGATGACGGTGCCGAAGATGCCGTCGAGGTTGACGCCCCACAGGAGCATGATGCCCGCCGAGACGAGCGTCGACAGCGTCACCACGGCGTCGAAGAGGGCATCGGCGCCGCTGGCCGTCAGCGCGTCGCTCTTCAGCCTTCGGCCCATGCCCTTTACATAGCGCCCCAGCAGCAGCTTCACCACGATGGCCACGATGATGACGGTCAGCGTCAGCGTGGTGTACGACGGCTCCGTGGGGTGCACAATCTTCTTCACCGACTCCGTCAGCGAGGCCACGCCGGCCACCAGCACGATCACGGCAATGATGATGGCGCTGAAATACTCTATGCGGCCGTGGCCGTAGGGGTGCTCGTGGTCGGCAGGACGCTCTGACAGCTTGGTGCCCACGATGGTGATGACCGACGAGAGGGCATCGCTCAGGTTGTTCACCGCGTCCATCACAATGGCGATGGAGCCCGCCAGCAGGCCCACCAGTGCCTTGAAGGCGGCCAGCAGCACGTTGGCGCCCATGCCCACCAGGCTGGTGCGTATGATTTGTCTGTTTCTGTCCATGGCTTTATGGCAGCTGGCAGTCGCCGTTGAAGCTGATGGCATCGCGGTGCTGCGACATCACCCTGATGTCGGCCTTGCCCGTGTTGAAGATGTCGACGATGTAGTGGTAGGTGTCCTCGTCGGTCTTCACGTCGATGTCCAGCCGCACCTGGTCGGCCTTCGGGCGGCTCTCCGTCAGGCGTGCTATGCGCTCCTCGAAGTTCAGCCCGCGTGCGGGCGAGGCCATCGGCGCCTGGTAGGCCTGTCCCAGGTAGGGCAGGTAGCTCTGCAGCGTGTCGCCGTGCAGCCGCAGGAAGAAGTCGCTGGTCACCATGCGTGTGCCGTAGCGCATGGTGCTCATCGACGTCACGTCTATGCGCAGCTGCCGGTCGGCCACGGCCTGCTCCACGGCCCGTCGCGTCAGCTCGCGCCGCTCGGCCCGCTCCTGTTGTGTGGCGCAGCCCAGCAACAGCAGGCCTGCCGCCATGATGATGATTCCTCGTTTCATGTCCATGTCATTTTTTTTTTGTTTGCCTTCCGCAAGGTTCGTCCTGTCGCTACCGTCACGGCAGGGCGTTTATCCAGCCGGCCACGTCGCTCAGCACCTCGGGGGCTATGGTCTCTTCCGTCTGGCGGTATTCTGCGGGCAGCCCGGTGGTGCAGTGCTGGAACAGGTGGTTCAGCCCGGCATACGTCTTAACCTGGTTGTGCTCCGTGGGTGGCAGCAGGCGCCGTATGGCGTCGGGGTTCAGCGGGGCCGTGACCTGGCGGTCGCGGTCGCCGTTCAGGGCGAAGACGGGGCAGCGCGTGTGGCTGATGTCGGCCGAGGGGTCATAGTCTGTGAACCATTGCAGCCATGGCGACTGCTTGACGGCCCGCTGCTGCCGGTAGAGGGCGGCGGTCATAGTGGGCACCATGCCCGACTGCTGCATGATGCTGTTCACCTGTGCTGCCAGCAGCGTGTCGCCCTTCACGCCGGGTGCCGCCAGCGCAACGATGAAGTCGGCCTCGCCGCGTGCTCCGAGCATGAAGGCGATGGTGCCGCCCTCGCTGTGGCCCAGGCAGCCCACGGGGCCGAAGTCCTTCTGCCGGCGCAGGAAGCTGATGCCCGCACTGGCGTCGCGCATGAAGTGCTGTGTGGTGGCGTTGCGCACGTCGCCCCCTGTTGATGCCCCCGTGGCGCGGTCGTCGTAGCGCAGCGAGGCGATGCCGTGGCGGGCCAGGTAGTCGGCGATGACCAGGAAGGGCTTGTGGTCGAAGAGCTCCTCGTCGCGGTTCTGCTGTCCGCTGCCGCTCACCATCAGCACCACGGGCACGCTGCCCGCTGTCATGGTGTCGAAGCCCTGCGGATAGGTGAGCGTGCCTGCCAGGGTGGCGCTGTCGGCCATGTTGCTGAAGCTCACCTCCTTGGTGACGTAGGGGTAGGGGGGCGCGGGGGTCTGCGGGCGTCGCACCGTCTCTTCGCCTTTGTCCAGTGCTATAGGGAAGGACATGCCGCGCTGGGTGAAGGTGCCCTCGAGGCGGCCGCCGCCCAGTCTTGCACGCAGGCTGGCGCCGAGCATGGGCACACGCACGGCCACCGAGTCGTCGCTCAGGTAGTCGGTAGTGGCCGCTATGCCCCTCACGCTCTGGTCGGGGCTGTCGAGCGTGGCCTTCACCTCGCCCTCGGCCTGTTGCAGATGCAGCACCAGGGTCAGCTGCTGCAGGCCCATGATGTTCAGCTTGCCGGTCCACGAGCCGAGCAGTGCCTCCTGGGCCACCGCCGGCGCTGCCAGCATCATGAGCAGCGTGGTGATGAGGCAACGGGTTTTCAGCTTCCTGATGGCCTCGCTTATTTGGCATATAACTCTTGTACGTCTCATATTCGTAGTCCTTAAACGATTGCAAAAATAGTCAAAAAAGTCCGCATTACCATTCTTTTGAATGAAAACTGCTGTATTTTATGTTATTTTAGCAGTAGAGGAAGCGGCCGTAATCGTTCAGCTATCATTATGATAATGCTTACGCGCGCACGCGACACGCGCGTGAGCGGTTTTTTGGTTGCACCGACGGAGGCGGCAGCTCGGTCGGATTTGCAATCCGGCCGCACCGAATATAAGGACTTGCAGTCCGATTATCGCATTGCAAATGCTAATACCCATCGCGACTGGATTGCAAATCCAGTCGAGTCCCATGATGTAAATTCCCACGCGGGAAATCTTCACGAGAGGCCCGCATTTTTTCATAAGAGGCCCGCATTTTTTTGTCCCAGGCCCTGGGATTTTCATGAGAGGGCCGCTTTTTTTTGTCCCAGGCCCTGGGATTTTTATGAGAGGGCCGCGCAGGAAAATTTCCGGCGTGGGATTTTTCCTCTGGCGCCCCCATTGTTTTCTCAACTATCCTCCCTCCACCCGTCACCCTCCACCAAATCCGGTGCAACCAAATCCGGTGCAACCAAAAAAACCCTCACGCGCGTATCCCGTGCGCGCATGAGCGGCAAAGATACTGCGACATTCTGTGTAGAATGTTTTTTGCTAAAGTTAGTGACCCCA
>DGHX01000128.1:0-686 GCA_002392835.1 Prevotella sp. UBA3837 | reverse complement strand
GGGAATGGGGTCGGGGGTGGGGTCACTAACTTACTCACACGAAATCTAACTTACTCACACGAAATCATGTGGCTTCTTTTGTTCCCCCAGACCCGCTTTGCGGTCAATGCGAATGCGCCCCAGGTTAATATCAGCCAACGGACGTTAAATTCATGTTAACGCCGACCGACGGGCCGCGCTCCCCGCTACCTTTGCGCGCAAAAACCATAAAGACAGCACACACATGAACAGAATCCTCAACGTCATCCGCAGAATGCTGCACCGCAAGCAGGTCACTGACTCCACCGAACCCCAGTCCACTGCCCCCGAGCAGCCAACCGTCCCCGAGCAGCAAACCGCCACCGAGCAGCAGGCCACCATCAATCAGCTGATGTCCCAGCTGGAGGCCCTTACCGCCCGTATCGAGCAGCTGGAGTCGCGGCTTCGGAACCAGGAGACCGCTGCGCCGGAAGCCTCATCCCCGGCTCCCGTAAAGCCCTCCTCCCGCAAGTCCTCCCCCCGCCGGGAGCCTGCAGCGGAGCCCGCCGGCAGTCACCACCAGGGCGGAGGTCGCGAGGGGGCCTTCCGCTCCTCCACCATCCTCTTCAACGAGCAGTTCCTGCGCGCCCACTACGACCTGCGCTACAACACCATGAAGGGCATCACCGAGTACAGGGAGAAGGGCGACGACGCCTCCTCCCCCTGGC
>DGHX01000138.1:6086-7521 GCA_002392835.1 Prevotella sp. UBA3837 | reverse complement strand
ACTCATCCTCGTTGAAGAGGAAGTCTTCCTTGGTAGGATAGTCGGGCCAGATGTCCTCGATGCTTTCGTAGACGTCGCCTTCATCCTCTATCTCTTGCAGGTTCTCAAGCACCTCCAGTGGAGCGCCTGAGCGGATAGCATAGTCAATAAGTTCTTCCTTGGTGGCGGGCCATGGAGCGTCTTCCAGTTTTGATGCCAGTTCAAGTGTCCAATACATAGTTTCTTAGTGTTATTAAAGTTAGATTTTCTGTATTTAGGGCGCAAAAGTACAAATATTATTTTAATTTACAAGTGTTTTGCCATATTATTTCTTGCTGCCCGACGTTAAAATTTATTATTTTGGCCAAAACGAACAGATAATCGCTCAGTCGGTTGACATATTTAATGATGTCTGCCCCCACTTCTGCCTTTTCTGCCAGTGCGTCGATGCACCTCTCTGCCCTTCTGCAGACGGTTCGGCACACGTGGCACTGCGCTGCGGCCATCGTTCCTCCTGGGAGTATGAAGCCCTGCGGCTCGGGCAGGCTGGCGTTCATCTGGTCGATGCGCTGCTCCAGCAGCTCCGTCTCGCCTTCTGGCAGGCGTGCCGATGCGTAGAGCGGGGTCTGGCTCTGGTCGGTGGCCAGGTGTGTGCCCACGTTGAAGAGGTTGCTCTGTATGCGCAGCAGCAGGGGGCGCTCGTCGTAGCCGGACGGGAGCATGGCCACGAGCAGGCCCAGGTGCGAGCTGAGCTCGTCGATGGTGCCGTAGGCCTCCAGGCGGACGTCGGCCTTGCTGATGCGCACGCCGCCCACGAGGTCGGTCATGCCCTCGTCGCCGCGGCGGGTATATACTTTGGTTATCTTCATCGGTTTGAGATTTGAGGTTTGAGGTTGATAGTATAGACTGTATTGCTCGTTGTCGTTGCGTCAGAAGTTGACTATATAGTGCTGCTTGGTGCGCTGTGGCAGGCAGATGGCGATGCCGCAGTAGTAGAGGTCGTAGGTGACGGTGGCCTGCGGCTGTGCTGTTATGGCGGTCCAGCATCCCGGCCGTCGGCCGATGTCCTCCACTACGAGCATGGTTCCCGGCCGTGCGGCCTGCAAAAGGCTCTCGGCACTGGCTGTGGGCGGTGCTATGATGAGTGCTGCCTCTGCCGACAGCTCCTGGCTGATGCGAGCGCGTCGGCACCCGGCCTGCAGATAGTCGGCATAGCCCACGAGGTCGGCCACGAGGGGTGGCTGCAGCTCGTTGGCCAGGCGGAAGTAGAGCCGCCCCAGCTTCCGGCGCTGCCAGTGGTCGTCGCGCCCCAGCTGCTCGTAGGCATAGTATGGCCAGTGCTCGTTGACGACATATCGCACGAAGCGATAGTCGGTGGGCGACTGTATGCCGAAGCCACGACAGTGGCCGATGCGGCTCAGCCATACAAGGGCTTGCTGAAGGCGGTTCATGGGAG
>DGHX01000138.1:4527-5985 GCA_002392835.1 Prevotella sp. UBA3837 | reverse complement strand
TTACTTCACGCTCCACTCGAAGAGTCCGGCGGAGTCGTTGTCGGGCAGTGTCACCTCCAGCCTGACGGCCTTGGTGCTGACGGGCTTGAAGCTCACGGTGCTGGCTCCCACGGGCTGCGTGGGGTAAGCGTCGGGCTGCTCCACGGGCTTCCACTGTCCGCTGTTGTCAAGGTAGAGTATGCGCCAGCTCTTCGGCACGTCGCATCCTCCCCAGGGCTTGTCGCAGAACCAGTACACGGTGCTGGTGCTCACCTCTGCGGCCTGCCTGAAGTCGTACTGTATCCACTCCGTGCCGCCCTGCTTGGGCCACCAGTGTGTGTAGGGTGCCGAGCGGTCGCCCTCGCCGCGGGGCACCAGGCGGTCGTTGACGGCGCTCAGTGCCGGCATCTTGGCCGTCGATGTGGTGACCCTGCTCTGGCTGGCCAGCGTGGCCGGCTGTGCCGGCGTGGTGGCGCTGAGGTCCTGCGGCAGCCACACGCGCATGCGGCCCGAGCCTCGGTGGCACCAGGCGTAGTAGGGTATGAGCGTCAGCTGGCAGTCGCTGGCCGTCAGCTTCCCGCTTCCGTTGAAGTCGAGTGTCTGGGCGTCGGTCTTCAGCGTCACCACCTCCGTTCCGGCCACCTCGGCCTGTCCGAGTGTGAACCGTGGCTGCTGGTTGAGCAGTGCGCTGAAGATGTCGAACTGGTTGTCGGGGTGCTCGGCGCAGTACACCAGCGGTCCGCGCTCCACACAGGTCATGCCGCGGTCGGCCTCCACCTTGTAGTGCGCCCTCACGGTGCGCGGCTGCATGTCCAGGTGCAGCACCACGCGGTCGCCCTTCTTCCACTTGCGGTCGATGGTGAGGTAACCGTCGTCCGACGGACTGACGGCAACGGGAGTGCCGTTTACGGTACAGGTGGCGGCGAGCCGCTGGTTGTCGGTGTAGCGATAGAGGTCGCTGGGCACGGGCCTGTTCTGCAGCCAGCCGGGCAGTCGCAGCTTCAGGGCGAAGGTGCCGGCCTTGTTCTGGTCAATGGTGATGGCGATGTCGCCGTCCCAGGGGTAGCCGGTCTGCTGGCTCAGCACCACCTTCCGGCCGCTCACGCTGAGCGTGGAGCTGTTGGCCAGGTAGAGGTTTACATATACGGCCGGGGTATTGTTCCCTTCACTCCCTTTCACTCCCTCTTTGACAGCATAGACGTAGCCCGGCAGCGAGGGTATGAAGCGGCAGATGTTGCTGGGGCAGCAGGCGCAGCCGAACCATGCCTGCCGCTGGTGCTGGCCCATCGACTCCAGTGGGTTGGGATAGAAGAATCCGTCGCCGCTGAGCGAGACGCCGCTGATGAGCCCGTTGTAGAGTGTGCGCTCCAGCACGTCGTAGTACTTCGACTGTCCGTGCAGCAGGAACAGGCGGTAGTTCACGTACACCAGTCCTATGGCGGCGCAGGTCTCGCAGTAGGCGCTCATGTTCGGCAGCTC
>DGHX01000138.1:0-4471 GCA_002392835.1 Prevotella sp. UBA3837 | reverse complement strand
TAGTTCTTGCCGAAGGCCTCGCCGCTGCTGGTGGCTCCTATGCCTCCGGTGATGTATAGCTTCTTCTCTACGATGTTCTGCCAGATGCGGTCCACGGCATGTATGTATGCGGTGTCGCCGGTGAGTGCTGCCACGTCGGCCATGCCGGCGTACATGTATGCTGCCCTTACGGCGTGTCCCACTGCCTCCTGCTGCTCCGTCACGGGCAGGTGGCTCTGGCTGTACTCCTGCCTGATGGCTGTGCGCCCGCGGTAGTCGAGCAGGAACTTGGCAAAGTCCAGGTATTTCTTCTCGCCGGTGGCCAGGTAGAGCCGTGCCATGGCCATCTCGGCTATCTGGTGCCCGGGCACCACGCATGCCTGCCCTGCCTGTGGGCCCACCTCGCGACAAGCCACGTCGGCATAGCGGCGGGCTATGTCGAGGAACTTGCGTTTGCCCGTGGCCTGCCAGTAGGCCACGGCGCCCTCCACCATGTGCCCCAGGTTATAGAGCTCGTGGCTCAGGTCCTCCTCCTTCACCCAGCGGCGGTCGCCGGCCCAGTGGTGGGGGTTGGCGGGGTTCTGCGTGCGTGCGGTGTATAGGTATCCGTCGGGCTCCTGCGCGGTGGCTATGATGTCGACGATGCTGTCCACATAGTGCTCCAGCCGCTTGTCAGGATAGGTCTGCAGTATGTATGCTGCGCCCTCTATGGTCTTGTAGGGGTCGGTATCGTCGAAGCTGAAGCCCACGCCGTTCACGCGGAACACCTTCGTGCTGTCCTTCAGGTGCTGGGCGGCATGCTCGAAGTTCTTGTAACGGCCCTCACTCTCACATTTCGAGAAGGCCAGTGGCACGGTGACGCTGCGCGATGCCTGCAGGCGCTGGCCCCAGAACGATGCCGGCGCCACCTTGACGCTGGTGAAGGGCACGGGGGTGATGGGGTAGCCCGACGATGACGGCTGCTGTGCATGCAGCGACAGCAGGCTGGTGCAGCCGAACAGGGCGGCAGCGGCGGTAAGTAGTTTTTTCATAGTTTTATTGATAAGTTTTTTGGTTTAGTCTGCAAATGCGGCTGCCTCGGCAGCTGCGATGATGTCCTCGCGCGACTGCTCTGCGGGGTTGTGGGTGATGTCCGACAGGTCGAACTCGTCGCCTCCGCCGTCGTCGGCGGTGTTCTGCTCGTCGGCCATGTCGGGCCGCTCGGTGCTGCTGCCTATGATGAAGTCGGTCTTCTCGGCCTCCAGGTTGGGTGCTGCCATGGTGGGCTCCTCCTCCATCTTGGTCCGGTTCGACTTTGCCTGGAAGATGGCGTCGATGAACTGTGGCTCGCGGCGCAGTCGCTCCAGCGTCTCCTTCGATGCCAGCTGCTGGGCCTCCTTCTTCGAGTAGCCCTGTCCCTTTCCGCCCTCTACGCCCTCAATCAAGGCTACGAAGGCGAAGATGGGCGACCCCTTGTCGTCCTTGGCCTGTCGCTGTATGCGGTACTCCAGCCTGACGCGGTTCTTCTGCGTCCACTCCAGCAGCTTCGACTTGAAATTCACCTCCTTGTAGGCCACCTTGTCCAGGTTCACCATCTGTCGCAGTATGCGCTTCTCCATGAAGCGGCGCACGGCTCCGTATCCCTGGTCCAGGTATATGGCTCCCACGAGTGCCTCGAAGGCGTTGCCGGCCATGTAGCTGTTGTGCGAGCGCTGCTGTCCGCTGCTCTGTATGAGTTCCGTCAGGCCCATCTCCTGTGCCAGCTTTCCCAGCGACTCGCGGCTGACGAGCTTCGAGCGGGTGTTGGTGAGGAATCCCTCGCGCTTGTTCTGGAAGTGGTCGAAGACGATGTGCCCCACCACGGCATCGAGCATGGCATCGCCCAGGAACTCCAGCCGCTCGTTGTTCAGCGGCCGCCCCTTGTCGTTGCGCTGGCCGCTGCTCTTGTGCGTCAGCGCCACCTTGTAATGCTCAATGTTGTGGGGGTAGAAACCCATTATCTGCCGCAAGGACTGCCGCAGCTCCTTGTCGTCGAGAAAGGGCTGGCGCAGCTTGTCAATAATGTCTCTGATGGTCATAGCAATGAAAAAAAAGAAGCCCACCCCCTACCCCATTCCCAAGGGAGGGGAGTCTATATAGTTTGCTTATACAAAAGTTCTATATGGAACTCCCCTCCCTTGGCGAGGGGCCGGGGGTGGGCGATTGGATTACTCGTACTTCTTGAACACCACGCAGGCGTTGTGCCCACCAAAGCCGAAGGTGTTCGACAGTGCGGCGCGCACCTGTCGCTGCTGGGCCTTGTTGAACGTGAAGTTCAGCGTGTAGTCAATCTCGGGATCCTCGTCGCCCTCCTCGTGGTTGATGGTGGGGGGCACGATGTCGTTCTTCACGGCGAGCACGGTGGCCATGGCCTCTACGGCTCCGGCGGCTCCGAGCAGGTGGCCGGTCATCGACTTCGTGCTGCTGATGTTCAGCTTGTAGGCAGCGTCGCCGAAGACCTCCTTGATGGCCTTCACCTCGCTGATGTCGCCCACGTGTGTGCTGGTGCCGTGCACGTTGATGTAGTCGATGTCCTCGGGCTGCAGTCCGGCGTCCTCCAGGGCGTTCTGCATCACCAGCTTGGCGCCCAGTCCCTCGGGGTGCGAGGCGGTGATGTGATGAGCGTCGGCGCTCATGCCGGCTCCCACGAACTCAGCGTAAATCTTGGCACCGCGGGCCTTGGCGTGCTCCAGCTCCTCCAGGATGAGGCAGCCGGCACCCTCGCCCATGACGAATCCGTCGCGGCTGGCGCTGAAGGGGCGGCTGGCCTTCTCAGGCTCGTCGTTGCGCGTCGACAGGGCGTGCATGGCGTTGAAGCCGCCCACGCCGCTCTCGCAGATGGCAGCCTCGGCACCACCGGCCACAATGATGTTGGCCTTGCCCAGACGGATGAGGTTGAAGGCATCGGCCAGGGCGTTGCTCGACGAGGCGCAGGCACTCGACGTGATGTAGTTGGGGCCATGGAAGCCATACATGATGGAAATCTGGCCGGCAGCGATGTCGGCAATCATCTTGGGAATGAAGAAGGGGTTGAACTTCGGGCCGTCCGCACGGTGCGCGCCATAGTAGCACACCTCCTCCTCGAAGGTCTTGATGCCACCGATGCCCACGCCGAAGACGACGCCGATGCGGTTCTTGTCCTCCTGCTCCAGGTCCATGCCGCTGTCCTCAACGGCCTGCTTGGCGCTGATGAGCGCCAGCTGCGTGTAGCGGTCCATCTTGCGGGCCTCCTTGCGGTCCAGGTAGTCGTTCACCTGAAGGTTCTTCACCTCGCAGCCGAACTTGGTCTTAAAAAGTGTGGTGTCAAAACTGGTAATAGGAGCTGCGCCGCTCACGCCGTTCAGCAGGTTCTGCCACATCTCGTCGGGGGTGTTGCCCACCGGGGTGACCGCGCCAAGCCCTGTTACTACTACTCTTTTCAGTTCCATAGTATTGTCAGTGAAGAATGAAAAGTGAAGAGTGAAGAGTGAAGAATCTGCTACCGCACATCATAATACATGTGACGTCTTGGCGCAGCACATTCTTCACCCTTCACTCTTCACTCTTCACTTATAAACTTAAATTTACTTCTGGTTCTCCTCAATATAGGCAATAGCGTCGGCAACGGTGCCAATCTTCTCAGCCTTATCGTCGGGGATAGAGATGCCGAACTCCTTCTCGAATTCCATGATGAGTTCAACGGTGTCCAGTGAATCGGCACCCAGGTCGTTGGTGAAACTTGCTTCGGGCTTCACCTCAGCCTCGTCTACACCCAGTTTGTCAACAATAATTGCCTTTACTTTGCTTTCAATTTCAGACATGATTTTTCTCGTTTAATGTTAATAAAAAGTGTACACTCTCAAGCATACGCTTGAAAATCGGGTGCAAAGTAACACAAATTATTTCACTTACGCAAGTTTTTTGCAAAAAAACTGCGGGCTGTGTGCACACACAGGCGCGATTGTGCATGTTTTTGACGTAGGTCATGGCCCGTTTTTACATATTTTTGCACATTTGCCGACTGCGCCTCGGCCTACTGCACCTCCACCTCCTCTTGCGTGGCGTCCTGCTTCAGGTACTTCAGCTCCACGAAGTACGAGCCGAAGTGAATAAAGAGTAGTCCCTTCAAGGGGAGGGGCAGGGGTGGGGTCTCTATTGTCATCATGCTTACTGCAAAGAGCCGACAGGACGCAAACAAAAACGGGATAGTTCCCGATTCACACCGCGAATCAAAGAACCGTCCCGTGATAACAAAGGTTGGGAACGGCCTGCGTGCAGAAACAGTCCCGAAGGGACGTCAGAGTACAGCCGGGGGTGCCGCTCCAGCTCCGCTGGCTTGCTACCGACGGGACGCAAGAACCCCCGGTAAGGTGGGGGGCTTGCAAGCCCTGAAGGGGCGAAGGAACACAAGCAGGGATTTCACCCCCGGCTGTACTCTGACGTCCCGTCGGGACTTACTTCCTCCCTGCGCTACCGGGGGTTTCACCCCCGGCTG
>DGHX01000139.1 GCA_002392835.1 Prevotella sp. UBA3837 | reverse complement strand
CTTCGCCCGGATGCAGGTTGTGCTCTTCGTTGACGATGTCGCCTTCCATGATGAGCAGGATGTGGTCGTCGTCGTAGCCGTGTTGCTTCAGCATCTGGTACATGTTCAGCGCATCGGCCTGGTGGCGGTAGTTGTGCCAGCCGGTAGAGGCTGCCACCACGACGGCATAGTTGCCTTCCTGCTCAGCATAGCTGATGTCGTCAGTATATTCGCTGAAGTCGTCAGTCACTTTGGCGTTCATCCGCCACAGCTGCTCGTTGCTGATGGAGCGCTTGCCCCCGGCCAGCGAGATGTATTGCAGCGTGGCCAGCGTGCCTGTCTCTTTAGTCATTCGCCAGTGCCGGTAGGTGGTGTTCAGCAGCGAGGCATGGTAGCGCTCGTCGAACTGCCATCGTCCCATGACTCCGCTGATGGGTGTTGTAGCCCCGCTTTGGAAAAGCAGCATGGCGACGCCTATCTCGAATGGCATCCATGACATGCTGTAGCCTTGCGATTTGGTGTCGCATATCGTGGTTATCGAGCCGTTGACATCGTCAGGGTTGTAGGCGAGGGCATAGGTGAGCATGTAGAGGGCGTCAAAGAGTTGCGGCTCGCCACCGATGGGGAAGTTGTATGACCCGAATTGGGCATGGTAGGCAGGCAGGAACCCTGTTGTGGTCGAGGGGGAAATGTCGACACCTTCATACTGGGTTTTAAAGGTGCCAGTATTGAAGTAGTTGTCGCCAACGGCCATGTTGCTGCAAAGCGTGAAGGGATACATGATAAGTCTTGTTTCCATACTCACGCTGTTGTTGACGATTCTGTCATACTCTTCAAGCTCTTCCGGTTTTTCGGGCACGAACAGCAGTACGCTCTTCGAAAACCAATCGTCGTCTGTCTCTTTGAAGCGGGCATTGTAAAAGTCGGCCAGTCCTTTCACGGCGTGTTCCAGCGATTGGCTGTCGTCGTAGGTACACACGGTGTCGACCTCCAGTCCGGCCTCGCAGGCCAGGAAGCCCACCCAGTTGCGGAAGGTGGCGCCGTAGCTGCGCTGTGCCTCGGCAGTTGTGGGGTCGCCGCTGTGTACGAGCAGGCTGATGGAGGGTGCATGGCGCTGCAAGGCTATCGACACCAGCACCTCGGCCTGGCCGATGTCGCTTTGCGTCAGGTTGAACACATTGGGCGACTCGGCAAAGATGCGCTGCACCTCGGTCGAGGTGCACTGTGGCAGTATGAGCGTCTTATGGTGCTTCTCGCAGAGCGTGGCCACGGTGTAGGCGTTCTCGGTGCGCAGCGGGCCGATGATGGCCTTGTATTCAGGGTCGGCTTCCACGCGCCGCACAAAGTCTACCAGACCGCTGGTGTCATCCTCGTCGTACCATTCCAGTTCGAGCTGGATGACTTTCTTCAGGTATTTCGTTCGCTGCTGGCCCGCCTTCAGGTTTTCCAGTGCCCATTCAGCCACATGGTTCCACCTCTCCTGTTGGCTGCCCGGCATGATGACTGCTACCTTGTAGGTGACGGTCTCTTGGCTCTGGCTGTCTTCATCGTCATCGTCGCGGCACGACGACAGCAGCGGCACGGCTATGGCAGCCAGCAGCATGAAGTATTTATATAGCTTGCTCATTTACTGTCCTCCTCTCTTTCTCTGAATATATGCCTTCTCTTTCTCCAATGCCTCCTGGGTCAGGTCTTCGATGACTTTTTCCAGTACCTTGTCTTCTGCGGGAAAGCTCGTTGGTGTAGGATTATATCGCAGCAGGAAAAGGGGATAGGTGAATGGCGTCAAATTTATTCCTATCGGAAACTCGCTGTCGAGGCCGAAGCTCTGCCATTGGGGCCAGTCTTCGTTTTCATACCACGCCCACAAGTAGTAGTTGAGGATGGCAGAGACGGGGGTCGACAGTGAGAAGGGAATGGAACTTGACGTTTCGTTGTAGTCGTCGTCAACGCCGATAATCTCTACATTCCAGCCTGGCGGCAGGTTGTGAACATAGGCATACATGGCAAGATTCGATCCTCCGGCTAAAGGGACAAAGCACAGGCCTTGCTCGTAGCTGTAAGCCTTATAATTAAGTTGTTCTTCGGGGATAGTCTTGACGATGCTGTCGCACATTTGCACGGCTTTCTCGGGGCTGTCGAACCCAGAGAAGTCGTCGGCCAGGTAGCACACGATGGGGCCTTCGGGGTTCTCCACGCTGTAGCCGTCGACGAAGCCCTGCACGGCGTCCTCAATCTGTGTCTCGCCCCGCATGCCGGCTATCACGGCTGCACGCTTTTTGCCCAGCAGGCGTCCTGCAACGTAGAAGGCGCCGTAGCGCTGTATCTGGAAGGAATAGACGCAGGGTGGCAGGTCGTGGCCGTCGTCCTCGAAGGTCAGCACGCGCAAGTCGAGTGCCTCGCCGCCAGTTATCGTGTTCTTTGGGCTGAGCGAGGTGTTGCTTCGCGACAGCTCCGTGTAGTCCGAGCCATTGAGCACGATGAGGACGGAGTCGCCCTCAGTAGGCATCTTGGCGTGTAATTTGTAGAATTGCTCTATTGAAGACCCTTTGTCTATAGGAGTGATGAAGCTGGCCTTGACATCAGGATTGAGCATCGAGAACAACATCTCGATCATCATGATGTTGTCGTTGTAGCCATTGTCGCCAGCGCCGTTGATGGAATTAAAGAACGTCACATTGTGCTTGCCCTCGGTCGAACCGTCATTGTCGTCATCGTCGTCGTGGCAGGCCGTAAGGCATGGTGCCATGGCGCATAGCGCCACGCATGCGCACAGCATCCTGCTCAGTGTCTTAGTAGTTATCTTCATTCGGTCAATTCGTTTTAATTCGTTGTCTCACCAGCTACTTATACGTGTAATAGCTGGTGCGGAACGCCCTGACGGGGAACCAGTCGGCCTTGTCGCTGTCGATGTCGATGAGGCGCATGGAGTAGTCCTTGCCCAGGGCCATCACCGAGCCGCTGTACTGCGACTGTTTGGCCGCTATGAAGCAGTAGTCGCCCTCGTAGTAGTAGTTCTGCGAAAGCTTGGCATTGCCGTTCATAATGTCCCATTGCCCCCACAGCCCCGAGAACTGTGCGTCGAAGCCCGATGGCTGGCCGACGAACAGCGCCTTGGGGTTCTGGCCGATGTACTCCTTCAGTTCGCTGATGTCGCGTGGCATGGGCAGATACCAGTGAATGGCAGCTCCCGTCTGTTCGTCCTTCTCGTTGTCGAACAGCTTGGGATGGCTCTCACGGAACGCAGCCGAGTTACCATAGAAGATATTTGTGAAGAGCATGTTGCCGCGGAAGCGCTCCTGCGTGGTGTAGGCTCCGTCGAGATTGTTCGGGTCCTTGGGCGTGCCGAAGCCCAGGCTCTCGTTCATGTTGCGGCGTGTCCAGTAGCCGGAGCCTATCTTCACTATCGGTATGGTGATGTTGTCCACGCGGAACACCTCGTTCGTGGCCGTCAGCTCCTGCTTCTGCATGCCGATGCCGAAGTCCTGGGCGTAGAGATTGCCGTGCACGTAGTAGAGGGTGTCGAGGATGTCGCCCGAGCCGTAGCCTTCGATGGGGTCAACGTAGAGGTCGCCGTCGCTGAAGGCAAGCGTGCAGGGTGGCATGTCGCCGTCGCCTCGGAAGATGCCCTGTCCGATGCGTGTGCGCCCTTCCAGGATGGGGTAGTAGACCACGATGCGCCTGTCGCTGCGTATCTTTGGCACGTACTCCTGGCATATCTCCATGATGGGCGTCTTGCTGCTGCTGAGGCGAGCCATGCGCACCAGCGATGCGTTCTGCTCCGTGCTGAAGTTGGCCAGGCTCTTGTCGTTCAGGTCTATCTGGTAGTTGTCGATGCCCAGCTCGCGGTCGGTGAAGTCGCAGTCGCTGCGGTGCGACATGTCGATGACGTAGTTCAGCACGGCGGCCTTCGCCTGTGTGTCGGAGAAGAGTTCCCAGACGGGCATGAAGCGGAAGTCGACCACGTCGAGGTCTTTGCGGCGCTGAGCGTCGTATAGGTCGCCGGGGGTCACGCTGTTCATCCATTCCTCCACCATGTTGCCCTCCAGCACGTTGATGTCGGTCAGCGTGCGGATGGTGGTCTCTAAGCGGCTACGCGTCTCTTCCGAGCCGCCCGACACCTGTATGCAGTTCGAGTTCGAGATGTCGCAGGACAGGTGCTCGCTCACCTTCTCCGTCTTGCTTTTCTTCGTGCGGCCAAACACTTTCTTGCTGGTCTCTACCGTTTCCTTCTGAAATTCGTATGAGGTGCTCTTCTCAAAGGTCAGGCAGAGGTCCATCTTGCAGCCCACCGAGGCGCTGATGATGAGGTGGGTGCCGTAGTTGTCGATGAGGTCGCGTATGGCATCGTCGCGCTCGGCCCCGCTGCTGTTCACCACCTTGTTGTAGGCTTCGCGGAAACTGTTGGTGAAGGGTAGGTCCTTTTCGTCTTTCTCGCCGATGATGTAGCGCAGGGCGCCCTCGTCCATGCTGCGCGAGGCCACCGTCTTCTGCAGGCGGGCGTAGCTGCATGCCGACTCCTTCGACGATTTCTTGTTGATTTCAGTGAAGCGCTTTGTCGTCTTCTTCACCGCTACGAAATTCGTCTGCGTCGTCATCTCCTTCGTCAGCTTCATCGACATCTCCTGCAGCGACCAGGCCGAGAACACCTGGAACGTCTCCAGTCCGCGCACGGCCTCCTGCATGCTGTTGAAGGTGGTGTCGCTGTCGAATTTCTCCAGCTTGTTTCCGTCGATGATTCTTCCGCGCAGGCTGTTCAGCGACTTGTATTCTTCGAAGACGTTGAATCCCCATCCTACGCGGTAGTCCGACATCGGGTCGGGGTTCTCGTCGGCGTTGGCCCGTCCTTCGCTCAGTCCGCGCTGGTGCACCAGCAGCGTTATGTCGCTGTCGGGGTGCAGCTCGCTGTGCACCACGATGGTGGCCGTGCGGCCGGCGCCGTCGTTGTTGGCCTGGGCCAGCAGCTGTATGATGCCGTCGGCGGGCAGGCTGGTGTGCTGCAGCTGCAGCCAGTCGGCGTCGCAGCTGAGCGTGAGGGTCGAGTCGGGCTCGCCAGAGAACGTGCTGTACAGGCTGTAGTAGCGTCCGTAGATGTCGATGACGGCCTCGTCCTCGCCGTTGCTCCAGGACACCGTCCAGGGGCTGTCGGCGTTGCCCGGCTCGTCGCTGTCGTCATGGCATGATGACAGGCAGAGCAGCAGCGTGAGGGCTGTGAACAACAGTATGGGCAGCTTATTCATATCCTAACTCAGTAATATTAAAGATGTACGTGTAGTCGTCGTTGCGCCGCATGCGGTCCTTCCATGTCGTCTCGTCGAAGTAGTCGGAGAAGAAGAAATTGCAGGCCTCGTCGGGCAGGGTGGTGGCATAGCTCCAGTTGGGCAGGTTGTCGTAGCGGTTCTTGTTGTTCAGGTAGAAGTGGTTGAAGTACTTCACCACCCTCACCGGCGAGCCTTGCAGCTTGCCGTCTGTGCCGATGCCGCCAGGGCGCTCCACGCCCACCACAAGATGGCCGTCGAGGTAGTCAGTGTAGGGCATCTGCTGTGTGGAGAGGTTGCCGAAGTTCATGTAGATGTTGCCGTCGTAGCCGTCGGCTCCCACCGGCCCCAGGTCCTCCACCTCCAGCTCATGGTTGCTCCAGTCCACTTTGTAGGCGTTGTGGTTGTAGACGCACAGCCCCTGGCTCAGCTTCACAT
Source organism: Prevotella sp. UBA3837 (assembly GCA_002392835.1). Lineage (GTDB taxonomy): Bacteria > Bacteroidota > Bacteroidia > Bacteroidales > Bacteroidaceae > Prevotella. Next base: position 7,443 of record DGHX01000139.1, on the reverse strand, counting down.
GTCCCTCGTAGATGGGGTAGACCACCCTCACCTTGTTTTTTTTGTCTATATTCGGAACTATCTCCTTGCAGATGGTGGCCACATAGCGGCCGCCGACGATGACGTCGGTGACGTCGGGGTCGTTGATGGTGTATCTTGTCGAGCCTACGCGGCAGGTATATTTCGTAGTAGAGTAGGGAATCTTCACGTTGATGAAGTTGCGGTTGCCCAGCAGCTTCTGCATGGCTGCGGCATTGCTGTAAACGCGGGCCTCGATGCGGTCTCTCAGTGTCTGGTCGGCCACTAAGTACCAGATGGGTACCACCTGCATCTCGGTCAGCTCCACATTGCTGTTCTCTATGTCGTCATCGTTGAAGTAGACGGAATTAATCCAGCGGTCCAGGTCGTCGGGGTTCACCTCGATGTCTTCGCTGGCGAAAGTGGTCATGCTGACGAGGTGGTCGAGGATGCTCAGGTCGCCGCCCACCACGTCGAGCTTGCACTTGCATTGCCGTGCCACCTCCCAAATGGAGTCCGACTGCTCCTGCGACATGTGCACCTTGAACAGCCCAGCTAATGAAGCCTCGGCCATCAGCGAGTCGCTTATTATGTCATTGTATTTGTGGGTCTCCACCTGCAAGTCGAGGTCGACGCGGCCGCCCAGTTCGGCATCGACCACCATGTGTGTTCCATAAACCTCTAAGAATTCGTCTACGGCGCGCCAGTCGTTTACCGGCGTGGCGGCCAGGTTCTTCAGCGCCTTGCGGAAGCTGCTGGTGAGCATGTTGGGGTATTGCTGCACCAGCTCGCCTATTTCGTCGGCCTGCAGTGTGTATCTCACCTTGGGCAGCACCCTTTCGTCGTGTATGATGTATGAATCTATGGTTCCGTCTTCAAAGGCGTGCAGTATGACGTCCACTTCCCCCTTGAAGGCAAACATAATCTGTCCTGAGGCGTTAGCCTTGAAGTTGGTGTTCTGAGCATATTCTGTAAAGCTCCTGCACACATAGTGGGCGGCTCTGAGCTCGCTGGTGCGACTCACGTTGATGAGGGGTAGCACCTCTTTTTCCTGAACGGCATCGACCACCATGCGGTTAAGCAATTGGCAGCGCACGTAGTTCAGGTTGCAGTATTCGCCCCCCACGGCATCGTAGCTGTATCCCACGGCATGGTGTCGCAGGAAGCTGCGGTGTACGTCTTGTTGCGAGGCTCGTATGGCGGGGGGCTGTGCCAGGGTGAGCTGTTGCTGTGTGCCGTCGGTGCGGCTGACGGTGACGGTGGCTGTGCGCCACTGGCGGTCGTCGTTCTGCTCGATGTAGAGGTGCTGTGTGCCTATGGGCATCAGGAAGTCGGCCTCGGGCGTTGCCACGCTGACGCTGCTCACGGGGGCCAGCACCGCAGTGCTGTCGCAGCCCCATACGGCCATGTCGAGCGTCTGGTCGAGGGGCGAGATGGTAATGGCACCATCGGGCAGCAGCGCCGGCTGCTGCCCGTCGGTACCGTCAGCCATGAAGTCAAGCTCCTCCTGGTGGCAGCTGGTAGTTGCCATCAGGAGGAAAGCCAGTGCCGCCCACCGGCTGAGGATGGTGCGGCGGTTGATATGTTTCTTCAAGTTTTGCATTCGCGCCACTTTATCTCATACCCTCAGCCCTGAGCAGTTTGCTCACGATGTCGTTGTTCTTCAGCTCAGGAATGTCGTTGATGTACTCCATCATGATCTTCTTGCTGCTCTCGCCCAGGATGGTCCAGATGCCTGTGAGGTCGCAGCTGATGAGCGTGACGTTGCTCTTGTTCGAGTCCTTGTCAACAGTCAGGCCGTTGGCCCATGTGGTAAGCGACGTTTTGTTGCTCCAATCATCAGGATTGGCGAAGGCGCCATAGATGGCAGTCTGGTCGGCAGTGTTTCCGCCTTTGACCAGAACGTCGTAGTTGGAGTGATTCAGGATTTCGGTCATCAGTCGTTTGTACTCGGCACTGACGCCAGCCTTCAGTTCGAAGAGTCCGGCTTTCAGCTCGGCGGTCACCTTGGCGCTGTCCAGGCTGAAGGTTTCGTTGGTCCAGATGGAGTCGGAGACGAACTGCACGTTGTACGAACCACCCACGATGGCTCTGGTCATAAAGCAGGGACCGTAGGTGTTGACCAGTGCACGGCACTTGTTCTCCACGACGCTGTTGTCCTTGTAGCTCTTGACGTTATTCGACACTACGGCATTCTCCAGTGCGTCGATGTCATTCAGCAGGCTGGCTTTGATCATCTTGCCGCGGTAGTCGGGCTTGCCGTCGGTGGTGCGGGGCTTTCCTTCTTCCACCCATTCGTTGTATGCATCAAAGACGGCTGTCAGGTCGAACGATGCCTCATACTTGGGGTAGTCGGCGGCCAGACGAAGGATGTGGGCTTGGGTGAAGCGCTTCTCATAGGCGCTCAGACCACCGCTGATCCCCAGTTTGAACGTACCGTAGGAGATGTTGCAGCTGAGCGACACCTTCAGCGTGTCCGACTTGTCCTCTAAGCTGTCGACGTTGGCATCATGGGCCTCCAACACGGGCTCGTTCGTCTCGTTGATCAGGTCTGCGTACCACACTTCGTCGGTCTCCTTCACTTTGTTGATGGCCTGCATGTTCAGGATGGTCTGCGACTTGTATTTGTAGCTGATGGGGTCAAAGCCGAAGCCCAGGCCCTTGCTCACTGCGGTCTCGAAGCCGTCGAGTGCGTTGTACTGGCTGACAATCTGCTTCACGGGAATCTTAATCTCGTCGCTGCCGCTCTTCACGGTGATGGTGGCGTTGCGCCCGATGCCGTCGTAGGTAGGCTCCACGAGGAACTCGAGCGTCTCGTTGCCCTTGCCCTTTTCAATGACCAGGTTCACCCACTCGGAACCCTCGGGCACGGAGGCCACCCAGTCGCTGTTGCCCTTCACCTGAATCTTGTAGATACCGCCGTCGTAGTTGGTCTCAATACCGTTGGTGGTGTAGGTCTCCTCGATGCTGAACTCCTTGTCGTCGTCATCAGAGCAGCTGACGGTGCCAAGGCCCAGTGCGCAGCAGAGAATGGCGCTGCCCCAGAGAAATTTACTTTTCATTTTTTTCGTTGTTTTGTTGGTTAATGATTAATTGAGTATTAAAATGTTATGATGTTATTTCGGTGCAAAGCTACTTTATCACCACTTTTCTGCCTCTGCTGATGTAGAGTCCTTTCTTCATGGGCTTAGCCTCCGGCCCGGCTATGCGACGTCCTTGCAGGTCGTAGATGCCGCTGTTCACAGTCCGTTCCATGCCGTTTGCTGCGCGGGGCGCACTCATGATGCCCGTCTCTTCCTCGTCGCCAAAGTTCAGCACGAAGGAGCGTACGAAGGGCAGTTCCGGGGTGTCCAACTCGCCGGCATGCAGAGGCTCCTTCAGCTCGAAGTAGGCACGGAAGGGGCCGATGGTGGTCTTATCCTTGCCGTCGGGGTAGAAGAGCGTTGACTGCTCGGTCTCCACTCCGCTGTCGTAGACTTTTTGGCTTTTCAGGAAGAGGATGCTGGTCTGCGGCCCGTCGTTGGTAGTATAGTTGATGGGGTTGAAGGTGCCTTTGAAGATGATGTTGTCGTCTTCGTAGTTGTTTCTTTCGGTCTTTAGCTTCACGTCCCTGAAGATAGGACTTGTCCATTTCACCTCTGTTCCCTCTTCCTTCTCCCACTTCACGATGTAGGGGGTGCCTGCTTTGATGTAGGGGGCGTCTTCGGTCTCTTCAGCATCGGTGAAGTTGAGGGTCAGCGTTCCGTCGGCGAAGGCCGAGCCATTCTCGCCCTTGATGGTCATCACTGCGCTGGGTGCGAGCGTGGCCGTCGTCTCTGTCTTGCTCAGGTCGAAGGGCAGGCAGAGCGTGTTCCACAGTCCGTTGCCGTAGAGCTTGCGCCCGAGGAGCACCACGTCGTGCTTATTGCCTTCCTGTTCCCAGTGGGCAATAGCATCTTGGTTTGCTTTCTCTACAGGGTTGTCCATGAGGGCGATGAGCCCGCAGCCGCTGCACAGTCCGTAGTCGCCGAACTGGTGCGCTTCCTGTTTCGACTGGGTCAAGCAGTATCTGCAGTTGCTGTGGTTTTCGCTGTCAACGATTTCATGGGTGCCTATCTCGTTGTACATGTGGTCGCAGGTCTCAATGATGGCAGCGGTTCCGCGCACCGCTTCCACTCGCTCGCTTGCCAGTGCGTACCAAGTTGTTGTAAACATTATCACGCGAGCCTCGTCAAAGAGCGTCGCCTCTCCGCTGACGGGCTTGTTGCTGAAGGTGCTTTCCGCGCCTCCGTGTCCTATGGCCTCGGCACCGCCCAGCTGAGTTAAGTCAGATGGCATAGCCTTTACGTAGCCGCCATTGATGATGACGTTGGCACCGCCGCCCTGGTAGGTGGGCAGGGCCGCGCCTTCGTAGCTGCCTATGTCCGACAGGTCGGGGTTGTTCACCATCTGTTGTCCGCCGCCGATGGCAGCTGCATACGCTCCGGCTGTGGCATAGACCTTGCCGCCGTTGATGATGATGGTGGCCTGTCGCTCGCGCGGCTCTGCCTGCGGATAGCGGAACAGGTAGCAGCTGCCTTCCCTGCCCGCGCCGATGCCGGCAGCCCCCAGGCCGCCCGTGGCATACACTTCGCCGCCGTTGATGGTGATGGTGCCCAGGAAGTATCCTTTCCAGCCGCCGCCGATGCCGGCACCGCCCCAGGGACCCTTGGCCTCGATGTAGCCATCGTCGATGGTGATGCTGGCGTTGTACACATGCGGGTCTACGTCGATGGCCTGCGAAGTGTTGATTGGGTCATAGACCAGCAGGCTGCTAACGTTGTCACCGCTCCAGCCGCCGCAGCCGATGGCGGCTCCCGCTTCCTGCGTGGATGACGCGACAATGTGTCCTCGGATGATGTGGATGGGACCGTTGCAGGCGCCCAGGCCGCCGCCGATGGCAGCTCCACTTCCGCCGGCAGTGGCAGTGATGTTTCCCCCGTGTATGGTGATGTGTCCGCTGTGGTGGCCTATGTCACCGCCGATGGCGGCTCCGCCTGAGCCATAAACGACTAAGCTGCCTTTGTTGGTGGTCTTCGCCTCCGGCCAGATGTCGAGCGACGAGCCGTCGTCCTCGTTCACGGCCAGTCCCCCTTCAATAGTGAGCTTCTTGTCGTCTAACAGGATGAGGTTCACCTTGCCCTTTGCCCAGACGCGGCGGGTGATGTAATATTCAGTAGTAGCGACGAACCAGCCCTCGGCGTCGTTGTTGCCAAGGCCGAAGGAAGGATATTCCACGGGGTTGCCGTCCAAATAGGCTAACAGCTTCGACAGGTCCATGCAATTCACCGTTGTAATGTAGCTTCCACCAGGGTAATACTGTGCCGGTACGTAGGGCAGGCGTGCCACCTCATTGTCATAGATGATGAGGCCGCAGTCGTCGGTGCTGTAGTGTATGTAGGCGTCGGGGCGGGCCGTGGGGTGTTTCTCCACATAGTTTTCGGTGATGGGCATGGAGTAGCCGTACTCCGTTGAAACGCTGATGTAGGCACCCTCTTCGAGTGGCGATGACAGCTTCAGCTTCTTCCCATTGCACAGGAAGAGGTCGTTGACACCACTGGTGTTCTGGCTGGTGTTGTTTCTTATCACGGGCGTGCCAAACATGGTGATGGTGCCGGCGTCGCCGCCCACAAAGATGCCGGAGCCGCGCCCTACGCTGGTGTTGCCTTCTATGGTGCCGTTGCTCATCACCAGCGTGCCATAGTTGGTGATGCCGCCCCCGCCATACTGCGTGGTTTTGTTTGCAGTGATGCTGCCCCCCGAGATACTCAGCACGCTGGGTGTGCTGCCGCTGCCTGCATCGTTGTAGATGCCGCCGCCGTCGGGGGCGGAGTTGTCCGTGATGCTGGGGCCGTCGGTGCTGATGCCGGTGATGGTGAGCTTGGCTTTGTTGTAGATGCCGCCGCCACTGGTATTGGCGGTGTTGCTTTTGATTGTACCTCCGTTGATGGTCATCTTTCCGCCGTTCCAGATGCCGCCGCCGCGTGTTGTCGCGGTGTTGCCCCTTATCCAGGTGCCGTTCATCGTGGCCGTGCCGTAGTTCACCACGCCGCCGCCGCCGGCCCCACTCTTGTTGGAGAAGATGACTCCGTCGTTCAGCTCAAGGGTGGCAATGTTGTGTATGCCGCCGCAGTCCGTGCCTTCGTTCTGGCGGATGGAGCCGCCGTTGACGACGGTCGTCCCGGCGTTATAGATGGCGCCGCCCCTGCCTGATGCCTTGCAGCTGGTGATGGCTCCCCCGTTGACGTAGAGTGTGCCGCCCGCAGCCACGTAGATGCCTCCGCCGTCAGTGGCCCAGCCACCGGTGATGGCACCCGCGCCGCTGCCCACGCTGGGATTGCCGCCGTAGTCGTCGATGGTCAGCGTGCCTCCGTAGTTCACGCGCAGCACGCTGCCGTTGGCATTGGCGGCGCTAAGGTCGCGACTCAGCTTGTGGCCGTTCAGGTCGAGCTCAATGTTGACGTTATCTGCTACTTCGCACACATTTGAGAGGGTGATGTCTTGCTGAAGCTTCAGATGTCGGGTAAGAGTAGTAAGCTCAATGTCTATTAAATCTATATACTCGTGGGCCATGAATCGCTTAAGATCGTCTTCGCTACAAATATCATTGGGGTCATAAACATTCACCACAGCATGACCATTTCCGTTAATTGTAACAATAAGACTGCTATTTCCCGACCATATCTTTGAACTCATTCCGCCATTTGCAGCAGAACTGACATAATTATCCCTGGGGGGGGCAGAAATTGTCACGGTTCCTTTTGTAGCATAACAGTATGCTTCTAACAAGTATTCTTCTGGCGCAATTAGTTCTGCCATGCCAAAGCAGTTGCCTTCTTCAGATTCACTGTAAACTAATACTTGTTTCACATTCGGCTGAATGTACACACGAGGGGCTGAAGTGCTGGATATAAAGACATCTTGGGTAGGGACGTCCTCCGCTGTTGCCTGCAGCGCAAAGAGCAATACTGCAGAAAGAAAGAACAGTCTTTTCTTCTGCAGCGCTTTCCACCAGTTAAGTCCGTTTGTCGTCATGTCTGTCGTCTTTTAGCTATTCATCGTCGTCGTTCCAGCCGCCTTGGCGCGACATGGCTGCGCCGTTGCCGCCGCCGCCGTACTTGATGTTGACTTTATCACTGGTAGAGACGTTCTTCACTGAGTCGCAAATCAGGTTTGCCGTTGCTGTCAGCACCACGAAGGTCTCAGGCTTTCTATAGTCTTTTCTTTCCATGAAGATATGCTCTTTTTCTTTGTTATACAATACCTTGCAGCTGCAAAGTTACGAGAAAAAAATGAAAACACCAACTTTTTCCCCGTTTTTCGTTCTGTTTTTAAAAAAAATAGTGTGCAAACGTGGGGAAATGAATGCTTTGTTGCCTGCGGCGCCACATATAATGTCCATGAATGACCCATGTAATGACTCATTAA
>DGHX01000144.1:34834-48586 GCA_002392835.1 Prevotella sp. UBA3837 | reverse complement strand
GAGGGGCAGGGGTGGGGTCAGTATCTTCATTTTAGAATATACTATGTTACTCAACTTTCGTGAGTTGGGGAGTTAAAGCGAAACTTAAACTATGTTACATCAAAGAACAACCTATTGCGAAACGTAAACAAATAGATTGCCACAAGTGCAGGAAACGGTGCAGGAAACGGTGCAGGAAACGGTGCAGGAAAATGAGCGTAAACGACTGCAAATCAGCACTGGTGCAGGAAAATGAGGTTGTTTGCCTGTCCTTTCAGTGGCATAAGTCATTGGCACGTGGCATCGTGTGCACGCATCATGCCCGTGTCGTCATCCGTTTCCCCAACTTGTGAAAGTTGAGTGGCTGAACCAACGGTGCCCCTAAAAGAAACATACGCTGCTGCCGACGTTTTGGCACAGCTTTTGCTGTTGTTATTCCAGCGAAAGGAAGAAAAAAGAGAATAATGACCAGTCAATTTTCACCAAAAGTATCCGAGGTGCTGTCGTACTCCAGGGAGGAGGCGGCCCGTCTGGCCTCCAGCTCGGTAGGCCCTGAGCATCTGCTCTTAGGGCTGCTGCGCATGAAGGACGGTCCGGTAATTGACGTGTTCCGCCGACTGCGGCTGAACATTCCGCAGCTGAAGTACGACCTGGAGGCAAAGGTGCGCCAGGACGACATCACGCAGCCCATACACACCCACGAGCTGGTGCTGAACGAGCGTGCGTCGAACATACTGAAGCTGGCGGTGCTCGAAGCACGTATACAGCACACACAGCGCGTTGACGAGCAGCACCTGCTGCTGGCCATACTGCACGACCAAGTGAATAACGGAGCTAAACAAATACTTGAACAGAACGATATGAACTACGACGACGTCTTGAGCCTACTCAGGGCTCAGCAATCGCCCGTCAGCGGCATCAGCCTACCTGACGAAGATGAGGAGGAATACGATGAAGGCACTGCCGATGACAACGCGCAGGCCGGAGGAGCTGCTTCAAAGACGCAGACAGCACAGAAGCAGAAGAGTAAGACTCCCGTAATAGACAATTTCTCGACCGACCTGACGGCTGCAGCTCGCGAAGGCAAGCTGGACCCCACGGTGGGGCGAGAGCGCGAAATACACCGCGTGCTCGAGATACTGGGGCGGCGCAAGAAGAACAACCCCATACTCATTGGCGAACCGGGCGTGGGAAAAAGCGCCATCGTGGAGGGACTGGCGCAGCTCATCAGCCAGCGCAAGTGCTCGCCCATGTTCTTCAACAAGCGACTGGTGAGCCTTGACATGACAGGAATTGTGGCCGGCACGAAGTACCGCGGACAGTTCGAAGAGCGTATCAAGGCCCTGCTGAAGGAGCTGGAGCAAAACCAGGACATCATCGTCTTCATTGACGAGATACACACCATCATCGGAGCCGGAGGCTCGGCCGGAGCCATGGATGCTGCCAACATCATGAAGCCGGCACTGGCACGCGGAACCATACAGTGCATCGGAGCCACCACGCTCGACGAATACCGTAACTCCATTGAGAAGGACGGAGCACTGGAGCGACGCTTCCAGAAGGTGCTCGTAGAGCCTACGTCGGTAGACGAGACGCTGGCCATCCTGCACAATATAAAGGATCGCTACGAGCGCCACCACCACGTGGAGTTCACCGACGACGCCATTTTGGCATGTGTCAAATTGACAGAAAGGTATATCGCCGACCGTGTGTTCCCCGACAAGGCCATCGACGCACTGGACGAGACGGGCTCGCGCGTACATTTAAAGAATGGTACCATACCGCCAGAGATTACTGAGAAGGAGAAGGAACTGGAGCGCGTGAAGGAGCGCAAGCAGAGTGCCGTGAGGGGCCAGAACTTTGAGCTGGCTGCCAGCTACCGTGACCGCCAGACTGAGCTGGAGGCAGAACTGGTGGCGCTGACCGAGCAATGGCAGAGCGGAGCCACTGACGACCGTCAGCTGGTGAGCGAGGCTGAGGTGGCCGACGTGGTGTCGATGATGAGTGGCGTGCCCGTGCAGCGCATGGCGGAGAGTGAGGGCATACGCCTGAAGGGCATGGCACAGGAGCTGAAGCAGGCCGTCATAGCCCAGGACAAGGCCATCGACAAGATGGTGCGCGCCATACAGCGTAACCGCGTGGGGCTGAAAGACCCCAACCACCCCATAGGCGCATTTATGTTCCTGGGACCCACCGGCGTGGGCAAGACCTATCTGGCCAAGAAGCTGGCGGAGTTTATGTTCGGCTCGCCCGATGCACTCATACGTGTTGACATGTCGGAGTACACCGAGTCGTTCAACGTCAGCCGCCTCATCGGTGCACCTCCGGGCTACGTCGGCTACGAGGAGGGCGGACAGCTGACCGAGCGCGTACGCCGCAAGCCCTATAGCATTGTGCTGCTCGACGAGATAGAGAAGGCCCACGGCAACGTGTTCAACCTGTTGCTGCAGGTGCTTGACGAGGGACGTCTGACGGATGGCAACGGCCGTTTTGTCGACTTCCGTAACACCGTCATCATCATGACCAGCAACGCCGGCACACGCCAGCTGAAGGATTTTGGACGCGGCGTGGGCTTCACGGCAGGCAGCGTAGGACTGGCCATGAACGAACAGGACCGCGAGCACGCACGCAGCATCGTGCAGAAGGCGCTGTCGAAGCAGTTCTCGCCAGAGTTCCTGAACCGCCTGGATGAGATTGTCACCTTCGACCAGCTGGACCTCGACGCTATCAAACAAATTGTGAAGGTGGAGCTGAAGCCCCTGCTCAAGCGCATTGCCGACCTGGGCTACCAGGTGGAGCTGACCGACGCTGCCCGTGAGTTCGTGGCATCAAAAGGCTACGATGTGCAGTTCGGTGCCCGTCCGCTGAAACGCGCCCTGCAGAACTATGTCGAGGACGGACTCTGCGAACTCATCATCAACGGTGAGCTCAGCCAGGGCAGCACCATACTCGTGGACAAGAACCCCGAAAAGGAGGAGCTGACCTTCAACCCCATGGAGAAGGCAGAGCTGCAGTCCTGACTTCTTCCCTTTTTCGGGAATGGTGCCTCCGCTTCATCAAACGGAGCCTCCGTTTTCGGAAATGGTGCCTCCGCTTAAACAAACGGAGCCTCCGCTCATGAAGAGGGAGGCTCCGTTTTCATTGTCCTGCTGAGTAAGCTGAGAGAGGATGGGCTCAGAATGGCAGGTCGTCGGTAGCACCGTCGCCGGCAGGCTCTTGTGCCGGTGGGAATGGAGCCGTCGTGGCCGGAGCAGCCGATGCCATGGGGTCGGCAGGCGGGAAGGGCATGGCGGTGGGGGCTGCACCGGGAACGGTAGTGGCAGCGGGAACCGTCTGAGCTACTTGCCCTCGAATGATGTTAAAGGCTCGAATTTCATTGAACCAGCGGCCGTTATATTCGTGAGCGTCAATGTCGAACTGTACGGTCAGCTCCTCGCCGGCCTGAATGTTGAACTGCTTGATGCGGTCTTCACCAAAGAGGCGGAACACACACTTGCGTGGATACTGTCCTGGGACTTCGATGACATACTCCTGGCTCATCCAAGGATTGCCAGTACGCTGCGATACTCCACTGTTTGCCGGAAGGATGGCAATGATTTTTCCTGTTAAATCCATATTGTATAAAATGTAATAAATAATGATGTTTTTGCAAAATCAGGTGCGAAATTACTAAAATAGTTTGAAAAAGAGAAAAAAAATCCCGATTATTTTGCGTTTGACGCAGTTTTTTTGTATTTTTGTAGTCCGAAAACGAAAAAAACAAAGTAACTAAGAAATAACTATGAAATTTACAGTATCAAGTACTGCGCTCGGCAATCGTCTTGCCACGCTGGGGAGAGTTATCAACAGCAAGAACGCGTTGCCCATATTGGGTGACTTCCTTTTTGAGATCATCGATGGCCGCCTGCATCTGACGGCTTCTGACAGCGAAGTGATGATGCGCACGTCGCTCGAACTGAATGACTGTGACAGCGAAGGACGCTTCTGTGTAGGTAACCACGACTTGCTGGAGGCCGTGAAGGGCATCTCAGAGCAGCCCATCACCATCGAGGTGGATCAGCAGGCCAACATTGCCAAGATAGCCTATCAGAACGGTATGTTCTCGCTGCCCGTGGAGAGTGCCGACGAGTTTCCGCAGCCACAGCAGGTCGACTTCAACGCCACCGTCATCAATATTCCCACCGACATGCTGGCTGAGAACATCAACCGCAGCATCTTCGCCACGGCGCAGGACGAGCTCCGCCCGGTGATGAACGGCATCTACTTCGACCTGACCCCCGAGTGCCTGGCCGTGGTGGCAAGCGACGGACACAAACTGGTGCGCAACAAGATCCTGAACATCAGCAGCGAGCAGCCCGCCTCGTTCATACTGCCCAAGAAACCCGCAGCGCTGCTCAAGGGCGTGCTGGGCAAGCAGGGGGGCGACGTCGTCATACGCTTTGACGACCGTAACGCTGAGGTCACCTTCGAGGACGGCGTGCTCATTTGCCGACTCATCGAGGGCCGCTATCCCAACTACAACAGCGTCATACCACAGGGCAACCCCAACCAGCTCACCGTCGACCGCCAGGGCCTGCTCTCGGCACTGCGCCGTGTGCAGCCTTTCAGCAACGAGTCGAGCAACCTCATCCGTTTCCACGTGGAGAACGGCATGCTGCAGCTCGATGCCGAGGACTACGACTTTTCGAAGACCGCTACGGAGCGCATGTCGTGCGACTACAACGGCATGCCGATGAGCATTGGCTTCAAGGGCTCATCGTTCATCGAGATACTGAGCAACTTCGACTGTCCCGAGGTGGTGGTGCAGCTGGCCGACCCCAGCCGTGCCGGACTGGTGCTGCCATCGGAGCAGCCTGCCAACCAGGATGTGCTGATGCTCATGATGCCCATGCTGATTAACGATTAGAACGCTCTTGGCTCAGACACATGAAGCTGAAACTACAGAAACCGCTGGTCGTCTTCGATCTGGAGACGACCGGTCTTGATTTGGTAAAAGACCGAATCATACAGATCTCGTTCATCAAGGTGTACCCCTCGGGCATGGAGGAGCGCGGCAACTATCTCATCAACCCTGAGTGCGCCATCAAGCCCGAGATAACCGAATTGACTGGCATCACAAATGACGACGTGAAGACGGCGCCCACCTTCAAGCAGCTGGCACAGAAGCTGAACGACACTTTCCGCGGCTGCGACTTCGCTGGCTTCAACAGCAATCATTTCGACATACCCCTGCTGGCCGAGGAGTTCCTGCGTGCCGGTATTGACTTCGACTTCGCACGCTGCCGCCTCGTCGACGCGCAGACCATCTTCCACAAGATGGAGCGCCGTAACCTGGCTGCCGCATACAAGTTCTACTGCGGACGGAAGATGGAGGAAGACTTTACGGCACACCGCGCTGACGAGGACACCGAGGCTACGTGGCGCATACTGCAGGCCGAGCTGGACTACTACACCGAGGAGCATCAGCGGGAGCTGGGCGAAGACCCCGAGGGACGCACGTTGCCAAACGACGTGCAGGCACTGGCCGACTTCTCGCGCGTGAACAATAATGTAGATTTCGCCGGACGCATCGTCTGGGGCGAGGCCAAGGACGCCCGCGGCAACACCATTCTCGACAAGGACGGTCAGCCGGTGATGACCGAGTACTTCAACTTCGGCAAGCACAAAGGCAAGACCGTCAGCGACGTGCTGCGCTTCGACCCGGGCTACTTCGCGTGGGTCATGGGTGGCGACTTCACTTACAACACCAAGCAGGTGCTCACGCGCATACGTCTGCGCGAGGCTCAGAAATAACAGCAACCCCATCAATCTAAAAATAACGGAGAATCACGAATGGCACAATCTGGCGGCTTAGCAGGTAAGAAGATAGTACTGGGCATCACGGGGTCGATAGCGGCCTACAAGTCGTGCCTCATCATACGCGAGCTGGTGAAACGTGGAGCCGAGGTGCAGGTGGTCATCACGCCTGCCGGCAAGGAGTTCATTACGCCCATCACGCTCTCGGCGCTGACCCAGAAGCCCGTCATCAGCGACTTCTTCTCGCAGCGCGACGGCACCTGGCACAGCCATGTGGCACTCGGACTCTGGGCCGATGCCATGCTTGTGGCTCCCTGCACGGCTGCCACGCTGGGCAAGATGGCAACAGGCGTGGCTGACAACATGCTCATCACCACCTACCTGTCGATGAAGGCTCCAGTCTTCGTGGCACCTGCCATGGACCTCGACATGTATGCCCATCCCACGACCCAGCAGAACCTGGACCGCCTGCGCTCGTTCGGTAACCACATCATTGAGCCGCAGAGCGGATTCCTGGCCAGTGGGCTCGAAGGAAAGGGACGCATGGAGGAACCGGAGAAGATTGTGGCTGTGCTTGACGACTTCTTCAGCCCGAAGGACCTCGCGGGTCGCCGTGTGATGATAACTGCCGGCCCCACCTACGAGCAGATAGACCCCGTGCGCTTCATAGGCAACTACAGCAGCGGCAAGATGGGCTTCGCCCTGGCCGAGGAGTGTGCGCGCCGTGGTGCCGACGTGACCCTTATAGCAGGTCCCGTTGCACTGCAAACCAGGCATCCGCGCATACAGCGCATCGACGTGGAGAGCTGCCTGCAGATGTACGACGCTGCGTTGGCCAGCTTCCCTGAGGCTGATGCTGCCATCCTTTGTGCTGCAGTGGCCGATTTCCGCCCCGAGAGCGTGGCCGGGCAGAAGATAAAGCGGGTGGGGCAGACGATGGACATACACCTGGTGCCAAATCCTGACATCGCTGCCACACTGGGACAGCGTAAGCAGCAGGGACAGCTGCTCGTGGGATTCGCACTAGAGACCAACGACGAGCAGCAGAACGCTGAGGCAAAGCTGGTGAAGAAGAACCTCGACTTCATAGTGCTCAACTCGCTGCGCAACAAGGGCACGTGCTTCCGCTCGGACGAGAATCAGGTGAGCATTATCTCGGCACAAGGACGACGCGACTACGACAAGAAGTCAAAGGAGCAGGTGGCTGCCGACATCATCGACGAACTAAGGAACCGACTATGAACAAGAAGCTCTTCACACTCATCTCCCCTCTGCTCCTCGCCTGTCTGTCACTCACGGCTCCGGCACAGGAGCTGCAGGTGAAGGTGAACATCAACAGCGCACAGGTGCAAGGCACCGACAAAAGCGTGTTCGAGAACCTGCAGCAGACCATGGAGCAGTTCATCAACGAGCGGCAGTGGACGGCCCTGCAGTTCCAGGAGCATGAGCGCATTCAGTGCGCGTTCAACATCACGGTGTCGAAGTACGATGCTTCGGCCAATAAGTTCACCTGCACAGCGCTCATACAGGCCAACCGACCAGTGTACAACTCGGCCTACACCACCACATTATATAATAATAGGGACAAGAACTTCGACTTCGAGTTCGTGCAGTTCGACCAGCTGAACTTCAACGAGGAGATTATCGACAACCAGCTGGTGGCCCTCTGCGCCTACTACGCCTACCTCATCATCGGGCTCGACCTCGACAGCTTCGCACCCCTTGGCGGCACCGACGTGCTGCAGCGTTGCATGAACCTGGTGAACAACGCCCAGAACCTGGGCTTCCCGGGCTGGAAGTCATTCGATGACTCGCGCAACCGCTTTGCCATCATCAACGACTATCTTGACGAGGCCATGCGCCCCTTCCGCCAGCTGCAGTACGACTACTACCGGAAGGGACTCGACGAGATGGCCAGCAACGTGGAGCGCGGACGGACCAACGTCACCACCGCGCTGGAAGAGTGCCTGAAGAAAGCACACGAAGAGAAGCCGCTGAGCATGCTGCCCCAGATATGGACCGACTATAAGAAGGACGAGCTGGCCAGCATTTATAAGGGGAAGGGCACGCAGAAGGAGAAGGAGCAGGTGTACGACATCCTGTTCGGTATCAATGCCTCGCAGAGTTCCGTATGGGACAAGATTAAACAATAAGAACACACACAACAATGAAAATAGGAGACAAAGTAAGATTCCTCAGTGAGACGGGCGGCGGACGCGTGTCCGGCTTTCAGGGAAAGAACATCGTCCTCGTAGAGGATGAAGACGGTTTTGACGTGCCCATGCCCGTGAACGAAGTGGTGGTAGTGGGAGACGAATGCTATGACACCAGCCGCATCGTAGAAGGAAAACAACAGCAGCAGAAACAGGCACAAGAGAAGAAGCAGGAAGAAGAACCTGCCGACAGGCCCATCACCTTCCGCCCCATGCCGGAAGAACGCAGGGGTGGCGAACAACTCTCTGTCTATTTGGCCTTTGTGCCTATGGAAGTGAAGGAACTCTCGAAGACGCGCTTTGAGGCTTACCTGGTCAACGACAGCAATTACTACGTGCGCTTCACCTACCTTTCGGCCGAGGGAAACGCCTGGCGGCTGCGGGCCACTGACGAGGTGGAACCCAACACCAAGCTCTTTATCGAAGAGTTCGGGCGCGAAGACCTGCAGGGCATGGAGCGTGTCAACCTGCAGCTCGTGGCATACAAACGCCAGAAGAGCTTTCTGCTGAAGCCGGCCGTCGACGTGCAGATGCGCATCGACGGGGTGAAGTTCTTCAAGCTGCACACCTTCCAGGACAGCGACTTCTTCGAGCAGCCCGCACTCATATACACCGTTGTGGAGCGCGACCGCGTGGTGCGCCCGTTGCTCATCGATGCTCAGAGGCTGAAGGCAGAGATGTACGGCAGCAAGGAGGAGGAACCACGCTCGCCACTGGTGCGCATGCCGGCAAAGGAAGGCGACCCCATCGTGGTGGACCTGCATGCCCACGAGCTGCTCGACACCACGGCAGGAATGTCGGCTACCGACATACTGAACCACCAGCTCGACTACTTCCGCAAGACGCTGAAGGAGTACGAGAAGAAGCGCGGGACAAAGATCGTCTTCATACACGGCAAGGGCGAGGGGGTGCTGCGCAAGGCGCTGGTCAACGAGCTGCAGTATCGTTACAAACAGTTCACCTATCAGGATGCCTCGTTCCAGGAGTACGGCTACGGAGCCACGCAGGTGACCATTAAGTGATTTAAGGTTTGAGAATTGAGATTTATACGATAGTTGGTAAGGTTATGAAGTGTAGACGTGTGTTGCTGAGTGCGCTGTTCGTGGCGTTTGGCTTGCTGTGCACAATGGCGCAGGGGGGCAAGACGGCCTACCAGCAGTACATTGAGCAGTATCACGACATTGCCATTCAGCAGATGCTGAAGTGGAAGATACCCGCTTCCATCACCTTGGCGCAAGGACTCCTGGAGTCGGCAGCCGGGCGCAGCACGCTGGCCACCAAGGGCAACAATCATTTCGGCATCAAGTGCCATGGCTGGACGGGAGCCACCATCTATCGCGACGATGACCTGCAGAACGAGTGCTTCCGCGCCTACAAGTCGGTCTATGACTCCTTCGAGGACCACTCGCGCTTC
This sequence comes from Prevotella sp. UBA3837, assembly GCA_002392835.1. Lineage (GTDB taxonomy): Bacteria > Bacteroidota > Bacteroidia > Bacteroidales > Bacteroidaceae > Prevotella. The sequence goes on along the minus strand of DGHX01000144.1, from coordinate 39,184 downwards.
CTGGCCACCGGACAGCGCTACCGCAGCCTGTTCAAGCTGAAGATGACCGACTACGAGGGCTGGGCGCGAGGGCTGAAGGCTGCCGGATATGCCACCAACCCGCGCTATGCCGAGAGCCTCATTGACATCATCCGCAACTATAACCTCAGCCAGTATGACCGAGCCCACTCCTATGACCACACCATTGTGGGCTACCAGCAGAACAAGGTGCCGGGCGGACAGCCCCTGCACCCCATATACATCTACAACAAGAACTACTACCTCTATGCCCGCCAGGGCGATACCTTCCGCAGCATTGCCAGCGAGATAGGCATGTCTTACCGCCGATTGGCCCGCTACAACGAGCGTGACAAGAAGGATGCCATCGCCCCCGGCGAAATCATCTGGCTGAAGAAGAAGCGCACCAAGGCCCCGAAGGAATTCAAGAACATTCAGCACGTAGTGCAGCCCGGCGAGTCGATGTACACCATCGCACAGAAGTACGGTATACGCCTGAAGTCGCTCTACAAGCTCAACCGCCTCAGCCCCGACTACAGCATACAGGTGGGCGACCGGCTGCGGCTGCGCTGACAATACGTAACGATATCCCGTAATACCGTTATCCCGAAATACCGTCATTCCGAAATAACGATATTCTGTCATCACGACACAGCAAAACAACAACCAATACGACCATGAATCATTCCCTTCTTACCTCAACACTCCTGGCCACTGCGCTGCTCTTCAGCCCTGTGGCAGGAGCACAGTCGTGGACTGCCGACAACGGCAACGGCACGTTTACTAACCCCTTGTTCTACGACGAGTTCAGCGACCCTGACATCCTCCGCGTAGGCGATGACTACTACCTGGCAGGCACCACGATGCACGCCGTGCCCGGACTGGTCATCCTTCACTCGCGCGATCTGGTGAACTGGGAGAACATCAGCTACTGCTTCGACCGCTTCGACTTTCCCGAGGACCGCTTCTCACTGAAGAACCACGAGGAAATCTACGGCCAGGGCATCTGGGCCCCCTGTATCCGCTATGCCAACGGACAGTTCTACGTCTACAGCAATGTCAACGGCAAGGGACTGCAGTGCTACACCTCGAAAGATATACGCGGGCCTTGGGTGCACCACAACATGCAGGGCAACATATACGACCTGGGCGTGCTCTTCGACGACGACGGCAAGGTCTACGCCATACATGGCTACGGCACGGTGAAGTGCACCGAGCTGAAGCCCGACATGAGCGGCCCCATTGAGGGCACCGAGCGCGTCATCATACCCGAGGGCAACGGGGTGGGCGAGGGTCACCACATGTATAAGATTGACGGCATGTACTACCTCATCTCCACCGACTACCGTCCCAACGGCCGCACCCTCTGCTCGCGCTCAAAGAGCATCTGGGGCCCTTATGAGACACGCGTCATCACTGCCGACGAGACCTACGGCTATCACGCCGCCTCGCTTACACAGGTGCCCCGGGGCACGAAGTACCGCATCGGCGAGGACGGTACGAAGTTCGGCCTCGGGCCCGTTGACAAGGATGCCACCGCCTGCACCAATGCACACCAGGGCGGTATCGTGCAGTATAAGGACGGTTCGTGGTGGGCACTCTTCATGATGGACTTCCACTCCATAGGCCGTACCGTCTGCCTGATGCCCATGACGTGGAAGGATGGCTGGCCTATGGTAGGCTTCGAGGGCAACCTGGGCCGCGCACCACGTACATGGTTCAAGCCCGGATTCTCGGGGAAAGAGGTGAATGGAGCGTGGAATGAGGTTACTCCTCATGCTCCCTACGACCGCAGCGAGTCATTCGATGGTAAACAGCTGGGCCGTATATGGCAGTGGAACCACAACCCTGAGGAGAAGATGTGGAGTCTGAAGAAGGGCAAGCTGCGTCTGCAGTCTCAGCCCGCCGAGCAGCTGATGTGGGCACGCAACACGCTGACGCAGCGCGTCATCGGCCCCAAGTCGGTTGCAACGGTTGAACTGAACGTGAAGGGCATGAAGGACGGCGATGTCTGTGGCCTGGGCAATATCAACGTGCCCTGCTCATGGATAGGCGTAAGCCTCAGCCCAGCTTCCTCGCGGAAGGGGAAGTCTGAATACTTGCTGCGCTGCTTTGAACAGCTGACCAATGACACCGTCAGCATGAACGTCAGCTTGCCCGAGGGAAAAATCTGGCTACGCATGGTCGGCGACTACGACAACGACCAGGCGCAGTATGCTTACTCTGCTGACGGCAAGACATTCCAGACCTTGGGCCGGATGATGCCCCTGAGCTATCAGCTCATCTCCTTCCAGGGTTCGCGCCACGCCCTCTTCGCCTTCAACACGAAGGGCAAGCAGGGCGGCTATGCCGAGTTCGACAACTTCACCGTCGAGGAGCCCTGCGCCGACCGCTCGCAGAACATCCCCTACGGCAAGACCTTCCGTATCATCAACAAGGCCACCAACCGTCCCGCCGTCTGCGACCCCCACGGTCTGCTCTACGACACGCGGGCTAACGACAACAGCCCCCGCACGCAGTTCACCATCATAGACAAGGGTAACGGCCGTGTGGCCCTGAAGTGCGTCGACGGCCGCTACATCAAGGTCTATGGCGAAGGCCTGCCTGGCGACGTTCGCTTCACGCAGGACGAAAAGGAAGCCGAGGTATTCCTCTGGCAGGACTACCTCGGTCACGATTTCATGTTGTACTCTTTAAGGAACCACCGCTACATAGGCAAGAGCCCCACCACGGGCAGCCCCTATTCGATGGACTTTGCCGGTCCCGATCCTGCACGCCGCAACGGCTCCGTGCTGCAGTGGGAAGAGTGTAAGTGATGACTTCCGTGCTCTGAGAGCGTGAGGGGGTGTCGCCATCGGCGACACCCCCTCACTTGCGTATCAGATGTATCAGATGCTCAGCTCGTCGAGCACCTTGATGAGCTTCTTGTCGAAGGGCTTGTCGGTGCGTATGCATTCCGAGAACGGCACGTAGACCACTTCGTTGTTCCTGACGCCCACCATGACGTTGCGCTGTCCCTGCTTGATGGCCTCGATGGCGCCAACGCCGGTGCGGCTGGCCAGTATGCGGTCGTGGGCCGAGGGCACGCCGCCGCGCTGCAGGTGGCCCAGTATGCTTACGCGCACGTCGAACCCGGGGAACTCCTTCTTCACGCGGTCGGCGTAGTAGAGGGCACCGCACTTGGGACTCTCCGAGACGATGACGATGCACGATTTCTTCGACTTACGGATGCCGCGGGCCATGAAGGCGGCCAGCTGGTCCTCGTCGGTCATCTCCTCGGGAATGATGGCCGCCTCGGCACCGCAGGCGATGGCCGAGTTCTGTGCCAGGAAGCCGGCGTCGCGGCCCATCACCTCGACGAAGAAGATGCGCTCGTGCGAGTTGGCGGTGTCGCGTATGCGGTCCACGCACTCCATGATGGTGTTCATCGTGGTGTCGTAGCCTATGGTAGAGTCGGTGCCGTAGAGGTCGTTGTCGATGGTGCCGGGCAGTCCGATGCAGGGGAAGTCGAACTCCATGCCGAAGTTGCGTGCGCCGGTCAGCGAGCCGTTGCCGCCTATGACCACCAGTGCGTCAATCTCCTCGCGCTGGCAGGTCTCGTAGGCCTTCTGCATGCCCTCGGGCGTCATGAACTCCTTCGAGCGGGCCGTCTTCAGGATGGTGCCGCCGCGGGTGATGATGCCGCTGACGTCCTCTGTGGTAAAAGGTTTTACCTCGCCCTTGATGAGGCCGTCGTAGCCGCGGTAGATGCCCTTGATGTTAAAGCCATTGTAGATGCCGGCACGTGTCACGGCACGTATGGCTGCGTTCATTCCCGGGGCATCGCCGCCGGAAGTGAGTACTCCGATAGTCTTGATTTTTGCCATGATGGTAAATGGGGTTTTTAGTTCTTGAGTTCTTTAGTTCTTGAGTACTTGAGTTCTTGAGGCTCTCACTCCTCATTTTTTAGAAGAGTGTGCACTCGGCGTAGAGCACTGCCATGCCCACCAGCCAGCCTATGAGCACTTTCGGCGCTATGCGCTTGAAGTACCAGCCCAGGTGTATGTGCTCCATCTGCATGAGTGCTATGCCGCATGCGCTGCCCACTGACAGCAGGCATCCGCCTACGGCTGTGCTGTAGGCTATGAGCAGCCAGTAGTTACCGTTCTGTCCGTATTCGCCCGTTGCGGCAATGCTGTATAGCGATATGTCCGACACGGCGATGGTGAACGTGTCAATCAGGCTGCTCAGCAGTCCTGAGATGATGCCTACAATCCAGATGTCGCCTATGTGCGCGTCCACCCACTGTGCAATGTCGGTCAGCACGCCCGTCTCGGCCACCACGCCCATGCCGAGCATGATGCCCATGACGAA
>DGHX01000144.1:33161-34712 GCA_002392835.1 Prevotella sp. UBA3837 | reverse complement strand
TCATCAGCTTGCGGTTGAAGGCCTCGTTCACCACCCACAGCACGCTGAGCACGCACAGTGCGCCGAGGAAAGGCGACAGGCGTGTCAGGCTGAGGAAGGTAGGCACGAACCACAGCCCGCCGTAGCCCACGAGGAGCATCAGCATTCGCTGCCAGCGGTTCAGACGCGTGTCGTCACCGCGGTAGGGTGCCACCTGCCACTCTATGTCGAGTCGGCTGGGCAGCTCGCGGTTGATGAGAACGGTGGGCACCACCCATGCCAGCACAGCCGGCAGCGCCAGGAAGGCTGAGAAATGGGTGGCGGTGACGGCCTCGTCGCCCCATAGCAGCAGGCCGGTGGCATCGCCAATGACGGTAAAGCAGCCCCCGCAACATGCTGCCAGAACGATGGCCGAGCCTACGAGCATGCGCTGCGACCGGTTCTTCACCGTGCTGTGCATGATGACCAGCATGAGCATCGTCGTCGTCAGGTTGTCGAGCGTGGCCGAGAGCACGAAGGTGGCCAGTGTGATGGTCCACAGCAGGCGTTTCGGGTTACGTGTGCGTATCCATTCGCTGATGAAGTCGAAGCAGCCGTTGTTTTGCAGAATCTCGGTTATCGACATTGTGGCCAGCAGGAACATGACAATCTCGGCGGCGCGCCCCACGTACTTCAGGAACAGCTCGTCGTAGATGAAGTATTTCACCGTCTTGCTGGTCGATACGTCTCCCCCCAGAAACTCGGCATACTCTGCTGCGTGCCGGCTCTGCACGAAGTCATCGCCCCAGATGACGAAGACCACCCATCCTATGGTGCCCAGGAACATGGCAATAGCCGCCTTGTTGACCCCAGTGAAGTGGCCAGTGGCTATCAGCAGGTAGCTGAACAGCAGCATCAGGACGATGATCAGCGTCATGGGGATTTACGATTTACTGATTTTCTATTTACGATTTCTCGGTTCGTCGTTATGCCGTTTACTTCTTGTAGCGGGCGTTCAGGCCGTTGATGACATCCTGCGTGATGTCATACTTCTCGCTGGCGTGTATGATGGTAGCCTTGTTCAGAATCATGTCGTACTTCTTGTCCTTGTTGTATTCGGCCAGGAAGTTATCCAGGCTGTCCTGCATGGTCTGCATGAAGTCGGCCTGCTTCTGTGCCAGCTCCGAGTTCAGACGGTTGGCCAGTGCCACGGCGTTGTTGCGCTCCTGCTCGAGTGCTGCCACGGCGGTGTTGTACTGCTGCTCGCTGGTGAAGCCGTTGTTCTGCAGGCGTGTGCGGATGCTGTTCTCCGAGCGCTGCAGCTCCTTCTCCTTGTTGCTCAGCACGGTGTTGGCGTTGGCGCTCATCTTCTCTAATGAGTCCTTCATCACCTTGGCATACTCATAGTGCTCGGTCAGCGAGTCCAGCTCGATGTAGGCCAGGCGCAGGCCCTGCTGTTCAGCCTCGGCCGTGCCGTCGTCCATCTTCGATGGTTGTTTGTTACAAGCGGCCATGGAACCTGCAATGGCCAGCACAATCAGTGTCTTCAGTAAATTCTTTTTCATTATTATTAATATTGTATTATTATTTAAT
>DGHX01000144.1:27438-33096 GCA_002392835.1 Prevotella sp. UBA3837 | reverse complement strand
GGGCTCGAGCTCCTCTCGCTTACGGCCAGCCGGCTGCGCTGTCTCATCTCGCGGTCCTGGTCCAGCACGCAGTGTATGCCACGCTGCCGCATGGCCTCAGAGTCGTGGATATGCTGCGAAGTGAAGCTTCCGTTGCGCCGAAAAATGACTTTTACGCACAAAAAAGCTACTCCTATAGCAATTATTAACGCTACGATGACTATTTTTCCAATCATTTTTATTACTTTTGCGGGTGAAAAATGCCCGTAATCGGGTGCAAAGATACGCAATAAAATTTGAATCACTCAATAAATAGCATTAAAAATGAATAAAAACGAGCTAAAACCTGCATCTGTGTTCGAGCAGTTTGCAAAGATTAACACAATTCCGCGTCCTTCGAAGCATGAGGAGAAGATGATTGACTACTTGCTGCAGTGGGGCCAGAGCCACGGGTTGGAGACTAAAGTCGACGAGACGGGCAACGTCATCATACGCAAACCGGCCACCCAGGGCTACGAGCATCGCAAGACCGTTATCCTGCAGAGCCACATGGACATGGTGTGCGACAAGCTGGTCGACGTGGACTTTGACTTCGACCGCGACGCTATTCAGACCTACGTCGACGGTGAGTGGCTGCGCGCCCGCGGCACTACGCTGGGTGCCGACGACGGCATCGGCTGCGCCATTGAGCTGGCCATACTCCAGGCCGATGACATTGAGCACGGTCCCCTGGAGTGTGTCTTCACCCGCGACGAGGAGACGGGCCTCAGTGGTGCCGAGGGCATGAAGGCCGGTTTCATGACGGGCGACTACCTCATCAACCTCGACTCTGAGGATGAGGGCGAAATCTTCGTGAGCTGTGCCGGAGGCCGCAACACGCAGGCACGCTTCACCTTCCGGCGCGAGGAGGCTCCGGCCGGAGCCTTCTTCCTTTGCGCACAGCTGAAGGGACTCACCGGCGGACACTCAGGCGACGACATCAACAAGAAGCGTGCCAACGCCATCAAGCTGCTGGGCCGCTTCCTGTTCCAGACCATGAACCGCTATGAGGGCGTGCGCCTGGCCCAGTTCCACTCGGGCAAGCTGCACAATGCCATACCACGCGACGGACAGTTTGTCATTGCCGTTCCCAACGACGTGAAGGAGAACGTAAGGGCCGACTGGAATGTGTTCAGCGCACAGGTGGAGGACGAATTCCACGTCACCGACCAGCAGATGGTGTGGGCTCTGGAGAGCGCCGATGCCCAGCCCGTTATCGAGGCCGAGGTGGCACGCCGCTTCGTCTGGGCCTTGCAGGCCGTCGACAACGGCATCTACGCCATCTGCCAGGACCCGGCCCTGAACGGCATGGTCGAGACTTCATCGAACATTGCCGCCGTGCACACCACTGATACTGAGATCAACATCCTGTCGTCGCAGCGCTCGAATGTGATGTCGAACCTCGACAATATGTGTGCCACCTTCCGTGCCACCTTCCAGCTGGCCGGTGCCGAGGCCTGGAGCAGCGACGGCTATCCTGCGTGGAAGATGCGTGCCGAGAGCCGGCTGCGCGACACCGTGGTCAGCTGCTACAAGAAGCTGTTCGGCAAGGAGCCCGTGGTGCGCGGCATCCACGCCGGACTGGAGTGCGGCCTTTTCTCGGAGCGCTATCCGCAGCTCGACATGGTCAGCTTCGGACCCACGCTGCGCGACGTGCACACCCCCGACGAGCGCCTGCTCATACCCACCGTACAGATGGTGTGGGATCACCTGCTGCTCGTGCTCAAGAATCTGGATTGATACCTGCTTTTTGATAATCATTTATCACAATGCCACACGCGTAATTATCTGTAATTAACGCGTGTGGCATTGTGATAAAATAGTCTGGAAAATACTTTCGGGCTGTTTTTTTATTGCAGCTGCTGGCTGATGAACTCCTTGAGCGGCTCACCGCGCAGGCCCTTCTTGAGTATGGTTCCATTGGTGTCGACGACCACGATGAAGGGGATGGCGTTCACCTGGAAGAGTGTGGCGGCAGCGTTGTTCCAGCCTTGAAGGTCGGAAATCTGAGGCCATTCAATCTTCAGGTCGGTGATGGCTTTCAGCCAGGCATCCTTGCTGTCGTCGAGGGATATGCCCACGATGCCGAGGCCCTTGCCCTTGTAGTCGGCGTAGAGCTGGCGCATGAAGGGCATCTCGTTGCGGCAGGGACCGCACCACGAGGCCCAGAAGTCGAGAATGGTGATGCGGTTCTGGCCCACGAGGCTCATGATGCTGACGGGCTGCCCCTCGGTGTCGTTGAGCTGGAAGTCGGCCATCTTCTGACCTTCCTCGGTGTCCTTGGCAGCGTCGAGCTTTTTGATGATGTCCTTTATCTGTGCGCGCTGGCGGTACTGCTCCGGCATCTGTTCAATGAGCTGTCGCAGCAGCGCAGGCTCCTCCGTCGGGTCGATGTATCTGCACACGAGCATGTATCCGAGTTCATTCTGAGTGTTTTTCTGTGCGGCCTCTTTCAGCTGTTTCATCAGCTCGTTGCCAATCTGGTTGTAGCGCTCTATGAGTGCCCACTCGTCGAGGCGCTGCGTGGTGTCGCTGGCCAGCTGCTCCAGCTCGTTCAGCTTTTCGGTGTAGGGCTGCATGGCGGTCATCATCTGCTGCAGGGCTTCGTTGGCCTCGGTGCCCTTGAGCTGGCAGATGCCCTTCTCGGGCTGTATGGTCATGCTGATGTTTCCCTGCTCGGTGAAGAAGTCGTAGCTGGTCTTCTGCTCGTTCTCAAGGTAGAGGGAGAGGAAGCGGACGCTGTCGGCCTGTCCGTCGAGGGTGAAGGCACCTTTGGCGTCGACGTCGATGGTGTCGAGGAGTGCGCCGTCGCTGTCCACGAGGAGCAGGCGGGCAGGCTGGCTGATGCCTTCGACGGTGCCCTGCAGGTGGTAGCCGGGGGCATCGGATTTTTTGTTGCAGGCGGTGCTCAGTGCGAGCACCAGGAGGGCTGCAAGGAGGGTGTTGATCTTGTTCATTGTTTTGTTCTTTTTTCGTTATTTCGGTGTTTCAGAGTTTCGGTAACGGTTTAGCGGTATTTCGGTATTTCGGTATAACGGTGTAGCGGTATATCGTTTTATCGTAATATCAAGATGATGTTGTTTGTCTTCTTGTCATTTCTTCTTCGATTTCTTGGCGAAGAATCCTATGCGGTGGTTGCGGCCTTTGCGGCCGAGGGATCGCAGCTGGTAGATGCCGTCGGGTAGGGCAGAGGCATCGAGGGTGGCCTGATAGGGGAAGATGTTGACGGTCTGCCCGCTCAGCGTCTCCACGATCACGAAGTCGGCATCGAGGGTCTGCTCCTTGTCGGGCAGTGCTATGCTGGCGCCGTCGGTCTTGGCAATGATGGGCACGGAGTATTCGAGCCCTGCATTGAGCAGCAACTGGCGGGCGATGCTCTCTTGGCCGTAGCGGTCGAGGGCGGTGACGGCATAGTTCAGGTCGGTGCGCGACACGGGGAGCGAGGTTCCCTGCCAGCGTGTGACGATGAGGTTGGCGGGGTTGCTGACGTCGACGGGGAATTCGGGCGAGGCATAGACGTTGTACAGCAGTTGTCCGGCGCCGCTGCGGTCCTGGGCTCCGCTCCAGCTGAGCGAGTCGCCCCCGAGCTGCAGGTTGACGGGCCCCTTGGGCGCTGGCTTCTGCTCCCACGTCATGGGGGGGATGAGTGCCGGTGTGGCGTCGAAGCGGCGTGCCATGTCGTAGATGCCCTTCACGTTGTCGGTGAAGAAGCGCGAGCGGAAGTAGCAGTGGCCCATGCCTATCTGTCGCACGACGTTCATCTGTCGCTCTACCATGTCGAGTGTCCAGCGGCCTTCGCGCGGGTCGAGGAAGTAGATGCCGAGGCCTGAGACGACGGTGCGCCCGTAGCTGTGCTCCTGCCAGTCGATGGCGAAGGGGTAGAAGTTGTCGCCCTGGAAGTACATCATGGGGTAGAGCTGGTCCATGAGTCCCAGTCGCAGCCATTCCTGTGCGTCCTGGCACACGGCGGTGCGCGCGTTCCAGCCTCCGGCGCGGTAGCGCGTCAGGTCGTCGTGCTTGCCCACTGGTGAGCACGACAGCTTCACCCAGGGCTTCTCGCCCTTCACGGCCTGGTAGATGGCGCGCACGATGGAGGTGATGTTCTGTCGTCCCTTCGCGCGCGATACCTTAATCTTCCACTGCTCGGGGTAGCGTATGTAGTCGAGGTGGATGCCGTCGACGTCGTAGTTGTGCACTATCTCGCGGCAGACGCCGGCCAGGTAGTCGGCCGTCTTTGGGTTCTCGGGGTCCATGAAGCAGTCGTCGCCGATGCGCTTCACCAGCTGCGGCTGCTTCTTGCGCATCTGCTGTGCGCCAATGGCGTTGTGCTTGCCTATGGGCAGCGTCACCACCCATGCGTGGCACTCCATGCCGCGCTTGTGGCACTCGTCGATGCAGAACTGCAGTGGGTCGTAGGCGGGAGCCGTGCCGGGCTTGCCGGTGAATCCGCCGTCCCACGGCTCCAAGGCCGAGGGGTAGATGGTGGTGGCGCGGACGCGGGCCTGTAGGAGCACGGTGTTCACACCGGCCTGCTGCAGACGGTCGAGGGTGAGCACCAGGTCACGGCGCTGCCGCTCCTGGTCAGTGGTGCGGGGCCAGTCGAGGCCCATGACTACGGTGAGCCACACGGCGCGCACCTCGTACTTAGGCGAGGGGGCAGAGGGGGCCCAGGGCGTGGGACTGGTGAACTGCTGGGCACGCAGGCTGCCCGCTGAGAACAGCACGAGGAGGGCTGTCAGAATGAGTTTTCTCATGTCATTATGCAATTTGCGTGCAAAGGTACAAAATTTTTTGGAGTTTACCTAACTTTTTATTATCTTTGCACCCAAAATTGTAACACAATATGATTACTTTTGCATTGAGCCTCGTGGCTCTCATTCTGGGTTATTGCCTCTACGGACGCTTCGTAGAGCGCGTCTTCGGCCCCGACGACCGCCCCACACCGGCCGTGGCTAAGGCCGACGGTGTGGACTTCATTGTGCTGCCGAGCTGGAAGATTTTCATGATTCAGTTCCTGAACATAGCCGGTACGGGCCCCATCTTCGGAGCCATCATGGGCGCTAAGTTCGGGCCTGCGGCCTATCTTTGGATTGTGCTGGGCTGCATCTTCGCCGGTGCCACCCACGACTACCTGAGCGGCATGCTCAGCGTGCGCCACGGCGGAGCCAACCAGCCCGAGCTGATAGGCCACTACCTGGGGAAGACCACGAAGCAGGTGATGCTCTTCTTCAGCGTCTTCCTGCTCATCATGGTGGGAGCCGTGTTCGTGTACAGCCCAGCGAAGATCCTGGGCGGCATGTGGGAGCCTGCCTTCATCGTCGACAATGTGGGGCCCTACGTGTTCTGGGTGACCATCATCTTCATCTACTACCTGGTGGCCACGATGCTGCCCATCGACAAGATCATCGGCAAGATATACCCGCTGTTCGCCTTCTCGTTGCTGTTCATGGCCGCCGCCCTGATGGTGATGCTCTTTGTGAAGCATCCCGACCTGCCCGAGCTGTGGGAGGGCCTGCCGGGCGAGTCGCTGGCCAACGGCGCCCTGTTCCCCTGCCTGTTCATCACCATCGCCTGTGGCGCCATCAGCGGTTTCCATGCCACGCAGAGCCCCCTCATGGCCCGCTGCATGAAGAGCGAGAA
>DGHX01000144.1:12641-27370 GCA_002392835.1 Prevotella sp. UBA3837 | reverse complement strand
CCCATCTTCTACGGAGCCATGATCACCGAGGGCATCGTGGCACTCATCTGGGCCACCGTGGCCATGTACTTCTTCTACAACCAGCCCACGCCGGGCTATGCCGAGCTGCCCGGAGCCGCCGTCAGTGACGGAGCCCCCTCGATAGTGAACACCATCTGCAACAGCTGGCTGGGAACCTTCGGAGGCATACTGGCCATCCTCGGCGTGGTGGCAGCGCCCATCACCAGCGGCGACACCGCCCTGCGCTCCTGCCGCCTCATCATCGCCGACTTCATCAAGCTGAGCCAGAAGACCATTCGCAAGCGCTTCTACATCTGCATACCCCTCTTCGCCGCTGTCATAGCCCTGGTGCTGTGGGACATGAACGAAGACCTGAAGGCGCAGCAGATACCTGGCTACGTCAGCGGATTTGAGAAGCTGTGGAGCTGGTTCGGATGGAGCAACCAGACGCTCTCCGTCTTCATGCTCTGGGCCATCACCGTGTTTTTGGTGCAGCAGCGCAAGCCATACATCATCACCCTCATACCGGCGCTGTTCATGACCGTGGTGTGCACCACCTTCTTCGTGTCGGTGCAGGCATTCAGCATGCCCGAGGCACAGGCCAACATCGTGGCCGGGGCCACCTTCGTAGTGGCACTGGCATGGTTCTGCCTGTGGATGCGTAAGTATAAACATTCTGTAACACAATAAATTGAATTCTCTATGATGAAGAAAACATTCATGTCATTGATCTGTGGCCTGGTGGCTGCAACGTCGGTAAATGCGCAGGGCTACAGCAGCCCACAGTATGACCGCCCGCCCTTCGGCGAGGATAAGCTCTATGTGGCAACAGGGCTGTCGGGCTTCAACCTGAACTACGACGACTGCTCGAAGCTGCAGTTCAACCTGCAGGCCAAGGCCGGCTACCTCTTCGCCGACAACTGGATGGTGATGGCTCAGACGGAATATGACTGGCACAAGACCATGCCCAACACCTTCAAGGCCGGTGCCGGGCTGCGCTACTACATTGAGCAGAACGGCGTGTACGTGGGCCTGAGCGGCGACTACGTGCACCAGAAGCGCTTCGACGACTTCCAGCCGTCGGCACACGTGGGCTATGCCTTCTTCCTCAACCGCACTGTCACCATAGAGCCTGAGGTGTACTACAACCACAGCTTTAAGGACAACGACTATTCGGGCTTCGGACTGCGCATCGGATTCGGCATCTATTTTGAGTAGGCTATGGAACGCATAGACACAAAGGAACTCATCGACAGGCTGATAGACCTGTCGTTTGCTGAGGACATCGGCGACGGCGATCACACCACGCTCTGCTGCATCCCCGAGGATGCCATGGGCAAGAGCCGCCTGCTCATCAAGGAAGACGGCATACTGGCCGGCATCGAGGTGGCCAAGGAGGTGTTCCGGCGCTTCGACCCCACCATGCAGGTAGAGGTGCTCATGGGCGATGGAAGCCCGGTGAAGAAGGGCGACGTGGCCATGGTGGTCAGCGGACGTGTGCGCTCGCTGCTGCAGACCGAGCGCCTGATGCTGAACATCATGCAGCGCATGAGCGGCATAGCCACCATGACGGCGCGATACGTGAAGCGGCTGGAGGGAACGGGCACGCGCGTGCTCGACACCCGGAAGACCACACCCGGCATGCGCATGCTGGAGAAGCAGGCAGTGAAGATAGGCGGAGGATGCAACCACCGCATAGGACTCTTCGACATGATCCTGCTCAAGGACAACCACGTCGACTTCGCCGGAGGCATCACCAACGCCATTGACCGCTGCCATGCATACCTGAAGGAGAAGGGACTGGACCTGAAGATAGAGATTGAGGTGCGCAACTTCGACGAGCTGCAGCAGGTGCTTAGCCACGGAGGCGTGGACCGCATCATGCTCGACAACTTCACCGTCAGCGACACCCGCAAGGCCGTGCTCCTGATAGACCACCGCTACGAGACGGAGTCGAGCGGAGGCATCACCTTCGACACCATTCGCGACTATGCTGAGCAGGGCGTCGACTTCGTCTCCGTGGGCGCTCTCACCCACTCGGTGAAGGGCCTCGACATGAGCTTCAAGGCCTGCTGATGAGGTATTTCATTACGCTGAGCTACGACGGCACACGCTACCACGGGTGGCAGGTGCAGCCAAACGGCATATCGGTACAAGGCGAGCTGCAGCGGGGGCTTTCGCTCCTGCTGCGGCAGCCTGTTGCCGTGACCGGAGCCGGCCGCACCGACGCCGGCGTGCATGCACGCATGATGGTGGCACACTTCGACACCGAGGCCGACGTAGACTGCCCGCAGCTGGCCTACAAGCTGAACAAGCTGCTGCCGCGCGACATTGCCGTGCAGCAGGTGAAGCCCGTGGCCGACGACATGCACGCACGCTTCTCGGCTCGCGCGCGTACATACTATTATTATATACATACGCAGAAGTCGCCCTTCCTGTGCCACTATTCCTGCCAGATGCACTATCAGCTCGACTTCAGCCTGATGAACCAGGCCGCTGCCCTGCTGCTTGAGTACGACGACTTCGGCGCCTTCTGCAAGAGCCATGCCGACGTGAAGACCACGCTCTGCACCGTCACCAAGGCCGAGTGGAGGCCCCTGGCCGATGGGCAGTGGGTGTTCGAGATCAGTGCCAACCGCTTTCTGCGCAACATGGTGCGGGCCGTGGTGGGAACGCTCATTGAAGTGGGGCGCCACAGGCTGACACTCGACGCCTTCCGCCGGGTGATAGAGACCGGAAGGCGCACCGAGGCCGGCGAGTCGATGCCCGCCAACGCCCTCTTCCTGCAAAGCATAGAGTACTGACATGCCTCACTCCTTGTTTGAAAACCACGGATTACGCAGATGACTCAGATTTATAAACGACTACAGCCGCTTCGCGGCGATTTTAAGTAACTGTTAAATAATAACTTGGTATGATTAAGATACTGCCCCCACCCCCGACCCCTAATTCATTTGTACCAAGTTTTTTAAACTCACTTAATCCGTGTAATCTGTGGTTGTAAAAAAGAGCGGGCTATGCCGCATGGCATCCTTTTCATCTTCTTAATCTTTGTTGAATAAATACACTGGTTCAAACCTCAACTCTCAACTCTTAAATCCCAATTCCCTGTGTGGCTCATCCTCGCATTCCTCTCAGCAGCCTTCCTCGGCGTGTATGACTCCCTGAAAAAGAAGTCACTGCGCGACAATGCCGTGCTGCCTATACTCTTTCTGAACACCCTCTTCTCGTCACTCCTCTTCCTGCCATTCATCATCCTCAGCGCCACCGGCCAGACACTCGACGGCACCATCGTCCATGTGGCCAGCGGCGGTTGGCATGAGCACCGCTACATTGTGCTGAAGGCACTCATCGTGCTCTCCAGCTGGGTGCTGGGCTACTTCGGCATGAAGCACCTGCCGCTCACCATCGTAGGGCCTATCAATGCCACGCGTCCCGTGATGGTCCTCGTGGGAGCCATGCTGCTCTTCGGCGAGCGCCTCAACCTGTGGCAGTGGGCAGGCGTTCTGCTGGCCGTGGTGTCGTTCCTCATGCTCAGCCGGAGCGGGAAGAAGGAGGGCATCGACTTCAAGCACGACCACTGGATATACATGATTGTAGGCGCTGCACTGCTCGGTGCCCTCAGCGGACTGTATGACAAGTACCTCATGGCACCCGTCAGCGAGGGCGGCGTGGGCCTGGACCGCATGATGGTGCAGTCGTGGTACAACATCTACCAGTGCGCCATGATGTTCGTCATGCTCATGCTGCTGTGGTGGCCCTACCGCCACCGCACCACGCCCTTCCACTGGGACTGGGCCATACTGGGCATCAGCCTCTTCCTCTCGGCCGCCGACTTCCTCTATTTCTACTCGCTGTCGCTGCCCTCGGCCATGATCAGCATCGTGTCGATGATACGGCGCGGATCCGTCATCGTCAGCTTCATCTGCGGAGCCGCCTTCTTCCACGAGAAGAACCTCAAGGCCAAGGCTGTCGACCTGGCGCTCGTGCTCTTAGGCATGATCTGCCTGTACATAGGCAGCTGACGGAACCACCAATAACTATGTCTCTGTAACTATGATGAAAAGAAAGCTCCTCCTGCCGGCCCTCCTTTCTCTGCTGCTGGCTGCCATGCCCGCCATGGGCGGAAGGCTCACGTCGATGGTCAACCCCTATATCGGTACTGGTGGCCACGGCCATGTGTTCCTGGGCGCCAACGTGCCCTTCGGCCTGGTGCAGCTGGGTCCCACGGAGCCCACGCGAGGCTGGGACTGGTGCTCGGGCTATCACTACAGCGACTCCGTGCTGCTGGGCTTCAGCCACACCCACCTCAGCGGCACCGGCATCGGCGAGCTGGGCGACGTCACCGTGCTGCCCGTGCAGGAGCCGCGCCAGTCGCATGTCCTTTTCACACACAGCGGCGAGCAGGTGCGCCCCGGCTACTATTCGCTGATGATGAGCAACGGCATACGTGCTGAGCTGACCGCCACCGAGCGCGCCGGGCTGCACCGCTACACCTGTCCGCCCGATGCTGACAGCCTCTACCTGCGCCTTGACCTGAAGCGGGGCATCGGATGGGATCGCTTCACCGCCGGACAAGCCGTCAGCCTCAGCGACACCGCCATCATGGGCTACCGATACTCGCGGGGCTGGGCCGATGACCAGCGCATCTACTACGCTGCCGAGTTCTCGCGGCCCATCGCACACTTCCGGAACGAGGCCGACACGCTGGCCATACTCTCCTTCCCCAACGACGGCCGGCCGCTGCTCATGCGCGTGGGCCTCTCGGCGGTCAGCACCGACGGTGCCAGGGCCAACCTGCACGCCGAGCTGCCTCACTGGGACTTTGAGCGACTCTGCCGCGAGGCCGACGGCAAGTGGGAGCAACAGCTGCAGAAGATACGGATAGCCCCCACGGCGACCGCCCAGGACACTATTTTCTATACGGCGCTCTACCACACCATGACGGCTCCCTCGGTCTTCAGCGATGTCAACGGCGACTACCGCGGGGCCGACGGACGTACCTATCATGCACCCCACCACACCTACACCACCTGGTCGCTGTGGGACACTTACCGCGCCGCACACCCCCTGATGACCCTCATCCACCGTGAGCGACAGGCCGACCTGGCAGCCACCATGATTGACATCTGGCGCGAGCAGGGCAAGCTGCCCGTGTGGCACCTCATGGGCTGCGAGACCAACTGCATGGTGGGCAATCCCGCCATACCCGTACTGGCCGACATGGTGCTGAAGGGGTTGACCCGGCAGGGCGACGAGGCCTTGCAGGCCATGCAGGCATCGGCCATGCTCGACGAGCGTGGCCTGGCGCTGCTGAAGCAGTATGGCTACATTCCCTACGACCTGCTGGCCGACCACGAGACGGTGGCCCGCGGGCTGGAGTATGCGCTGGCCGACTGGTGTGTGGCCCGCGTGGCCGAACGCCTGGGGCAGACCGGCGTGCAACAGGATTTCGACCGTCGCGCACAGAGCTACAGACAGTATTTCGATTCTGCCACGGGCTTCATGCGGGGCAAGGACGCGCAAGGACGCTTCCGCCAGCCCTTCAGTCCCTTCCACACGCCGCCGGCCAACCGCGACTATACCGAGGGTAACGCTTGGCAATACACCTGGCTCGTGCCACACGACGTCGAGGGACTCGTGGGCCTCTTCGGCTCAGAGCAACGCTTCACCCAGAAACTCGACTCACTGTTCATCGCCCAGGGTGACTTCGGCCAGGACGCGCCACCCGACATCACCGGCCTCATTGGGCAGTATGCCCACGGCAACGAGCCCAGCCACCACATACTCTACCTGTACAATTTCGTGGGCCAGCCGTGGAAGGGTGCGCGATTGCTGCACCGCGTCTTCAGCGAGCAGTATCGCAACGCCCCTGACGGCCTGAGTGGCAACGAGGACGTGGGCCAGATGTCGGCCTGGTATGTGCTGTCCGCCATGGGCCTCTATCAGGTGCAGCCCGCGGGCGGCCTGTTCGTCATCGGCTCGCCGCTGTTCAGCGAGGCCAGCATCAGCATCGACGGCAGCACGACCTTCACCATACGTGCCATAGGGCGCCCCGCCAAGGGACAGCCTCGCGACGCAGCGGGCAGTCCGGAGAACATCTTCGTGCAGTCGGCCCGCCTGAACGGACAGCCCTACACCCGCTCCTACATCATGTACGACGACATCGTGCGTGGCGGAGTCCTGGAACTCATCATGGGGCCGCAGCCCTCTGCCTTCGGCTCGGCACCCGCCGACCGGCCACACAGTGGCGGGAGGTGAGAATTAAGGAAAAGTACATTAACATGACGAAGGTGTGGCTCCGCTCAGGCAAGCGGAGCCGCCATTTGAACAAACGGAGCCGCCATTTGAATAAGCGGAGCCGCCATTTGAACAAACGGAGCCGCCATTTGAATAAGCGGAGCCACCGTTTGCATTATGTGTGCTCTTTGTGTGAAAAACATCGAAAACGTGGTCGTAATAGGTAAAAAAAGCGTAATCTCTTTTGCGCTTTCAGTAAAAATGCGTAAATTTGCAGTCCAAAATCGTGCACGTAATGAATAGAACACTTATAACCCTGGTCTTCGGGGCCTTGTTGTTGGCTGGTTGTGCCAGCGAATACAACAAGGTTTTCAAGACTACCGACGTGGACTACCGCTATGAATATGCGAAGCAGAGCTTTGCTGAGGGCAAGTACGTACGGGCCGCAACGCTGCTTACTGACTTGATTACGCTGAAGAAAGGCAGCGACGAGGCACAGGAGGCCCTGTACATGCTTGGCATGTCGGAATACATGAGCCACGACTTCGAGGCGGCTTCCGCCACGTTCAAGAAGTATTACCAGACCTACCCGAAGGGCGCCTATGCCGAGCAGGCATCGTTCTACGTGGGGCAGTCGCTCTATGAGAGCGCCCCCGAGCCGCGCCTGGACCAGACACCCACCATCGGCGCCATCAATGCCTACCAGCAGTTCATGGATTTCTTCCCTGAGTCGGAGCTAAGGCCCAAGGCCCAGGAGCGCCTGTTTGAGCTGCAGGACAAGCTGGTGCAGAAAGAGCTGCTTTCGGCACAGCTGTACTACAACCTGGGGGGATATTTCGGCAACATCAACTCGAACAACGAGAGCAATTACATTGCCAGCATCATTACGGCCCAGAACGCACTGAAGCAGTACCCCTACTCAAAGTGGCGCGAGGAGTTCTCGCTCATTGTCATGAAGAGCAAGTTCGAGCTGGCCGAGAACTCGTCGGAGGACAAGCGGCTGGAGCGCTACCGCGATGCCGAGGACGAATGCTACGGCTTCCTGAACGAGTTCCCCGAGTCAAAGAACCTGGCACTGGCCAACCGCTACATCAGCAAATGCAAGAAGGTGGTGGGCGATTGAAGCGAAAGTCAACATTATACATTATTATATTTTATAGGAAAAGAAATGGATTACAAGAAGTCAAAGGCCCCGGTGAACACCGTCACGCGTAATATCATGGACTTGTGCGATGAAACGGGCAACATCTACGAGAGCGTGGCCATCATTGCCAAGCGTGCCAACCAGATCTCGGTGCAGATAAAGGAAGACCTGTCGAAGAAACTGGCCGAGTTCGCCAGCTACAATGACTCGCTGGAGGAGGTGTTCGAGAACCGCGAGCAGATAGAAATCTCGCGTTACTACGAGAAGCTGCCCAAGCCCACGCTGCTGGCCACACAGGAGTTCGTGGAGGGTAAGGTGTATTGGCGCGACCCTCAGAAGGAGGCAGCCCAGGCACAGCTGGAAGAGGTATGAACACCGCCCCAGGCACCCCTGACATCACACTCACCTAAAGTTTAAAGAATCATGCTGAGACCCCAGACTTGGTATCTCCTCCTTGCGGCAGTGTGCACCCTGGTGTGCTGCATCGCGGGAGCGGGTACCACACTGCAGCTGTTGCTGCTCATAGCGGCCGCCATAGCCTCGGTGGCCGCAGTGCCATTGTACAAGAACCGCAAGGCACAGGCCGCCCTGTGCCTGCTGCCCATGGTGCTGCTGCTGGCGTGGTATGTGCTGCTGGCACTTTATGCCGTGCCCGAAATCATGCACTGGCAGTATGTGCTGCCCGCCGTGGCCATACTGCTCGTGTTCATGGCCCGTCGCGGCATCGTGCACGACGAGAAAGTGGTGCGCGCCTACGACAGGATACGCTAACACGCTAACTCTCCCTCTTCCTTAACAAGCTGCTACTGCACTAACAGAAGTCAAGCCAAACAAACGTCATGGAAATAAAGCAAGCCGCCTTCGTCATATCAGCCCCCATGGTGTCGATGTGCCCCAAAGACACCAAGCCCGAGTATGCCTTCATAGGCCGCTCGAATGTGGGAAAGTCGAGCCTCATCAACATGCTCTGCCGTCACAAGGGGCTGGCCAAGACTTCGCAGACTCCGGGTAAGACGCTGCTCATCAACCACTTCATAGTGAACAAGGAGTGGTATGTAGTCGACCTGCCCGGCTATGGCTTTGCCAAGCGCTCGAAGAGCGAGGTGCAGAAGCTCGACCAGATGATTCGCGGATACATACTGGGACGCGAACAGCTGGTGAACACCTTTGTGCTGGTTGATATAAGGCTGGAGCCGCAGGCTATCGACCTTGAGTTCATGAACTGGCTGGGGCTGTCGGGTGTTCCCTTCTCCATCGTCTTCACCAAGGCCGACAAGCTGTCAACCCAGAAGGTGGCACAGAACGTTGAGGCGTACAGGCAGAAGCTGCTGGAGACGTGGGAGGAGATGCCGCCCTACTTCGTCACCTCGGCTGAGAAAGGACAGGGGCGCGACGAGCTGCTGCAATACATTGACGACATCAACAAGACGCTCGCCCGGTAGCAGCCGCACGCACAGAACAAAAGGACAAGCTATTCATGGCCAAAGACACACCATATCTTGACGTACAAAACCTGACGAAGTCGTTTGGGGCGCTGGTGCTTTTCCAGGACATCAGCTTCTCGATAGCCGAAGGGCAGCGCGTAGGGCTTATCGCCAAGAACGGAACGGGAAAGTCGACGCTGCTGTCCATCCTCTGCGGCAAGGAGGGCTACGACAGCGGCGCCATCATCTATCGGCGTGACCTGAAGGTGGGCTTCCTGGAGCAGACACCCCGTTTCGCCCCCGAGGAGAGCGTGCTCGATGCGTGCTTCCGCTCGGCATACGGCCTCTCGCAAAGCGAGGGTCGGCAGGGCGACGAGGAGCGGGTGTTGAAGGCCAAGCAGATACTGACGCAGCTGAAGATCAGCGACCTGCAGCAGCCCATGGGGCAGCTCAGCGGAGGTCAGCAGAAGCGAGTGGCACTGGCCCACGTGCTCATTCAGGAGCCCGACTTCCTCATCCTCGACGAGCCTACCAACCACCTCGACCTGGAGATGATAGAGTGGCTGGAGGGATTCCTCGGACGTGGCAACAAGACACTGCTCATGGTGACACACGACCGCTATTTCCTGGACCGTGTGTGCTCAGTCATACTGGAACTCGACGACCAGTCCATCTACACCTATCGCGGCAACTACTCGTATTACCTGGAAAAACGCCAGGAGCGCATTGACAGCAAGCGGGCGGAGATAGCCCGGGCCAATAACCTATATCGTACCGAGCTGGAGTGGATGCGACGCATGCCACAGGCCAGGGGGCACAAGGCACGGGCCCGCGAGGAGGCATTCTACGACCTGGAGCGGCTGGCAAAGACGCGCATCGAAGAGCGGGCCATCAGGCTGAAAGCCAGCAATGTGTACATAGGCTCAAAAATATTCGAGTGCCAGTACATATCGAAAAGCTTCGGGCCGAAGGTCATCATGCGCGACTTCTACTACAACTTCGCACGATTTGAGAAGATGGGCATCGTGGGCAGCAACGGCACGGGGAAATCAACGTTCCTGAAGATGCTGCTCGGACAGCTGCAGCCCGACGAGGGAAACATCGTCGTGGGCGAGACGGTACGCTTCGGATACTTCTCGCAAGAGGGCCTGCACTTCAACGAGCAGCAGAAGGTCATCGACGTGGTGCGCGACATAGCAGAGTATGTCGACCTGGGACGTGGACAGCGACTCTCGGCCAGCCAGCTGCTGCAGCATTTCCTCTTTACCAACGAGCAGCAGCACAACTATGTGTACAAGCTGTCGGGAGGCGAGCGGCGCAAGCTCTACCTGTGTACGGTGCTCATGCGCAGTCCCAACTTTCTGGTGCTCGACGAGCCCACCAACGACCTCGACATCGTTACGCTGCAAATTCTGGAGGAGTACCTGCAGGACTTTCCCGGTTGCGTCATCGTCGTCAGCCACGACCGCTATTTTACCGACAAGGTGGTCGACCACCTGCTGGTGTTCAAGGGCGATGGCGTCATCAAGGACTTCCCTGGTAACTATACGCAGTATCGTGAATGGCTCACCCTGCAGCCCCGGGAGCAGTCGAAGACCGCCCGCGACGGCGATGGTGCCGGCGGCAGGAACAGCGCAGCAAGGCAAGCTGCAGGCGGTAGCGACACGCTGCAGCCCGACAAGCCCCGCAAGCTCAGCTTCAAGGAGAAACGCGAGTTTGAACAGTTAGAGAAAGACATTGCCGACCTCGAGGCCGAGAAGAAGCAGATAGAGCAGGCGCTGAGCGGAACGGCCGTGACGGTAGACGAGATAACGGCGATGAGCCGCCGCCTGCCCCAGCTGAACGAGGAGCTCGATGAGAAGTCGATGCGATGGCTGGAACTGGCGGAGAGAGTGTAGAGTTAAGAGTTAGGAGTTAGGAGTTAAGAGTTAGGAGTTAAGAGTTAGGAGTTAGGAGTTAAGAGTTAGGAATTGAGATGACCGCACAGCCTTTTCCTTCACATCTGTTAGAGCGTGCCGTACAGGAACTGTCGACACTGCCTGGCATCGGCCGCAAGACCGCCTTGCGGCTGGCGCTGCATCTGCTGCGCCAGCCACTGGACAATGTGGAGCAGATGGCTGACGCCCTGGCCACGATGCGGCGCGATGTGAAGTACTGCCGCTGCTGCCACAACATCAGCGACACCGACCTGTGCCCCATCTGCGCCGACAGCCGACGGCAGAACGACACCATCTGCGTGGTGGAGAACATACAGGACGTCATGGCCATTGAGAACACACAGCAGTACCACGGGCTGTACCATGTGCTGGGAGGCCTCATCTCGCCCATGGACGGCATAGGCCCCTCTGACCTGCAGATAGAGTCGCTGGTGGAGAGGGTGCGCCAGCAGCAAGTGAGCGAGGTGATACTCGCGCTCAGCTCGACCATGGAGGGCGACACCACCAATTTCTACATCTACCGCAAACTGTCGGCTGTAGCCGGTCTTACCGTCAGCATCATTGCGCGTGGCATTGCCGTGGGGAATGAACTGGAATATACCGATGAAGTGACGCTGGGACGCTCCATCCTGAACCGCACACCCTTTGAAGGATAAAACACCGAATGAAAAGAACACGAAACATATTGATGCTGCTCTTTGCAGCCATACTGGCCCTTGCTGCCGCCATCTATATCTGTGGCGACTTCCTGCAGGTCGACATGGTCGTCTTCGACCAGGCCACCCGACAGCAGCAGTTCATCAGCTCAACGGTGATGATACTGCTCACCGTGGGGCTGCTGCCCCTGGCCCTGCGCCTGTTCAGGTTCAGCCGTGTCAACGCTCAGCTCATGCAGCAGGGGGCACCCGCTCTGCTGCGCTGGGGCAGCCTGCGCCTCGTCATCTTGGGAGCGCTGCTGGTGGTGAACACCTTTCTCTATTATGCCTTTGGCTTTGAGTCGGCCTATGGCTACCTGGCTGTCATCACCCTGCTCTGCATGCCGTTCGTGGTGCCCACGATGAGCCGCTGCCAGGCCGAGGTGACACAGCAGGAAAAGAGCGAGGAACAAACCGGCGACCCGCAGCAGGAAACGGACGAAGCACAGGACAGTAAGAATCAGGAACAGTCATGAGGAAGCTAACGGTTGTCATTGTCAGCTACAACGTGCGCTACTATCTGGAGCAGTGCATCGTCAGCGTACAGCGTGCTGCCCGCCACATAGACTATGATATCTATGTGGTGGACAACGATTCGCACGACGACACCGTGGGTTACCTGCGCGAGCGCTTTGCCGATGAGATAAACATCATCGAGAGCCAGCACAACCTGGGCTTTGCCCGTGCCAACAACATTGCCATCAGGCAGAGCGACAGCGAGTATGTGCTGCTGCTGAACCCCGATACATTCATTACTGAAGACAGCCTGACGCGTGTGCTCGGTTTCATGGACGAGCACCCTGCCGCTGGCGGCGCCGGCGTGATGATGTTCAACAGCGACGGCACACGGGCACGCGAATCGCGGCGAGGGCTGCCCACGCCGTGGGTGTCGCTGCTGAAAATGCTGGGGTGCTCGAAGCGCTACTACATGACAGAACTGCCCTGGGACGAACCGGCACAGATAGAGGTGATGAGCGGCGCCTTCTGCATGCTGAGGCGCTCGGTGCTCGAAAAGGTGGGGCTGCTCGACAAGGACTTCTTCATGTACGGCGAAGACATAGACCTGAGCTACAGGATACTGAAGGGAGGATTCCAGAACTGGTACGTGCCGGCACAGATAGTGCACTACAAGGGCGAGTCGACACAGAAGTCGAGCTATCGCTACGTGCATGTGTTCTACCAGGCCATGCTCATCTTCTTCCGCAAGCACTACGGTCACCTGTCGCTGCTGGTGGCGCTGCCCATCAAGATGGCCATATACTTCAGGGCTTTCATCGCTCTGGTGCAGATGCTCTATCATCGCATGCGCCACTCGCTGGGATTCGACGGGCGCGACCTGGCCGACGTCAACTACTGCTTTGTCGGCTCGGCAGCCATGATTGACCAGTGCCAGCGGCTGGCACGCAGGCGCGGCCTCACCGCACAGTTCCAGGTGGTGGCCAACAGCCTTTCCGAGGTGAAGCTGCGGCCAGAGCCGAACTCATGCCTGGTCTACGATACTGACAGGTTCAGCTTTGCACAGATTGTGAGCGACATGGAGCAGCGAGCCGCCGCCCATCTGTCGGTAGGCACGTATAGCTGTAAGAGCAAGGTAATCATTACTCCGTCAGAAATAATACGATGAAAAACGGCAAGTCATATCGCATACATCTGAGGGCCATGGAGCCCGAGGACCTCGACGTGCTCTACCACATTGAGAACGACCGTCGGCTGTGGAATGTGGGCAGTACCAATGTGCCTTATTCCCGCTATCTGCTGCACGACTACATTGCCAGTGCTGCGGGCGACATATATGCCGACCGCCAGGTGCGCCTGATAGCCGAGGATGACGACCGCCAGGTGGTGGGCATCGCAGACTTGGTGAACTTTGACCCTCGCCACAGCCGTGCCGAGGTGGGCCTTGTCATCTGTGAGCCTCACCGGCAGCAGGGCTTCGCCCGCGAGGTGCTTGAGCTGCTGCATACGTATGCCCACCGGGTGCTGCACCTGCACCAGCTCTACGGCATCATTGACGTGGCCAACGCACCCGCACTGGCCTTGTTCCAGTCGATGGGCTACAGCCATGTGGCCACCCTGCCGCAGTGGCTCTTCGATGGCGATGCCTATTCCGACGCATGGGTGCTGCAGCACGTCATGTAAGGGGACGGCAGTCAGGTGGCCAGCCCCATGTCCTTGGCCTTCTGCAGCAGGAGCTGCATCAGGGGCTCACGCTCGTTCTCCACACGGTTGTCGAGCACGGCATCCTTCAGGTATTGCTTCAGCACACCCACTTCGCGCGAGGGCTTCAGGTGGAACATCTCCATGATTTCATTGCCGTCGATGACGGGCTGCAGCAGCCGCTTGTAGTCCTTCTCCTTCAGGTCGGTCAGCTTTTCGCGCACCATGCGGAAGTTCTCCAGGAAGAGCTTCTTCTTCCCCTCGTTCTTCGATGTGATGTCGGCCTCGCAAAGGGTCATCAGGTCGTCAATGTCGTCGCCGGCGTCGTTCAGCAGGCGTCGCACGGCCGAGTCGGTGACCACGTCGTCGGCAATGACCTGCGGGCGCATGTGCAGGTCGACGATTTTCTCCACATAGTGCATCTCCTGTCCCATGGGCAGCTTCAGCCGGCGGAAGATCTGCTGCACCATCTTTGCCCCCACATAGTTGTGGTTGTGGAAAGTCCAGCCGATGGCAGGGTCCCAGCGCTTCGTCTTGGTCTTACCGATGTCGTGCAGCAGGGCTGCCCATCGCAGCCAGAGCGAGTTCTCGTTCTGCGCTGCCGTCCTGGCAATGTTGTCGAGTACCTCCAGCGAGTGGTAGAAGTTGTTCTTGTGTGCCCGTCCGTTTCGCTGCTCCACGATGTCGAGTGCAGCCACCTCGGGCAGTATGAGCTGCAGCAGTCCGGCCCGCTGCAGGTCTACGTAGCCTAGGCTGGGGGTGGGTGAGAGCATGATCTTGTTCAGCTCGACTGATATGCGCTCCATGCTCACAATCTTTATGCGGTCGGCCATGTGCTCCAGTGCCTCGAAGGTGGCATCCTCAATCTGGAAGCGCAGCTGTGTGGCAAAGCGTATGCAGCGCATCATGCGCAGCGGGTCGTCGCTGAACGTTATCTCGGGGTCGAGTGGGGTGGCGATGATGCCGTCTTCCAGGTCAGCCAGCCCGTTGAACGGGTCCACGAGCTGTCCGAAGCGGTCGTGGTTCAGGCAGATGGCCATGGCGTTGATGGTGAAGTCGCGCCGGTTCTGGTCGTCCTCCAGGGTGCCGTCCTCCACGATGGGCTTACGCGAATCGTGGCTGTAGCTCTCGC
>DGHX01000144.1:5881-12536 GCA_002392835.1 Prevotella sp. UBA3837 | reverse complement strand
AACTGATTTTCACCTGCGCCGTGCCGAAGTTCTTGAACACACTCAGGTGGGCCTTTCGTCCCAGCATCTTTTTCAGCTGTGTAGCCACCTCAATGCCGCTGCCCACTACCACCACGTCGATGTCGTTGCTGGGGCGCTCCAGGAAGATGTCGCGCACATAGCCTCCCACCACGTAGCATTCCACCCCCATCTCGTCGGCGGCCTGACTGATCAGGCGGAATATGGGCTGGTCCAGAATGGAGGCCAGTTCAGCATCGCTATATAGTTTCATATTCTGTATCTCTGTTCTTTTCGTGGTGCAAAGGTACGGAAAAAATTTCTTTTTTCCATTGTTTTCGCCCGCTTTTTCTGTTCATCGGGCCAAAAACGAAGGCAGAAATATGTTGCACTACTTGCACCTGCGTTAACCTTTGTTGAGATTTATCTTGCACCACTGGCATTTTCCGTTAACCTTTGTTGAGTTTTATCTTGCACCACTGGCATTTTCCGTTAACCTTTGTTGAGATTTATCTTGCACTACTTGCACCGCCGTTAACACTTGTTATGTTTTCTCCTGCACCACTCCCACGGCCGCAGTGCCCGACGCGTCAGCGTCGGTCCACCAAGGAACAACCAAACTGCCGAAAACTGTATATTTATACATTGCGAACTGTATATATATACATTTTCTGCGCTGCGGCCCCCTTTTTCTAAAAAGCGGGCCGCTTTTGAAAAAATCCCATATCACTATTTTTCAAAAGTGGGCCGCACAGAAAAAAAAGCGGCCCGCTGATGAAACTGCATAAATATGCAATTCTGCCCAGCGGTCATCCCCCTGTTAACATTCGTTGACTGTACAGTTGTTTACCTGCCTAACCAGCTGGGAGCCAGTTCTCTTCGGTGCATTTAGGTGCAAGTAGTGCAACATTATTCTCGATTAAAAAATGAGTAGCTATTCAGGTCACCTCTGCCGTACAGACTGTACGGCTGGAACAGGTCTTGGTAAGTGATGGGGGTACGCCGGAGGCGGCCCGCTTTAGCGGTCCTGGGCTGAATGATTACCTTTTTTAAAAAGAATTAAGAAGAAATCAATGGCAGTCTCGAATATAATTGCTATTTTTGCAAGGCGTTTACAGCAGAACGGCTTGAGTGAACTAAAAACTTAACATTTATACCAGAGAGAGATGAAGAACAGAAAGACCTTAATCGTTGCCTTGTTCCTGCTGCTGGCCGTTGGTGCCACGGCTGGGGTGGGGGAGACCAGCATCAAAGTGACTGAGAACATTGCCTACCGCACAGATGTGGGGGCGAGCACGGTGCTCGACCTGGCCGAACCGCTCTTTGGTCCCCAGCAGGACCGACCCGCCATCCTCATCATACACGGTGGCGGCTGGAGTGCAGGCTCGAAGAACGACCATGTCTACCGCTCGCTGATGGTTGACTATGCCATGAAGGGCTATGTGGTCTGCAACATGAACTACCGCCTCATTGGCGAGGCCGACCCTCCTGCCTGCATTGAGGACGTGCGCTGCGCCATCCGCTGGATGAAGGCCAATGCACAGCGACTGGGCATCGACCCCGGGCGCATAGGCACCTTCGGACATTCGGCAGGAGGACACCTGTCGCTCATGGCGGGCGTGGCTGCCGACAGCAAGGCCTTCAACGATGCTGCCGACCCATGGAAGCAGTTCGATTGCTCGGTGGCCTGTGCCGTGGGCGGAGCGCCTCCCACGGAGCTCGGACGTCCCGGCATACCCTGGGGTGAACGTAAGGAGCTGTGGCCAATAGGCTATATCGGCGCGTCGAAGACTCCCTTCCTCGTGCTGCAGGGCGGCGAGGATCCGGTGGTGCGTCCAAACCTGACCGAAGACTGGGTGGTGAAGATGCAGCGTGCCGGAGCCCAGGTGGACTATGTGAAGGTGCACGGCCAGCATGGCGTGGCCTTCGACCAGCAGCTGGAGTTCACACGCCCGGCCATGGATGCTTTCTTCGCCCGCTGTCTGAAGCACGATGACCCGACGGTGAACTTCTCGCAGATGAAGGTGCCCGACTATGGAGGCAGCGGCCCCTACAAGGCCGTGGCCACACGCGAGAAGTCGCTGCCCGACTTCGTGGTCTATCGCCCCATGAACATTGCTGCGGCTGCGGCCCGCGAGCAGGGGAAGCTGCCCGTGATGCTGTTCTGCAACGGCGGATGCATGGACACCAGCATAGGCTATGAGAACATGCTCACCGACATTGCCTCCTATGGCTACATGGTGGTGGCCATTGGCGAGCTGCAGATGCTGGCCCGCCACGAGCAAGACCAGCACACGCCATCGTCGATGGTCGGCAAGGCCCTCGACTGGATCAGCCAGCAGACGGCCTCGCCCGCTGCACCTTATTATAAATATATTGATGCGGAAAAGATTGCTGCTGCTGGACATTCCTGTGGTGGCGCACAGGTGCTGGCCAATGCTGCCGACGCCAGGCTGAAGACCTACCTCATCCTCAATGCCGGCATGGGCAAAATGACCATGGCCGATGCCAGTGCCAAGTCGCTCAGGCAGCTGCATGCGCCCATCCTCTACCTCGTGGGCGGTACCACCGACGTGGCGTGGGCCAACGCCCAGATGGACTATAAGGCCATCAAGCGCGTGCCCGTTTGGCTGGCCGACAACACCAAGAGCGGACATGGCGGCACCTACGAACAGCCAAACGGCGGCGACAATGCCCGCATGGTACGTGCATGGCTCGACTGGCAACTGAAGGGGAAGAAGGAGCCTGAACGCCTGTTCCTCGAGGGTGACCTGAAGGACTACCCTGGCTTTACCATCGAGCACAAAAACAATGTGAAGGAGTAGCAGGTCGTGATACTCCTTCACTCAAGACATGCGAAAACTTGTATTGCTCTATCTTTCCAGCATGCGCTTTGCCGTCACTGTGAGGTAGGGCTTTATCTGCTGTAGCGACAGTGTGAACTGCGGCATGCCGGCGGCGTAGAACGATATCTCGTAGGGCTGGTAGACGAAGCGCACGCCGTCGCTCATGACGAAGGGTGCATGGCGTGGCTGTGGCAGGTAGTCGACGTTGTCGTCGGTGATGATATACTCCTTCAGCTCCTCGTCGGTGCCGAGACCCTCGCCGCCCACTTCGTTGAAGTAGGCGCGCAGCCCCTCTTTCACCAGGCTGTACATGCCGTCGGTATACAGGTCGCGCATCATGTCGTGGCCGAAGCGTCGCCCGTCGCTCTTGCGGAAGGTCTGTCCGTAGAAGTACTCCACGCCGTGGGCTCCGTTCAGGTAGATTTCCTCGTTCACGGTGTAGGTCACCAGCCGGTCGGTCTCGTAGGCCAGGCTGATAATGTATTTCTTATAGAATCCGTTGATGTAGTTCTCGTCCTCTATCTCCTCACGTTGGCTTGCGCTCTCTTCCATGAGCTCGGTCTTCAGCTGCTGCCCGTAGTAGTCGACAAGTTGCTTTCCCTGTTTCAGGCTGCCCTCGTAGGTGCCGCCGAGGGTCTCGCTGACGAACTCTCGGATGGCGTTCACCAGCTGGTCCGGCCCGTCGGTGGGATAGTCGACGCTGAGGCTTACCTCTACCTTGTCCTCGTCGAAGCTGTAGGCCAGCTGTTTCGTGGTCAGCTTGTCGTCGTCGTCGTCATCATCGTCGTCCATTATTTCCTCGGTCATGTCATCGGTGTCGGCAGCGGCAGCGCGCGACCTCTTCTTCGCCGAGTCTTGGCCGCAGCTCACCAGCACCAGCGCGCACATCATTACAGTAAACAGTTTCTTTGTCATAGCAGCGTTGTTTTAGGTTTGTAGAATGGATGGTGTCAGTAAATGAAGAAATGAAAGGAGTTAAGGGCAGTCTTTCATCTCCCTTAACTCCTTTTATGGCTTTCGCCGGTTGTTAACCCTTGATGGCAGCCACACCGGGAAGCACCTTGCCCTCGATGGCCTCGAGCAGTGCACCGCCGCCGGTTGAGATGTAGCTGACCTGGTCGGCCAGTCCGAACTTGTTGACGCATGCCACGCTGTCGCCTCCGCCGATGAGCGAGAAGGCTCCCTCCTTGGTGGCCTTGGCAATGGCCTCGCCGATGGCGCGGCTGCCAGCGGTGAAGTTGTCGCACTCGAACACGCCGGCGGGGCCGTTCCACAGAATGGTCTTTGCGCCCTCGATGGCAGCGGCGAAGGCCTTCTGGCTCTCAGGGCCGGCATCGACGCCCTCGAAGCCCTCGGGCACGTTGGTAGCGGGGCAGGTGATGATCTGGGCACCCTCCTTCACGGTCATCGTGCCGAAGTCGAGGCCGTTGGTGGCGGTGCAGTCAGAACCGAGGACGAGCTGTACGCCGTTCTTCTTGGCCAGCTCCTCAACGCCCAGGGCAACGTCCAGCTTGTCCATCTCGACGATGCTGTTGCCAATCTCGCCGTTGTGGGCCTTGGCGAAGGTGTAGGTCATGCCGCCGCAGAGGATTAGCTTGTCAACCTTGCCGAGCAGGTTCTCGATGATGCCAATCTTCGAGCTCACCTTCGAGCCGCCCATGATGGCCACGAAGGGGCGCTTGATGTTCGACAGCACGTTGTCCACGGCCTGTACCTCTTTCTCCATGAGCAGGCCGAGCATCTTCGAGTTCTCGTCGAAATAGTCGGCGATGACGGCTGTTGAGGCGTGCTTGCGGTGAGCGGTGCCGAAGGCGTCCATGACGTAGCAGTCGGCATACGAGGCCAGCGTCTTGGCGAAGTCCTTCTGGCGTGCCTTCATCTCCTTCTTGGCAGCCTCATAGGCGGGGTCTTCCTTGTCGATGCCAACGGGCTTGCCCTCCTCCTCGGGATAGTAGCGCAGGTTCTCTAAGAGCAGAGCCTCGCCCATCTTCAGCTGGGCGGCCTGTTCCTGAGCCTTAGCGCAGTCGGGGGCGAAAGCCACGGGCACGCCCAGTGCATTCTCAACGGCGGCACGAATCTGGCCGAGCGACATCTTCGGGTTTACCTTGCCCTTGGGCTTGCCCATGTGGCTCATGATGATCACGGCACCGCCGTCGCCCAAAATCTTCTTCAAGGTGGGCAGGGCACCGCGGATGCGGGTGTCGTCGGTGATGTTACCATTCTCGTCGAGAGGCACGTTGAAGTCAACGCGCACGATTGCCTTCTTACCGGCAAAGTTCATTTCGTTGATTGTCATAATGATTTTCTTTTTTACTAAATCGGTTTGTTGGTTGTCTATTTTCGCGCAAAGGTACGAAAAAACATTGATTCGCGGTCATACTTCTCGCAACATTTAAATCTTTTTTGCTAACTGGAACAAATAATGTAAGGCTGAGTTTGCAAATGCCGTCGATTTTTCTTACCTTTGCACCCCGTTTAGAATCTACAACGGGCTGAAACACCAAGAACAAAGAATATGAGCGTAAAGAACATTCCCGTCCTGCTGCTTACGGGTTATTTAGGCAGCGGAAAGACCACCTTGCTGAACCGCATACTGCAGAACCAGCAGGGCATGAAGTTTGCCGTCATCGTGAACGACATTGGCGAGGTGAACATCGACGCTGAGCTCATCGAGCAGGGCGGCATCGTGGGCCAGAGCGACGATTCGCTGGTGGCACTGCAGAACGGCTGCATCTGCTGCACGCTGAAGATGGACCTGGTGAAGCAGCTGCAGGACATCATGGCCATGCGCCGCTTTGACTATATCGTCATCGAGGCCAGCGGCATCTGCGAGCCAGGACCTATTGCGCAGACCATTGTCAACATTCCCTACCTGGGACAGGAGTACACCGCCGACGGCGTGCTGCAGCTCGACAGCATCGTCACCGTGGTCGATGCACTGCGCATGCGCGACGAGTTTGGCAGTGGCAGCCGCCTGCTCAGGAAGAACATCGACGACGAGGACATTGAGAACCTGGTCATACAGCAGATAGAGTTCTGCAACGTCATCCTGCTCAACAAGGCATCGGAGGTGACGAAGGACGAGCTGGCGCAGGTGCACCAGATTATACGCACCCTGCAGCCCAAGGCTGAAATCATTGAATGCGACTACTGCGACGTGCCGCTGCAGCAGCTCATCAACACCGGCAAGTTCGACTTCGACGAGGTGGCCACCTCGGCTGCCTGGATACAGGAGATAGAAGGCGAGCACGAAGAGCATGACGATGATGATGATGACGACGACGAACACGAGCATGACCATGACGATGAGCATGGTCATCACCACCATCATCACCACCACCACGATGAGGGCGAGGCTGAGGAGTATGGCATCGGCACCTTTGTGTACTATGCCCGTCGGCCCATGGACTTGGGACTGTTCGACGAGTTCGTGGCCCGCAAGTGGCCCAAGAGCGTCATACGTGCCAAGGGCATCTGCTATTTCCGTGGCGAGGAGGATGTGTGCTACGTCTTCGAGCAGGCAGGGCGACAGGTGTCGCTGCGCAACGCCGGACAGTGGTATGCCACCATGCCGCGCAAGCAGCTGCAGGAGATGATGGAGCGCGACCCACGGCTGCGCCGCGACTGGGACGAACAATATGGCGACCGCATGCAGAAGCTGGTGTTCATAGGCCAGCATCTCGACAAAGAGCAGATAACTGCCGACCTGGACTTCTGTCTGGTGTAACATGTTCCGGCCTTTGCACCATTCAGCCACCCCGTGGCCCATACGGAAAACGGTTCTACAGGATTAGTTACTGACCCCACCCCCA
>DGHX01000144.1:0-5715 GCA_002392835.1 Prevotella sp. UBA3837 | reverse complement strand
ACCCACACAAAATCTTGTGGTACCCGGAAAACTGATGTAGTCCCGCTCGCAGCGGGGCTACATCTTTTCTGTCCGCCCCTCATGGTACGTACGGTTGTGGACAGAAACGGTATAGTTTTCTTATTTTAGGAAGCCCGCTTTGGCGGTCCTTTGGGCTGAATAGTATAGTTGGCGAAATACTAATTATTTGTAATATTCGGCCTCGGTTTGCTCGGAATAGGAAAAAAAATAGTAATTTTGCAAACTCATTGCAAAAAGAAAAACCCTTATTTGACGAAGAAAAGACAGTAAAAACGACAGAAAAGAAAATGAGTGACAGTCAGACGAACAAGGCATTCTCGATGATTGCCGACATTGACGGCGACTTCAAGAGCCTGATAGAGATGGACACACCTACCGAGCTGCCCATACTGCCCGTGCGCAACCTGGTGCTCTTTCCCGGTGTGGTGTCGCCCATACTGATAGGACGCGACTCCAGCATGCGGCTGGTGCGCAAGGCTGAGCGACAGGGCAGCATCATCGGCATCATCTGCCAGAACGATCCCGAGGTGGAGGAACCCGGAAAGGACGACCTGTTCACTTACGGCGTCTTTGCAAAGGTGGTGAAGCAGCTCACACTGCCTAACGGTGCCGTGACGGCCATCATACAGGGACTGGGGAGGCTGCGCCTGATAGACATCATAGGCGAGACTCCCTACCTGACAGGACGGGTGGAGCCCGCACCAGAGCTGATGCCCGAGAAACGCGACAAGGAGTGGAAGACAGCCATAGAGAGCCTGCGCCGGATGGTGGAGGAGTACGTCGGCATGAGCGAGGAGATACCCGACGAAGCCACATTCGCCATACGCAACATCTCCAACGACGTGATGGCACTGAACTTCGTGTGCTCGAACATGCCCTTCTCGACCAAGGAGAAGAACACCCTCATCAGCGTCGACTCGGTGAAGGAGCGCCTCTTCGGAGCCATGAAAGCGCTGAACCGCGAGATCAACCTGCAGAACCTGAAGGCCGACATACGCAACAAGACGCGCGAGGACCTGGACGAGCAGCAGAAGAACTACTTCCTGCAACAGCAGATAAAGAACCTGCAGGCCGAGATGGGCAGCGGCACCAGCCCCGAGAAGGCGTCGCTGCTAGAGAAGGCCATGGGTAAGAAGTGGAACGACGACGTGGCGAAGATCTTCTACAAGGAGGTGGAGAAACTGGACAGCCTGCAGCCGCAAAGCCCTGACTTCAACGTGCAGCTGAGCTATCTGCAGGCCTTCGTCGCACTGCCCTGGGGCGAATACACCAAGGACGACCTGAACCTGCAGCGCGCACAACGCATACTGGACCGCGACCACTACGGCATGGAGAAGGTGAAGGAGCGCATCATGGAGTACATGGCCGTGCTGTCGCTGCGAGGCGACCTGAAAAGCCCCATACTCTGCCTCTACGGCCCCCCGGGAGTGGGAAAGACCAGTCTGGGGAAGTCGATAGCAGCTGCCATGAAGCGAAAGTACGTGCGCATATCCCTCGGAGGACTGCACGACGAGGCAGAGATACGCGGACACCGCCGCACCTACGTGGGGGCCATGCCCGGACGCATCATCAAGTCGATACAGAAGGCAGGAAGCTCTAACCCCGTCTTCATACTCGATGAGATAGACAAGGTGACACAGGCCACCATCAACGGTGACCCCGCATCGGCGCTGCTCGAAGTGCTCGACCCAGAGCAGAACACCGCTTTCCACGACAACTACCTCGACGTGGACTATGACCTGTCGAAGGTACTCTTCATAGCCACCGCCAACAACCTGAGCACCATACCCAAGCCGCTGCTGGACCGCATGGAGGTGATAGAGCTGAGCGGATACATCACCGAGGAGAAAACGGAGATAGCAAAGCGACACCTGATACCGCGCGAGCTGGAGAACACGGGACTGGACACGGTGAAGCCGCGGCCCACGTTCAACAAGGCCGCCATAGTGAAGATTATAGAACAGTACACGCGCGAGAGCGGCGTGCGCCAATTAGAGAAACAGGTGAACAAGGCGCTGCGAAAGCTGGCCTACAAACGACAGGTGAGCGCCATAGAGCCGGTGGACATGAAGATTACGCCGTCGTCGCTCGAAGACCTGCTGGGCAAGCCTCCCTTCTACCGCGACATATACCAGGGCAACGACTACGCCGGAGTGGTGACAGGACTGGCATGGACCAGCGTGGGCGGAGAGATACTGTTCATTGAGACGTCGCTGTCAAAGGGAAAGGGACAGAAGCTGACGCTGACCGGCAACCTGGGCGACGTGATGAAGGAAAGCGCCATACTGGCACTGGAGTACGTGAAGGCTCACGCCGAGACGCTGGGCATTGACTACCGCATCTTCGACAACTGGAACATCCACATACACGTGCCCGAAGGGGCCACCCCGAAGGACGGACCCTCGGCAGGCATCACCATAGCCACCTCGATAGCATCGGCACTGACACAGCGAAAGGTGCGAAAGAGCGTGGCCATGACGGGCGAGATAACGCTGCGCGGAAAGGTGCTGCCCGTGGGCGGCATCAAGGAGAAAATCCTGGCTGCAAAGCGGGCCGGCATCACCGACATCATTCTCTGCCAGGAGAACGAGAAGGACATCCTCGAGATACCCGAGATGTATCTCAAGGGAGTCACCTTCCACTATGTGGAGGACGTGCAGGAGGTGTGGGACTTCGCACTGACCGATGAGATAGTAGACCACCCACTCGACTTTACCATTCCCGAAGAGAAGGACGACAGCAAGAAATGACTTTCGAAGTACTACATAACGACCCTGCGTCGGAGGCACGTGCCGGCGTCATCGCCACCGACCACGGACAGGTGACGACACCCATCTTCATGCCCGTGGGAACCTGCGGAGCCGTGAAGGGCGTCCACTTCAGCGAGCTGAAGGAGCAGGTGGAAGCACAAATCATACTGGGCAACACCTACCACCTGTACCTGCGACCGGGCCTCGACACGCTGCGGCGGGCAGGAGGACTGCACCGCTTTAACACGTGGGACAGACCCATACTGACTGACTCGGGCGGATTCCAGGTGTTCTCGCTGACGGCCATCAGGAAACTCAGCGACGAGGGGTGCGAGTTCCGCAGCCACATCGACGGATCGAAACACATCTTCACACCCGAGAACGTGATGGACACACAGCGCATCATAGGCGCCGACATCATGATGGCCCTCGACGAGTGCCCGCCCGGCGAGAGCGACTATGGCTATGCGAAGAAGAGCCTGGGCCTGACACAGCGATGGCTGGACCGCTGCATAGCACGCTTCAACCAGACTGAGCCCCTCTACGGACACCAACAGGTGCTCTTCCCCATAGTGCAGGGATGCCAGTACCGCGACCTCAGGCAGGAGGCTGCCAAGTTCGTGGTCGACCGCCTCGGCCAGCTGCCAACCACGGGCGTGGCCATAGGCGGGCTGGCCGTGGGTGAACCAACGGAGGTGATGTACGACATGATAGAGGTGGTGAACGACATCCTGCCGAAGGACCGCCCGAGATACCTCATGGGAGTGGGGACGCCGCAGAACATCTTAGAGGCCATAGAGCGAGGCGTGGACATGTTCGACTGTGTGATGCCGACACGCAACGGGCGAAACGCCATGCTCTTCACCTACCAGGGAACGATGAACCTGCGCAACAAGAAGTGGGAGCATGACTTCAGCCCCATCGACCCCGAAGGATGCCCCATAGACCGCCTGCACACAAAGGCATACCTGCACCACCTGTTCAAGGCACAGGAACTGCTGGCACTGCAGATAGCCAGCATACACAACCTCGCATTCTACCTGAGGCTGGTGGGCGACGCGCGGCGGCACATCATCAACGGAGACTTCACACAGTGGAAGCGCACTGTCGTAGATAATCTGGGAAGAAGGATATGAAAAGGCTCGACTGGTACATCATACGTAAGTTCATCGGAACATATATCTTTGCCATACTGCTGATTATAAGCATCAGCATCGTGTTTGACTTTAACGAGAATATGGCAAAGTTCTCGACTAACCATGCACCATGGCGAGCCATCATCTTCGACTACTACGCCAACTTCGTGCCCTACTTCGCCAACCTCTTCTCGCCGCTCTTCGTCTTCATAGCCGTCATCTTCTTCACGTCAAAGCTGGCAGCCAACAGCGAAATCATCGCCATGCTTGCCTCGGGCACCAGCTTCCGCCGGCTGATGAGGCCCTACCTGCTCTCGGCAGCACTCATAGCGGGCGTGAACTTCTACCTGGGGGCATACGTCATACCCAGCGGAAACATCATCAGGCAAAACTTTGAGACGGTATATAAGAACAAGAAGAAGAACACATCGGCACAGAACGTGACGCTGCAGGTGGGGCCGGGCATCATTGCCAATATCCAGACCTACGACAACACGCTGAAGCGGGGATATGGATTCAACATGTACAAGTTCGAGCAGAAGAAGCTCGTCAGCCAGCTCACAGCCAATGTGGTGCAGTATGACACCATTTCCGACTCGCGCTACCACTGGCGCGTCACCAACTACAAGATTCGCACGCTGAAGGGACTGCGTGAGAAGATAGAGACAGGCACCGAGCTGGACACCACCATCATGATGGAGCCCATGGACCTGGTCTACTCAAAAGGACAGCAGGAGCAGTTCACGTCGCCAGAGCTGCTGCGCTACATATCGAAGCAGCAGGAGCGAGGGTCCACAAACGTGGTGCAGTACGAGGTGGAATACCACAAACGCATAGCCACCAGCTTCGCTTCCTTCATACTTACCATCATAGGAGCGTCGCTGTCGGCACGAAAGCGAAAAGGAGGCATGGGACTCGCACTGGGTATAGGACTGGCACTCAGCTTCGCCTACATACTGCTGCAGACCGTCTCGGCAACCTTCGCCATACAGGCCAACTTCCCACCGGCGCTGGCAGCATGGGTGCCAAACATCCTCTATGTGTTCATTGCCTACTTCTGTTACAGGCAGGCCCCCAACTGACGATACCAGGCCCCGCTCTTTCTTTGGTTCTAATTCCATCTCTTTGCCAGTCCATTCCTCGCCGTCTATCAGACTAAATGAGCGTAATGTCATAATTGTCTGATTGTCGTCTGTAAGTTTTCCAGAAACCTGACAGCATGACTGCCGTCCATCTGTGCGTGATGGAACTGGAAGGAGATGGGCAGCGTGGTCTTCAGCCAGCCCATGCGATAGTGGCCCCAAGCGAGGAAGGGGTTGGTGTAGATGCCGCTGTATTGGTTGACGATGCAGTCGAGTTCCGTCCCGGTCAGAGTCGATGTGCCCACGATGACGGCCTCCTCGTCCAAGATGTCCTGACAGGTCTGGCGGATGGTCTCAGTCAGGTGCAGGTAGTTGGCGTTGAACTGCTCCAGGTCGTCGGTGACGGCAATGTCGCAGAAACTGAGTCCTCCCTTGATGTTATCCACTATTACATTGATGGCCATGCGGTCGTACTTGTACAGTTTTCCGTCGATTCCCGAGCTTTGCTCGCCTACCCGTAGCCTTTGTGGCAGCATATAGAACTCCTCTATCCCTGATGCTGCCTTGCCGATGCACCAGCAGAGCAGCATGTTGAATTTCATTCCGCGCCGCCTGCTGACCCTGCAGAGCCGAGTCACGTCTAAGGTCTTCATGAGCGTCACCATCGGCATGGGCGACTTCATCCACAGCTCGAACGCCACCGCCCGACTGGTCTCTTTGGGATTG
>DGHX01000116.1:2223-2680 GCA_002392835.1 Prevotella sp. UBA3837 | reverse complement strand
GGACGAGCGCTGCGAGCGGGCTTTGTGGGCACTGGCCACAGGGCGGGCTTCATGTCGTGGATATAGGTGTAGGCCAGCTTAGGCTGGTAGTCGCTGTCGAAGGGCAGGGGATAGTTGGCGGCACCGAGCCATGAGTCGCGGTCGCCGAGGTTCCAGAAGGTGACGCAGTCGATGACGTCCTTGTGCTTGCGGAAGATGTTGAACACGCGGGCATACTGGTCGGCCAGATGCTGCTTCACAGAGTCGGTCACGGCGG
The DNA here is from genome assembly GCA_002392835.1 of Prevotella sp. UBA3837. Lineage (GTDB taxonomy): Bacteria > Bacteroidota > Bacteroidia > Bacteroidales > Bacteroidaceae > Prevotella. The sequence goes on along the minus strand of DGHX01000116.1, from coordinate 2,424 downwards.
CACCATCGCGGCTGAAGCGCAGCTGTCCGCCCATTTCCTCGTTCACGCGGATGTCGAGCTCGGTCACGTGGATGTGCTTCACAATCTTCTTATAGAGCTTCAGGGCGTTGTCAATCTCCTCTTCCGTGGGGCCGTAGATGTTGTAGTGGCCCTGCATGCCGATACCGTCGATGGGTACACCTGCCTGTTTCATGGCCTTCA
>DGHX01000116.1:0-2129 GCA_002392835.1 Prevotella sp. UBA3837 | reverse complement strand
TCGTTGTAGTCGTTGTAGAAGAGCAAGGCCTTCGGGTCGGCCTCGCGGGCAAACTGGAATGCCTTGGCAATGAACTCGTCGCCGCAGAGCTTGTACATCGGGCTCTGGCGATAGGGGTCGATGGCGTTCTTGTCGTCGGTCATGGCCTCGTTCACCACGTCCCAGCAGTACACCACATCCTTATAGCGGCTCACCACGGCGTGGATGTGCTTGCGCATGCGCTCGTAGAACACTTCCTTGGTGGGGTTGTCGTCGGTCATCCACTTGCCTATCTGCGAGTGCCACATCAGGCAGTGGCCGCGCAGCTTGATGCCGTTCTGGCGGCAGAAGTTGGCAATGCGGTCGGCATTCTCCCAGTTGAACTCACCTTCCTTGGGCTCGGTGGGCTCGGGTTTCATGTCGTTCTCGCAGGTGATGCTGTTGAACTCGCGCTGGATGAGCGCCATCTGCGCCGGGTCGGTCACGTTGCGCTGGTTCACGGCCACGCCAATCATGAAGTAGTTCTTGTAGACATCCTTCAGACCGCTCTGTGCCGATGCGTTGCCTACGAATAGTGAAAATAGAATAAATATCATCGATGCCCGCCGATGGCTGAGCACCTTGTTGAAATTGGATAATGAATAATTGAACATAATGAGTTATGGTTTTAATGGTTTTAATAATCTTTCTGGAATGATTGCGGCTACTGCTGTGTGGGACTGAGACGGAAGCTTGCCACATCGGCATAGCCGCCGGTGCGCTTGGTGGCGTAGCAGAACAGGGCGTAGCGGGTGCCCATGAACAGGCGGCGGTAGTCGAAACGCATCTTGTAGTCGCTGCCAATCTTCGTCCACTGTTCGCCGTCGAGGCTGTAGAAGAAGGTGGCGATGTCGCGGCCGGGCATGAAGTCTCCGTCGATGCGCAGCCACAGGTGGCTCTGGCGCAGGGCGGCGCTCTCAATGGTCTTCACGTCGACGCTCTTCACGGCCTTCTCCCGTTCGGTGAGGTTGACCTCCTGCTCCTGCATGTCGAGACGCAGCTGCCGGCCTTGCTTGCTGACGCACAACACGCCCGACTGCCCGTTGAAGGCGGCAAAACCCGCGCAGTCGCCGTCTTTCAGATGGCTCAGGTCGAGCTCCACCGTGGCGCTGCATGTGGGACCTGTCATGCGCTGCGACAACGTGTTGGGCGCCAGATAGAGGTTCTCCACCACGCGATTTGTACGCAGCCGCAGCCAGCCGGGACGTTCGGTCAGCGACCAGGCGGCGTCAATGGGGTTGTGGTTCCACTGCCAGCAGGCATTGAGCGTAGTAGTGTCGAAGTCGTCGCTCGTCACAATGCTACGGGTGGGTTCGCCGCTCACCAGCGGGCGTACATGGAGCGGAATGCGTCCTTCCTCGTCGCCCAGCATGGGCCAGCCGTCAATCCATCGGCAGGGCATCAGCGTGAGCACGCGGCCAACGCCGCCACGGTCCTGGAAGATGATGCCATACCAGTCGCCGTCTTCCGTGTCAACGATGGTGCCTTGTCCCACATGGGGGAAGCCTCCGAAGTCGCTCTCCAGGATGGTCTTCTTCTCCCACGACGAGCGAAGGTCCTTCGTGCGGTAGCACACCTCGCGGCGATGGCGCCCCGGTGCCCACACGTGGGAAATCATCAGCAGGTAGTAGCGGCCGCGGTGCTTGATCATGCGGCTGCCCTCCAGCAGTCCGGTCTCGTCCTCCTCGCGCTCGAAAATCTTGCGATAGGAGCCCTCGATGACGTCCGAGAGGTCTGACTTCAGCTCCATCATCTCGCCCGTGCCGAAGACCACGTAGACGCGGTCGTCATCGTCGAAGAACAGCGAGCAGTCGTGGAAATGACGCATGCGCGACACCAGTGTCCACGGACCCTCGGCCTTCTCTGCCGAATAGATGTAGGTGTCGCCCATGCTTCCCGCCTCGTTGGGCGCGAAGAGCACATAGAAGCGACCGGGCTTGCCGGCGCGGCGCTCGGCGGCCGTCTGGTGGAACTTCAGCGATGTGGCCCACTGTCCGCGGCCATACACCGTGCCCTCGTTGAGGTCGTATTTCGGCGAATCTGTCAGTCGGTCGTAGACATAGCTGACGATTTCCCAGTTCTTCAGGTCGCGCGACCGCATGATGGGTGCA
>DGHX01000049.1:31405-32062 GCA_002392835.1 Prevotella sp. UBA3837 | reverse complement strand
GAATCGCGTGTGTGCCAGTTCGCGAAGGGCAGCGACGTCGTCATCATGCCTCATAACATAGCCCCCGGCATCTTTGAAGTCCACCTCTGTGTCAATGGCGTCGACCGCACCGCTGACCTCGTTGACGGGGAGAGCGAAAGGGAGCTGCACCTCACGAACGTGACCGAGGACCTCCTCGTCGAAGCAAAGTATGAGATAAAGACGATTGACATGACATTGTTCTCGACAAAGGGGGGCACGACGAGCGCCTCCTACACGAGTTCTGACGGTGAGACCTATCACATGAACGTTGCTGCCGAACAGGTGGAAAAGGTCTATGGCATGCAGCCAGGCACTCCCGTCACCTTCACCTTCCAACCTCAGCAGGGCTATGAGCTGGGGCTGGTGCTTTGCGGCTATGATCGCAACATCTATAAGGGCGAAGGCGAAAACAGCGACTTCGACGTGCAGCTGCAGCCTGACGGCTCATACCAGTTCGTGCTGCCGGCAGAAGAGTTCAGCAAGCCCAATCCTTCCATCACCGTGTTCTACCAGAAGACAGGTGCCGGCACCAACTACGACGTCACCGGCGACGGCCAGGTGACCATGGCCGACGTAACGAAGCTCGTGAACGTCATCCTGGGCAAGGAGTGAAGTTGGGGAGTTAAAGGAGTTAAA
>DGHX01000049.1:31219-31346 GCA_002392835.1 Prevotella sp. UBA3837 | reverse complement strand
AGTTAAAGGGAGTTAGAGGGAGTTAAAGGACAATAGTTCTTTCCCAGACAATTCCGCTCCTTGGCAGATTGGAGGGAAAAAGGTAACGTCCTTTCGCTCGAGCTTGCTCGCTTCGCTTGCGAAGAAC
>DGHX01000049.1:9321-31141 GCA_002392835.1 Prevotella sp. UBA3837 | reverse complement strand
CCTAACTCCCTTTAACTCCCCCAAGTTCTTCGCAAGCGAAGCGAGCAAGCTCGAGCGGAGCGAATGCGAAACTTGAATTATTAAAACTATAGTAATATGAGGAGACTACAACTGATCATTGCATGCATGCTTGCAGCCCTCGGGGGCCATGCCCAGTCGTGGTGGACACCCCCCGGCAGCCACCGCTATAACGACGAGACCGTGGTCTATGCCACCCTGCAGCTGAACGGCTGGTCGGCCAGCTACAGCAACCAGCACTATCGCGTGGCAGCCTTCGTCGGTGACCAGTGTCGCGCCGTGGCCGACGCACCCGTGGAGGGCGAGGACGGCAACACCCTTTTCGTGCTCCGTGTGGCGGGCGACCGCCCTGCCGACAGGGGGAAGCCCATCCGTTTCGAGGTGTGCAGCAAGGACGACGACTATGGTCTTGTGGGCGACGTGACCCCTGCCATGCCAGTCGTCTTCGACGGCGAGTCATGGGGGCGGCCGTCAGCGCCCATCGTCATGCAGGGTGATGTGCCGACGGCTCCCCTGCAGGCCTTCGCCGTCAGCATCGGCCATGTGGCCGTCGGCGAGACGACGACGATGACGCTCACACCCATCCCCGCTGATGCCGCCTGCGCCCTGTCGGCCTTCCACATCCACCTGCGCAGCGCCTCACCGGACTTTGCCGCCTGGCAGCCCGCCGACATCCGGCTGCTCTCGCGCCAACCCCTTACCTATCATATAACAGGACTCGTGCCCGGATGGGTGGACATCCAGATACTGCCCAGCGATGAGGGTCGTGAGGCCTATCCCCTCTATGCCGATGCAGCAGGCGGCGAGCCCTTCACCGGCTTTCATGTCGACGAGCGCCTGTCGTTCAGCGAGGGCTGGCAGTGGCGCACCAATCCCTATGGCTCCCTCGATGCCTCGAACCTCGAGACCGTCTTCGGCCCCGGGCTCGTCGAGGCGCGCACCCAGCAGGAGCTGCTCTGCAACGACCCCGGGCTGGGCTACTTCGGCACCATCATGACTGGCGGGGGCATACCTCAGGACATGGCCTACAAGGTGAAGATGCAGCGCCGTGCCGTCAGCTACGTCGGCAGCGGGAGCGCTGACCACAGCTGGGCGGTGCCACTCGAAGAGGGGTGGACCTGGATTCCATCCATCTACTTCTACGACCGGCGGCTCACCACCGCCTTCGCTGCTGCACGCCTGCCCGAGGGCACCGTCATCGTGTCGAAAGACCAGGGCTCCGCAGAGTGGAACGGCAGAGAGTGGGAAGGTGACCTGCAGGTGATGACCACGCGACAGAGCTTCCTGTGCTACTATCCTGACGAGACGCCCGGCCTGCTGAGCTATGCCCCTGAAGGCATGATGGCTCAGGGCCACGAGACGCCCACCACCGACCCGCAGCCCTCAACGGTCCAGACGGCACCGGTCAATTCTTCACTCTTCACTCTTCACTCTTCACTTCAAGATGTCTCCCGCCGTTTCCGCGATAACATGACGATGGTGGCTTCCCTCAACCCTCAACCCTCAACCCTCAACCCTCCACCCTCCACCCTCCTCGCCTACGTCGGCGCCGAGCTGAGAGGCGTGGGGTGCCTGATCAACGGCCGCTATCACCTCACCATCCATGCCGATGGCGGCGAGCGCGTCAGCCTGCGGCTGCAGGACGCTGACGGAAGGGAGTGGCCCGTCGACGAGCAGTTCACCGTGGGCCAGCAGCGCCTGGGTTCACTGCGCCAGCCCGTGGCCCTGCACAGCCAAGCACTGCTGCTGGGCATCGACGACGCTGAGCTGTCGGCACCCTCACGTCAGCCCGCCGCGTACTACGACCTTCAGGGCCGTCGCGTGTTGCATCCACAGAAGGATCACATCTATATTATCAACCATAAAAAAGTAAAGTTATGAAAAAGCTATTTACACTGCTGGCGCTCCTGGTCGTAGCGATGGGGGCCTCGGCGCAATGGACGGTTGTGACACACAACGACCAGCCACAGGGCTACACCAACATCCTGGCCAGCCTTGAAGTCAGCAACGGTAGTGCCGTCTATGGCGGTAACTACACCATTGGCGTGTTCGTGGGCGACGAATGCCGCCTGGTGGTACAGGACAACGATGCCTCCGTTCTGAAAAACCAGAACGGCACCCAGTTCCTGCAGTTCCAGGTGCCTGGCAACTACGGCAGCGTCTCTGACGAAGGGAAGACCATCACCTTCAAGCTGAGCAACGCAAACCAGGATGTCTTCGAGCTCACCGCCTCTACCGCCATCACCTTCCGCAGCGACGGCGACACCTACGGCTATCCTCCCTCGTCGGGCCTTGTGCGGCTTACGGCCACCCTGCCCACCCAGATTACCTTCAACCCCTTTGAGGTAGAGGTGGGAAAGACCGTCAACCTGCTGGACCAGATCGTGGTCACTCCCACTGGGGCCCAGCTGCCTGAAAACTACACCTGGGATCTGGGTAACTATGAAGAGTTCGCCACCATCGAGGGCGACGTGCTCACCGGCGTGAAAGTCACTGCCGACCCTGCGCTTATCTCTATGGTCAGCAAGGATGGCAATCATGGTATATTGGCCAGCACCACCTTCACCGTCATTCAGCATGCTACGGCTATCAACATCGAGAATGCAACATTCGATGTCTATAAGAATGATGAAGGCGAACTGACCTACTTCATGCTCAATAATGGCAATAATAAAGCCTACAGCCTTGTACCTGTCACTGCCACCGATGAGGTGCTCTGGGAGATAGAGGATGCCACTTATATCCAAACGAACCAGGGCAGCTGGACGCCCATCAAGGGCGGCACCACCCGCATCCGCCCCTATATCGTGAAGGCGGACAACTCCAGGCTCTATCCTGTCAGCCCCGCGTGGATTACCGTCAACATCATCGTCCCCATTACGGAGACTGCTTTCCGTTGGGGTGCCGATGATGTGACTCCCACTGAGGACGTGACGTTCAAGTGTAATGTGGGCGACGATATCTACCAGCGGCTGGCCGAACGTGTGGTCATCCTGCCCGACGATGTTGCCGACAAGACCTTCACCATCAGCGAGGTCGATAACTCACTGTTCACCATCGCTGCTAATTCTGTCGTGGCCAATCAGGCTGGTACTACCACCATCGCCATCACGCCCAATGGCATCGATGGCGACCGCTGGCCCATCTTTGTCACCGTCCAGGTGTTCAATCCCGCCAAGACCATTGCTGCCACAACTGATCCGCTCGTTATCGACAGTAAGACGGCTCTTGCTGAGGCCGGAGATGCCATTGCCGGAAACATTACCTATGGACCTCAGAACACCAGTCCCCGTGGTACAGTCACTACGCAGACTGGCGGCGTGTTCACGGGTGAAGGTGGCCTGACAGTAAACGGTGTATACTTTACCATCACCAGCCCCACTGATGCACTGGTGTCTGGCGAGACGAACGTCAGCGCTACCCTGCGCTGGAACGACTACAGCAACTACGACGGCACTGACGCTACCATCGTTGAGCAGACGGCCAGCGTGCAGTTTGTCGTCAACATCACCGATGCCATCGACCACTTCACGATTACCATCACGCCTGATGCCAACGATCCCACCATTGGTACGATCACGCTGACGCCCGTCCCCGCTACGGCCACCTTCTCGTGGGACGACTTTACACTCGACGCTTTCAACAGTGAGTTTGGTGAGTGGGATGTGCTCGACATCGCCAACACAGGCAACGGCACCTATAGCTATGTGGCATCGCTGCCTGGCGAGTGGGTGGTCACCGTACAGAGTAATGGCCAGATAGTAGGCAACGAGACCGCGATGCTCACGGCACCTGCTAAAGTGTCGCTGCAGAGCGGCTGGCAGTGGAAGAGCAACAACTGGGGCGGCCTGACAGGCGAGCAGCTGCCTGAGTTCTTCGGCAACGACCTCGTTGAGGCCCGTACCTACAGCGACCTGCTCTACAACGATCCCTCGTGGGGCTTCTGGGGCTCGATGATGGACAGTAATCCTGACCTGCAATTATACGGAGGTATCGAGCAGAACCAGATGTACAAAGTGAAGATGGGCGCCGCCAAGGACAGCTATCTCTACACTGGAAACGTCAATGAGATCGTTTATCTGGAACTCATGCCCGGCTGGAACTGGGTGGGCTCGCCCTACTTCTACGACCGCACCATTGCGCATGCCTTTGCTAATACGGACTTTGCTGATGGCGTGGTCATCGTGTCGAAGGCCGACGGCTCAGTGGAAATGTCTGGCGGCGAATGGACAGGCACACTGAAGATGATAAAGAAGGGCCAGGGATACTACATCTACAACCCCGGCAATGAAGACATGTATTGCTCCTTCGCCATGGAAACCTACGGCGGTATGGAGCAGGGCGACGAGACTGCCGCCGGAGCACGTGCCATGAGCCGCAGCGTGTGGCACTACGACCACACGCAGTTCGCTGGTAACATGACCATGGTGGCCAGCCTTGCCGATGTGGAGAATCCTGAGGACTACACCATCGGCGCATTCGTCGGCGACGAGTGCCGTGGCGAAGGCTCCTTCGACCGTGGCCTGGCCTTCATCACCGTCCATACCGACGGTGGCGAAGAGGTGACGTTCCGCCTGCACAATGAGCTGACCGGCGAGTACTTCGACATCGACCAGACGGTTACCTCGACCATGCGCCTCGGCTCAGTCAAGGCTCCCGTGCAGCTGACCAGCAGCAACGTCGTCACCGGCATCGCCACTATTCAGCGTTCAGCGTTCAATGCTGAGAGCTACGACCTCAACGGACGTGCGGTCAAGGGCCATGCCAAGGGCATCACTATCCACAAGATGCAGGACGGCACCATGAAGAAAGTCGTCAGGAAGTAACACCTTATCGTAATCAAAGAATGCCGCTGCCCAGCGGCGGCATTCTTTCCCTTTTACAGAAAACAACAAGTAAACAGCTATATTATGATGAGCAGACACCGATCCTCTCGCGCGTACATTATATTAATATGTACCGCCGTCGCGTTGTTCAGACCCTCTCTCTGGAGGGGGCATGATGAGGCTTGTGCCCAAAGCCTCTCGCAGAACACTATTTCGACCATCGCCAAGAGCGACCCGCTCATCATCACCGGCGCCGTGGGCACGCAGAACACCTACTACCACTCGTCCATAGGCAGCGGCTATCGCTCGCCATGGGGCAACTCCTTCTATGCCAACCTTAACGTGTCGGTCTATGGCATCTCAATGCCATTCGCCTTCTACTATTCGAACAGCAACTCCTCGTGGAACTTCCCCCACTTCTCGTTCCACATCGACCCAACCTACAAGAACTGGCGCGGGCACTTCGGGCGCAGCAACATGGGCATGCACCCCTATATCATGAACACTTCGTTCAACGGCATCGGCCTGGAGTACACCTCGTCGAAACTGCGGGCAGGCGCCTTCTACGGCGAGCTGCGCAACGCCGTCAACGACGACCCCGAGAATCCTCTGGCCCGCCGTCCGCAATATCAGCGCATGGGCATGGGCATGAAACTGGGCTACGGCTCCGGCCGCACATATCTCGACCTCTTCATCCTGCGTGCATACGACAAGATATCGTCGGTCAATGCACGCTGGCACGATCAGATTAACCCAGAGGATAATGTCGCAGTGGCCCTTAAGGGCGGCCTGGGCCTCACACCATGGCTGTCGCTGCGCGGAAACCTGGCCTGGAGTGCCTTCTCGTCGGACAAGCGCGCCCCGCGCATCCATACCGCTGAGGTCGACCGCTGGGACAAAGTGTTCGAGGCACGCTATACCTCCCTCATGCGCATCGCCGGCGACATCAATGCCACGCTGTCGCTCCGGGGCTTCAATGCCAGCATCTTCTACCGGATGGTGCAGCCCGACTATACCACGCTGGGCCTTTACTACACCTCCAATAACTACCAGTCACTGGGCATCAATGCATCGACAACCCTCTTTAAGAAAATATCCCTCTCCGCTTCGTTCAGCGGCCAGGAGGACAACATAACGCGCCGCCAGCTCTACACCACCCGGGGCTTCGTCTACAATGCCTCGGCCTCGACCTCGCTGGGCGAGAACCTGTCGCTCACTGCCGGATACAGCGGCTACAGGCAGGTGCAGGTCGACGGCAAGGCACACGTCAACGACTCCATACGTGTCAACCGCATCATGAACTCCGTCTTTTTCAGTCCCAGCTATGCCATCGACGGCGACCTGCTGGGCCATAGCTTCTCGCTGTCGACCAGCTTCACTGACAATCGCGACCTCAACCGCTTCGCCACCGGCATCAGCGACGTCACGGCGTGGGCGGCAGGCCTGAGCTACTCACTCGACGTAAAGTCCTGGGAGACTTCCTTCGTCACCTCACTGAGCCATCAGACATCAAAGGGATACAACACCCGCTATTCTTCCGACGTCCTCTCGCTGTCGACAGCCCGCTCTTTCCTCAAGGAGAAGAACCTGCACACCTCGGCCACCTTGTCGTTCTGCTATAACGACATCCGCCATCAGCAACGAAACCTCAGCATTGGTGCCGACCTCTCAGCAGGCTACACCCTGGCCAAGGTGCACCAGTTCTCGCTGACAGCCGGCTTCAACAAATACAGCGACACCAACCTCTCGGACGACCTGCGGTCAATGGGTACAACCGAGATCAACGTCTCTTTGGGCTATAACTACACCTTCTCGCTGCTTCAGCTGAAGCGCAAGGCCAAGCCGGAAACGAGTGAACAGTAAACTGAAACCGATAATTCAACATGATATGAACATGATGGAAAACTATATGAAACAGTCGGGCGTGCTGCGACTTTTGGTGCTGGCAGTGCTCTTGCAGCTCACGGCATTCGTTCATACGCTCTCGCCGGTGAGGGCTCAGGACGTCACCCTGCAGGTAACCCCCGTACAGCAAGTGCTGCCTCCTCGTCCTGGCGAGTATGTCACCAACCTGGGCCGCTTCTTCCGCGTCACCCTGATCAACAACACCGATGAGCAGCAGCTGCTCTATTTCGGCATACAGATACAGCAGAAGTTCCCGGCCGATGTGAAATGGATGTCGACGAATGTCGAGACCATGCACATGCCCCGTACGCCGATTGTGCTGTCGCCTAACCAGCACAAGACGCTGAACGCCATCGAGCTGAAACACCTGTTCGACCACTTCGACCCGCACGACATCTTTGTCAAGGAAGGCCGCTACAAGAACATCGTCGACAGCGACTTCGGCCTGATGGACGAAGGACAGTATGAGCTGCAGCTCACGGCCTACAAATGGAACCCGGAGCTGAGTGCCCCCGTGGTGCTGAACAACCAGGCCGACGGCATCTGCCTGTTCAACATCTGCTATGAGGCCGAGGCCCCCAAGTTCATCACCCCCAACCTGGCGTTCCACAGCGGGGAGCTGGGCGAGCTGCAGGTCATCGACATCGACAGGAACCAGCCACGCTTCGAGTGGACGATGCCCACGCTGAACTGCAATGCCACGATGGTGCAGTGGCAGTATGACATCCGCTTCGTTGAGCTGGGCACCATGATGCCCGACGAGGCCATGGAGCCGAACACCATCACCTTCCTGGAGAAGCAGCGCCTGACGCAGAACAGCTATACCATCCCTGCCGCCTACGTGGCGCAGATGATGGCCGACACGGCAGCAATGGGCAAGGTCTATGCCATGCAGCTGGTGGCCCATACGCCCTATCAGAATCAGAATTCACTCAACGTGCCCGTCATCAAGAACGATGGTAAGAGCCCCATCGTGCTCTTCCGGCTTATGGATCCGGCGAGGGACGATGTAACCTCGGTCAAAGGGGAGCTCGGTGAAGCCGAGGAAACGAAGAAAGGCCCGGCATACAGCTATGCCCAACCCATATTGACCAGTCCCGCCTTCCCTGGCTCACAAGCCCGTCTTATCTACCAAAACGACAGTATTGTAGCCAATTGGCGTGAGCCGGCAATTGCCGGGGGATGGGGCGAAAAGCATGACACCATCAAGTTCGAATACAACTTGGCCCTTTATACGGGCAACTCTGCTGACAGCAAGGCGGTCATCTTCAAGTCGAGACCCCTCTACACCAAAAGCACCAAAGCTCTGAATGACACCATCAAGTGGAAGGATATCAAGGACAAGGTGCGGCAGGGTGACTACCTGCTGTTGCGAGTGACCGCGAAGGCTGAGAATATTGCTGACTCACTGATCCAGATGCATGGCGACTCGCTGAACTATACTGACTTCGCACTGACCACCCACTTCAACGAGAACTACCAGTGTGGCCACGACCATGTGACGTTCAAGAACCTGACGCTCATCAGCGAGAAACCCGGCAAGGACCAGTCCATCAAGATCGGACAGTTCTACCTGACCCTTGACGAGCAGGAGTTCGTGGAGTTCGACAAAAAGAAAAAGACGCTCAGGGGCCGCGGCTACATACGCTGGTCGCCCAAGTCGGACAAATATTTCAACTTCAACGCCCGCGTGGCCGTGAAGTTCGACAGCCTGAAGGTGAACACCGACTTCGAGGTCATCGAGGGCAAGTGCGTCACCTACCCCATGAGCGAGGGCAAGGGGCTGCAGGCATACAGCGACGACCAGTTTGTCGACTCACTCTTCACGCTGGCCAGCCTCGACAATATCTACGGCTCGCTCGCTATTCCCGACGAGGTAAACGCCCTGGTGAAGAGCCAGCTGGGCGGCAGTCCCGACGAGATGCTGAAAGGAGAGGCGCAGAGCCTCGCCAAGAGCTACAACCTGGGCAAATACTACTCTGAATACAAGCGTGCCGGCAACCGCTGGGATGATTTCTCGATGCATGGCGATGCCCTCGACCTCTACTTCCCCCTGGAGCTGCCCGACGAGGTGAAGCAGTACCTGCCCAAGAGCTTCGACGTGCAGATAGGCTGCATGCAGTTCACGCCACAGTCGGCACAGATGAACCTCATCGCCGAGATTGCCCTTCCCAACAGCGATGTGTTCGACGGTCAGGACGTGCTCATCTTCGGAGCTCCCCGCCTTTGCATCACGCCCGATAAGTTCTTCCCCGAGGAAGGCGTGCTCGCACTGCTGAGCAACCTGCCGCTGAAGGACCCCAACAGCGACTTCAAGATGACATTCAAGGCTCCCACGGTGCCGCTCGACCCCGCACCTGATGATGGCTGCTTCCTGCGCTGGGACAGCGACGGCTTTGCCGGGCTGGGACTCCAGATAGCCATGACGCTGCCAAATACGAAGCGTGTGGTCGAGGGCAAGACGCAGGATGACATACCCGCCCTGCTCGACCTGAAGGCAGTCGTAGAGGGTGGCGACGATGCTGCTGACTTCATTGCCGTCGGCACGATGACACCCTTCGAGGTCGCCGACCTGCCCGGCTGGACGTTCACCGCCGGCAAGGAGGTCATCTTCGACTACAACATGGAGCGCAACGACCGGCTGATGCCCACGGGCACGGAGGTGAAGACCATGTTTGCACAGCAGGTGTACAACGAGGAGAGCAAGAAATGGGAAAAGGGCAAGACGTCGACCTTCGACTTCAAGCGCTGTGGCTACAGCGTGGGCGAGGACCAGGCATCGTGGAACACCTGGCAGGGCGTGTTCATCAGAGAGATCAGTGTCGGCTTCCCCAAGTTCGCCGTCTTCGGCGGCGAGGAGCAGGGAGCCTACATCGGTGCCCGCAACATGCTCATCGATGCCTCGGGGGTCAGCTGCCAGGTGTTTGCCGACAGCGTACTCAATGCCCAGACAGGCAAGTGCGGCGGATGGAAGTTCACCCTCGACGAGGCCTCGCTCACCATCGTCCAGAACCAGTTCGACAACTGCGTCATCCGTGGAGGCTTCGGCGTGCCACTGCTGGGCAAGGTGGCCCAGGAGAAGGCCGCTGCCGAAAGCGGAAAGGGCAGCGGGAAAAACGCTGGTAAGGACGGAAAGGACGACAAGGGACAATCGCAGGAGACTGATGTGGAATATGTCTGCGAGATACGCCATCTCACCGATCCCGAGCTCGAGCCCTACTACGTGTGGAACCAGGAGGGCACAAAGAAGGAGCTACGCTACCGCTCGAAGTATGCCAAGAACCGGATGTCGTATGTATTCAAGACCCAGAACATGGACAGCAAGGCGCTGACCATGAACTTCGTGCTCGGCGACCTGACGCTGCCGCCCGAGCAGACCTACTTCCTCGTGGAGGCCAAAGACAGCCTCATGGGCGGCAAGGAGGACACCTACACGCAGGTGGAGCTCTGCCTGGCGGGCGACATCACCATAGCCGGCACCAAGAGCCTGAACAGCCGAATGGCCGAAATAAGCAATGCGTTGCCACTGAAGCTGGAGCTGCCCGGCATTCACTTTACGAAGATGCGACTGTCGAACAAGAAAGAGAGCGACTGGCAGAACCTGGGGCTCGACGGCGGACTGCATGCCCAGCGCATTGCCAAGGAGAAACAGGGCAGCGGCAAGAAGAACCTGCTCAGCTATACCATCACCGGAGGCAGTGAGCTGAAGCTGGGCGACGAATGTTTCTTCAACTATGGCGAGTGGTCGTTTGCGTCGGGGCAAAAGAATTTCGGACCGTTCAGCCTCGGCATAGAAAAGTTCGAGCCTGGCTACGAGAACGACTCCCTCACCCTCGACGTCATTGGCAAGATAGGATTCGTCGATGATCAGATCAGTGTCGCCGCAGGCATCGGCATCGGCTCGAAGCTGCACCGTGAAGGAGGCATCAAGAACATCAGCGAGTGGTATCTCAGCGACGGCAAGGTCAGCTTCAAGGAGATTTCCGTCGATGCGGAGTTCACTGGCCTGACGCTTGCCGGCAAGCTGGTGCTGAAGGATGACCCCAACAAGGATACGGGCTATGCCGGAAGTCTGAAGGTGGGCGTGGCCGAGCTGTTCGAGGTGAGTTGTGAAGGCGGCTATTTCAAGGACCGCGAGGATGAGAACGAGAAATGGGGATACTTCATCTGCGACCTCGAGCTCGATGCCCGCACGTCGGTCATACGCTTCGACCCCATCGTCGTCACACGCATCAGCGGAGGCTTCTACATCAACTGCAAGCCCGACATTCCCCAATACGAACCCGGCAGCGAGGTGAGCATGGGCACCAAGCGCGGCGGCCTGCCGAACAAGTCGAAGGGCACCATCGGCGTCACTTTCGGAATGGGCTTGGCTGCCACCAGCGGTGAGGAGACACTGAAGGGCAGCGTTGACCTGACCGTGGTCTATGACCGGACGCACCATCGCATGAGCACATTCCAGTTCCTCGGCAACGTCAACGCTGTCAGCGGGCTCATCAATTCCGACGTGAAGCTCGTCTATGTCCATGAAGGAGGCGAAGGCGACAGGGCCAGCGAAACCAAGGACCGCTTCCTCTGCCTGAACATCACCACCACTATCGGTATGGACACCAGCGTGCTGAACGATTTCATCTCGAAGGCCACGGGTGAGCTGGAATTTGTGAAGAACGAGCTGAATGCCTTCAACGGCCAGATTTCAAAGTTCGTCGACGACCCCTTTGGCAACCTGAAGGAGATGGAGAGCGACTATAAGAACAAGTCGGACAAGAAGGCGGAGGCGAAGATTGACAACAAGGACATGAGCCAGGCGGACAAGGCGCGCTTTGAGGAGAATGCCAAGAGCACGGAGAACAAGAGCGGCACGCTTAAGGCCGGTCAGTACGTCATACCTATAGAGCTGAAGTTCACCTGGACGGAGGACTACAAGAAAAAGAACAAGTGGCACCTCTACCTCGGCGAGCCGGCGAAGGACAAGCGCTGCAAGTTCACCTATCTCGACTACAAGAGCGATGTCATCACCGTGAACATCGGCTCCGACGGCTACCTCTGCGTAGGCAACGAGCTGCCCGGCAACGGCCAGCTGCCCGAAATCCCGTCGGAAGTGACCGAGTTCCTCAACGGCCACAAGAACAGCAGCACCTCACTGGGGGCCGACATGACCAAGGTGAAAAACTCCAGGTCGACACTCATCAAGAAGATGCTCAACTCAGCCGATGGCGGTGGCGGCGTGATGGTCGGTGCTTCGGCATGGGGATTCATCGATGTCGACCTGGGACTCTTCTACGGCTATATGCACGCCATCGGCGGATTCGACGTGTCGCTCGTCAATTATGGCAAACCTCAGTTCTGCAACAACTATGGCGACTACATGGGCTACAAGAACTGGTATGCCATGGGACAGCTCTATGCCTACATGGCTGCCGAGCTGGGCTTGCGCATCGAGCTGGGCGACCTCATCAACGAAGACGTCAACCTGGTCAATGCCGGTATAGGAGCCCTGCTGCAGATGGGCATGCCACGACCCACATGGCTTGAGGGCAAGGCCCGCGTGAAGGTGAGCCTGCTGGGCGGACTGGTGAAGGTGGACAAGGGCTTCTCGTTCACCGCCGGCGACAAGTGCGTGCCGTTCCGTGGCAACGCCCTCGACGACTTCGCCCTCTTCGGCAACTGCAACATTGCCAGCGACAGCATCCAGGAGGGATGGGCCGTGGAGAACGCCATCAGCGTCAGCCGCGCACAGTCGGCCATCTTCGACACCTATGCCGGACTGGGCGAGGCCTACCGCCTCTACGACCCCACGACGGGAGGAGAGCTGGCCGACGATACCGGACTGGATGAAGCACAGCTGCAGACATACGCCTCGCGTACCTATATCTTCGACATCAACAAGGACCGCGTGCTGGCTGAGAACGACAAAGCTAACATCAACTACAACTTGGGCGCTATCCTCTACGAGATAAACCCCGACACAGTATTTAATTATACCAGAACCTGGTGGATGGGGGAAGAAAGGAACCTGAAGGCCAACAGCGACCGTTTCATGCGGTTCATTCAAACGGATAGTTACAACCATTGGAACAATGCCATCATGACCCGATGGATGAAAAGCGAGAAGCTGGATGCCAAAGAACTGGAATATGACCAGCGTGCTTCAAATCTCGATGAAAGCATGCTGAACGTGAAGCGCTGGGAAGGCAGCACGAATAATAAAGATTATCCTTGGAATGGTATGACTGCAACTCTGTTTAAATGCATTCGACCTGGCGTCAGGATTGTCGAGACAAAGGGACGCAGGTTCCACATCAGCATGCCGAAGCTGAAGCCCGGACGATTGTATATCCTGGAGCTGAACGGCCAGGCCTTTGAGGTGCTCAATGGCAAACGAGTATGGACAAAGATGACCACTGAGGTAGGAGGCAAGCTGCAGCAGCACTATGTGCGCTGGGAGCAGAAGAAGCTGTTCTTCTTCCGCACGAAGGAAGATGATACGGAGCAGGTGCCCGAGCAGGTCCTCGACCTGCAGCCCTACGTGGCACTGGCCTATCCATCGTACGGACAGAACCAGTTGTTCAACGAATACAATGAAATGAGCGCAACAGTGGCGAACATGCACGACATTCAGCTGCCCACCATTGCCCTGAACACCGACCTCCGCAGTGCCTTCAGGAAAGGCAAGCTGGAATGGGTGCTCGCCAGCACCAGCGGGTCAGGCTTCAGCACCGACAAGCAAACCGGCAATGTGAAAAGCGTAGCCGCTGCCAATGGGCGGATAGAGGCCGTCGGAAACGAATGGGTGGAGACCGAAGGCGGAGGCGTGAACCTGCAGCCGGTGAACAAGTTCAATTTCTCAGACCAGGCCAAGCGGTTCCAGTTGCGACTACAGTACACCTATCAGGTGCCTGTGAAATGTACCGCCTACTACCTGAAAAACGGAAAGCGGGTCATAGGTGACCAGACCGGTGATGCAGCGGCCACGCTGCTTGCCCTGGACAATGAATATCTGACCCTCGACGAGCGGGCACGCGTCAGCTATGACATCCTGAAAGAGCGTGCACAAAGCATGGGAATAGATCTCTCGTCTTTATCTTTTTGGAAAGATGACTTCAACAGCATGACACAGGCCGATAAGACCAATCTCACTGCGGGCGTAGGCTTCGTTTGGGCGTTGGCAAGTATGGCGGGCACTGAGGAGGCTGCGGCGTTTATCAATTCGTTTGAGACTCATGTCACGCCCTTCCTCAACGACCGTTTCATCATACGCGAGGAGGTCTGCACAAAGGACACCACCGTCAACCTGGCGCAGCTGCATCTGACCACCGACGGCAAAGAATGGTATTCGACGCGGGCTGCCAACGCCAGTGCTGAGCTGAGGCCCTACGAGCGGCCGTTCGTGGGCATGTCGCCTGGCGTGATAGGTGGCAGCACAGCACCTGCCATCAGCTACGAGAACGCCCTCAATAGTCGTTATGCTCTGGCTGTTTCCGGATTGGGCGACGGGCAGTTCATCTACGAAGGCAGCAACGATGCCCTGCGCATGAAGGATCCGTACGTCTACTTCTCCTACCTGTCGAAATGGGTGTTTGTGGGCGACAGGTCACTGAAGACATACGGCTTCGACTATGTCAGGGTGCCCAACTCCTCCGAGTCGCTCACCTTCAGCTACAACGGCCACGACATCAGCGGCTCGCTCATACAGGGCGGCTCCACGCGTGGTCTGGGCAGATACATCCCCATCATGCGCAACGACATGTATGGTGCCTGGCTGAACAGCTGGTGGAATTACAAGAATGACGATGAGACGAACAACTCGAAGCAGCTGATCAGGTGGCCGTTGCCAAAGCTCGACAACGATTGGGAACTGACCACCCTCAACCAGAACGGCATCACGCCCACATACCTGAAACCAGAGCACAAGCCGTCGCAGTACTACCAGTTGTCAAACCTCGACATGGTGGCCAACCTGGCTCTCGACTACGCTGCACCCTACTTCGTGGCAGGCTCGCTGAGCGCAAAGATGAAAGAGATATGCGACGATCTGATGACCCGGTTCCACAAGGCTACCTACGGCAAGTCGGGCGATGACCTCAAGCGGGCAGTGAACCAGCAGATGCAAGCCTTCCAGGACCTGCATCGCGGCCAGTATCTGACCGTAGAGAGCCGCGGCTTCTCCGTGAGAATACCCTACTACCAGTTCCCGCTCATCTTCGGCGACTGCCTGAAAGGGCGAAACCCGTACATAGACGAGAGCTACGACCAAGGGGCAGACTTTGGCAAGTCGATAGACGGCAGCTACAACAGCTACCGCGATAACGAAAAGAGGAGCAACCTGCTGTTCTTCCGCCTCTGCGGAGGCGTGCCTTTTGCACTTTTTGGCGAAAACGAAACAGAGTATTCCAACTACGGCATCCTGACGGTCAGTGACTACGAGGCGTATGCCCAGAAACGTATGAACGCCATCGAGTCTCAAGTCAGACAGAACGCGAACATCACCGTGAATGGTATCTTAGTCGCCCATTTAGACGAACAAACCTTGCTGAATAATACCAAGCAAAATATCATCAACAGTCTGTCGAAGAAGGATAACTACCGAGCCGTCTACAGGAAGGTGAACTTCGAACAGTTCTGGCCCAAGCGGGGCATAGAGGCCGTCACTGACTTCAATGCCACCATCTACCGTGTGAATGCCTACAACATCAGCACCGGACAATACGTCTACAGCAGTAAATGCGGATATGACAGCATGCAAGGTGACATAGTAACCGACGTCCGTCGCGAAATCGGCGGCTCGGGCCTCAAAGACTGGCTGGAGCTGCGGAAGCCGGCGGTGTTTGTAAACGGAACAAGGGTAATGCCTGTCTATGATGACTCAGATAAATAATAAATAGCGATATGAGAAAAGCAAACAAGATAGTCATGGCTGCAGCACTCCTCACAGGGGGCCTCAGCCTGCAAGCACAGGAAACGGCCGACAGCACAGCCTTGGTACTCAAGGCCGACACCATCATCTACGACGCGCCGCTGCTCACCACGAAGATACATGCCGCCGTGCGCACCTATGGCGACAGCATCATGCTGCGGTGGGTGCCCGAGGACTATGCCTCGTGGAAATACCTCTGCGACTACGGTGTGAACGTGCTGCGCGTGGAGAAGGGAAGTATCGATCTCGACACGCTGGCCATGCAGCTCAAGCCCCTCTCCCTGGATGCCTTCCAGGCCAAGTATGCCCCCAACGACTCCAACGCCCTCGTGGCCATGGGGCTGCTCTATGGCGAAAACCGGCTGAAGCGGGGACAGACCATGAACAGGCCCGGAACGCTGGAAGCCAGCATGGAGTTCAACACCGAGCAGGACATCTCCTTCGCCTTTGCCATGCTCGTGGCAGAGTGGCGCCGCGACCTGGCACAGGACATGGCCGTGGGGTTCATGGACAGGAGCGTGAAGGCGGGGGCCGTCTACGAATACTACGTGCAGCCCTCGCAGTGGGAGAACGGCGGAGCATTCATCTTCGAGCCGGGCGTGGTGGAGAACGTGGAGAACGTGCCCTACGTGCCGGAGCCCTACGAACCGCAGATGACCGACACGCTCACCACACCGAGACGCCACGTGCTCGGCTGGTGGGACGACCGCCACTCCAGCTACGAGATAGAACGGCGTTTCCTGGACGACGGCAATGGCGACGGACCCTGGGAACGCATCAACACAAAGCCCTACGTCTCGATGATTGAGCAGCCCCAGGGAGCATCCTACCTGGCCTTTGCCGACTCCGTGCCGCAGTTCGGCATCTACGAATACCGCATCATGGCCCACGACCCCTTTGGAGAACTGACTGCACCGTCGCCGGCCCTGCGCATCAACGTCTACGACACAGAGCCGCCACGTGCACCACAGCTCACCCGCATACTCCTGGAATACCCCGGCGAGACGCTCACCGAGAAGGTCATGGCCCACTTCTGCTGGCAGAAGGACACCATCGAGGCCGATGTCAATGGCTACATCATCTATTACAACGAACAGGGCGAAGATGGCGAATGGCTGCCGCTGAACGACGACCTGATCAGCCCCACCGACACCACGACGACCATCGACGTGACAGGCCGCAAGACATGCATGGTCTACATAGCCGCTGTCGACCAATCGGGCAACGAGGCACCATCCTTCGCGCAGTTGCTCGAGCTGCACGACTATCAGGCCCCCGCTGCCCCCGACTCGCTGCGTGCACAGGTGGTGCCGCTGACCATGAACCAGCTCATCGGCAAGGGAGGCCGCTACTCCTACGTACTGCTCGACTGGAAACCCAAGCCCGAGGATACCGACATACGCTACTACGACGTGGCCTTTGCCAACGACACCACCCATGTGTTCCTGCTGCGCAATGAAGGCGGCATACGCGAGCGCATGTTCCTCGACTCGCTGGTGCTCGATGCCAACCAGAAGTACATCTACTACCAGGTGCGTGCCGTCGACCATTCAAACAACATAGGCCCCTGGAGCCCGTGGATAGAGGTGAAGCGACCGCACATCACGCCGCCCACAGAGCCGCACATCGACACGTCGAGGCACAGCGACGAGGAGGGCATGCACATGGAGTGGATAGTGGGTATGGATGCCGACATGGACTATCACGTGGCCTACCGCCGCCGTGGCGACAGCACACCGTGGGAGGTGATAGGCCGCTATGACGCCGACTCGCTCAGGGCCTGCGGCTATCGCATCATCATCGACGACAACCCGCCCTTCGACCGCGAGCAGCGATACTACTACTACGTGGAGAGCTTCAACTCCTCGCCCTACACAGCGAAGAGCCTCGCCATCAGCTGGATGCATCAGGGGCCGAAGGTGGTGGCAGTAGATTTTGACCTGGCCGGCGACTACATGGAAAAGGAAAAGCAGACACGACTGGTGTGGAGCCCAGGTAAGCTGCCCATCGACGCACCCTACTACTACTGCATCTACCGCAAGGGACCCGGCGACGATAAGTTCCGCTTCGTAGTCAGCGTGCCCTCCGACCAGCCCGAGTATACCGACCAGCTGCTGCGCCAGGGTCAGTCGGCTGAATACTATGTGATGATACAGTGGCGCGACGGGCGGCAGAGCACAGCGTCGAAAGTGGTGAAGATCTCTCGCCCCTAAGGCCTTCCCAAAGGAGGCAGTTATGAACGGAGTCACATCTTACTAAGAAGGAGACAGATTATGGACAGAAAGAAGAATCGGCAAAAAATAGTAAGAGCCTGCCTATGGCTTGTCACTATCTTATCCCCCCTCACTTGGGGAGGGGTCGGGGGCGGGCTTTTGCTCTGCTCCTGTGGCGAATACTGGGATGGCGGTGAGCCGGTGGCGGCCCGCAAGATGACGCTGGGACGGAGGGTGGTGAGCCTTGTAGTGGGCGACCGCTATCGCATACCTGTCATCTTCGAACCCGACACGCTGTCGAACCGCTCCGTGTTCTGGATGACGGAGGACGAGGAGGTGGCAGCCATAGAGAACGACACCGTCGTCGGCATCAGCCAGGGCCTTACACGCGCCTACGCCATGAGCGTCAGCGACCGCCAGACCGACACCTGCTGGGTGAACGTGCTGCCGGCGGTGTATCTCAATCCGAAGAGCTATCCCTACGACATGGTCATCTATGCCGATGTCACCATCCACGGCCACCACTACACCAAGGCCGACGAGGACTCGCTCATCATTGCGGCCTACATCAGCGACGAGCTGCGCGGCATCGGCAAGATGCGACAGTGGAAAGGGCGCGACTACATGGAGATACGCATCTGGCACAGCACCAGCGACAGCAACGACCTGGTGGAGCTGCGCTGCTGCTATCGCGGGAAAGGCAGGGTGGAGGTGTTTCCCGCCTATTATTTCTTCGACGGCAACAGCCACGGCACACTCTCGAAGCTGGAGAGGCTGGTGCTCGACGAGGACGCACTCGAATATGCACCGTGGGATGTCATCGGCATCGACGTGCCTACCGACACCATCGTGGTCGATTAGCAACTAACGCCATCAACATAATAATAACACTTAAGACGATGAAGAAGACAACATCATACCTGATGCTCATACTCTGCGGCATGCTGGCATCGTGCAACCTTTTCATTGACGAAGAGGCCGAAGACCTCAGCAACGGACTGGACCTGAACAAGAAGACGGTGTACACCGGCGACGGATGGTCGGAGCCAAAGACTGAGACGGGTGAAGGCTACAACATCACCTATCAGTACCAGGACAACGTGAAGCTGCTCACCGACGAGATACAGAGCTACATACTGAACTGGGAGGTGGAAGACCTGTACGGTGCCATCGGTATTATCGACTTCAGGGCCAACACTCCCGAGCGCTTCCTGCCTCGTATAGGAGAGGTCCTCACTTGCCGTCCGTCGCCGACTATGCCCGAGGGCTTCTATGCCGAGGTGATGGCAGCGGGGTTCGTAGACGGTGTCTATAGGGTGGGCACTTGCGCCGTGGAGATGAACGATGTGTTTAAAGTGCTGGAAGGAGAGATAGACATGACCGTCGACGAGGAAGTAGAGCAGGAGCCTTCCGCTGCTGTACGCTCTGATGGCAGTACCCAGACACGGGCCGACGACGAAGGAGGAACCATCGAGTTCCAGAAAGCCCAGAGGGACTTCACCCTCGACGGAGAAGACGGAGCCATCATCTACCAGTTCAAACACCCTGTGGCAGCGAACTTACATGGGAAGATGCCAAAGATTACCAACAGGAAGAAGCAGGGTGCAGTGGTCGACAGCAAAGGTGGAGTGGCAAAGTGGAGCAAATCGACCCTCGACGGCGAGGGCCGCGTACAGAGTACTGCTGGTGGGAATGGCTCGTTGGAACTGCGGGCGTCGGAAACGTCGATAACCCATCGGGTTAAGGTGAAACTCTCGTTTGAGAATGTGATGCCTGCACTCATCATCTCAGACACTATCGTTACAAGTGGCGTGGCACGCATTAAGGGAGGCATTGATTGTGACAAGGCCGCCGAGAAGACAATAAAAGCGAAAAGTCACAAGATACTGTATGCCGGCCCTGTGAGTATAAAACTGTTGGTGAAAATAGGAATGGGAGTGGAAGCAAACGTCTTTGGCACGTCCAACGTGCATTTCAGTGACAGTAGTGTAGTGGCATTCAAGACTTATCTGCTGTCTCCCCTCGCGGAACAGCTGGGACAGTTCCTCTCCGAAAAAATGACAGACCTCGATGCATGGCTTAAACAACAGTCAATCAGCGTGGAGGATAAGGGGAATCGACACATCAAGGGAAGCATGCATGTGACAGAAGGCACCATGGAGGGAAAACTCGCTCTCTCGTTCAAACTGGAAGTAGGCGCAAGCTTCGGATCGTCGAATATAGGCAATGGCATCTTCCTGAAACACAGTTTTACCGGCGACGGAGCGTCCTTCCCTGTGAATGGAAAGGGACTGCTTGACATTTACGATTTGCCAGGGCTGTCGACTTCGAGCAAGACCGAAGTAGGAGTGAACTTGAGCTTGTCACTAATAGGAATCATGCGGGGATTGGTCGACGGCACACTTAGCAAAGTTACATTGGGAACGAAAGCATATAAGTTCTTAGTAGAGCAGTTGAAGAAAAGGAAAATTCTCAGCGAAGATGTTTCTTCAGACTTATTAACTGTGAACGAGCTTGTAGAGGTATGTCGGGAATTTTTGGAAACGGTGGATGAAAGCACGGAAGGAACGTGGCTCAATTACAGCCTGCCTCCAATTACAATGAATGCGTGGAGTAAAAGCCTTGATCATGAACACTGGATGCCAGAGACGAAGGGATTCAGCTACAAGCTTGTGTCAACAACGAGCGAAGGAGCAAACTATTACACCTCGTGGACCTATCGAGACAAGGGAATGCTCGTCAATCGTGGCTTCGGACCTTATTATCCATGTCTCTATGTCGACGGCGGAAAGGATGACAAAGCTACAGGCACCTATTACCCCGATATTAATGGTAGTGACGAAACAGATCCTATAAGCAGTGGCACCAGCATCAAAAACTATGGTACGGGCATCACCGTCCCCAAACTGAAACCAGGGAAGAGCTATACTGTCTATCCTGCATTTTCGCTCGGAAGAGACAAGCCCGCATTGTTCCTTGATATTGGGCAGACCATCTCCGTGGCTGCCACGACAGTGAAGGTTGCCTCGGTTGAACCCGAGAGTTCTGAGCAGATAGCGTACAATGGTGGCTGGATGTTCGAACATATCTTTTCGGTGAAAGTCGCCGTGAAAGGTGCTGCCAGGGTCTATGAGTGGGCCATCAACCTCCAAATACCAACTTATAGCGGGAAAATGGTGGAATTTGAAAAGCGTGTAAAGAAGGCAGAGATTAAAGAGACAAGAGCTCATCCTGTGAGAATTGACGTGGTTTCGCCACTTGCCTCTTTTGACATAGAGGTTAACGGCGAGTATTTCGTCATAGAATCGACTGCTGACAGCCCGGAAGGCTTCTCGACATCGTTCCACTTCATGGACCCCTATCCCTTCACTATAGGAAAGAGCTCGGCCAGGGCAACAGGCAGGAATGCAGCACGAAATCTCGCACCTTATAATGCGGCAAGAAGCGAAAGGATAGGCAGATACATCGAGGAATACGGTACTGACATCCCAGTACTGTTCATCGACGGCGACGACGAGCCTGCCGTGCCCGTCGCCATCATCGAGAACGGCATCAGGAAACCGCTGAAACCTATGAGATGATTAATAACAACAAAACAATATAACTATGAGACAATTAAGATTATTACTGGCCACAATGCTGGCCTTGGTGTGCACGTCAGGGGCGTGGGGTGAAGTTACTATTCCATATCTATCGCGATGGTGTTGACATCCTTCCCAGGATGCCGAATGCTCCGACTGACCAGTTTGGTAAGGTCTACTACTACAGCCTGAACGAGGCTGTCGATGGCCGGCATCCGAAGTTTGTCGTCACTTACGAGAAATACGATGTCAACGGCGACGGTACAGTATCCGTAGGCGATGCCGTATATATTGTGGACAAGATACTGAAGAAGTAGAAGGTTCTGCGAGATTTTGTGTTGTTACTGCTATGTTACATAC
>DGHX01000049.1:0-9130 GCA_002392835.1 Prevotella sp. UBA3837 | reverse complement strand
ACCAACACAGAATCTTGTAGAACCAAGTAGAAAGACAAAAAAACTGAAAGCGCAATGCTTTCAGTTTCTTTGTATCTTGGCATCGTGAAATATAAGCACCTCTCACGCGCGCGCGAGGATAAAAAGGATAAGGCCAAGACTAGTCTGTTATGAAGTATTTTGCACGTTCTAGAAGCCTTTCTCACCCCCAAGACTGCAAATAAATATGTTTTCTCTTCGTTTAATCGAAAATTTACACTATCTTTGTACCCGTAATAATAATTAAACGTTAGAAATATGGAAGCAATCACCTTTACTCCAGCACAGGTGCAAGTGTTTAATCTGGTATCTCACATCAAGACAGCTGTGGGACTGGAGAAACTGCGCGAACAGCTGGCAGCATTCTATGCCAAACAAATAGACGAAGAGATGGATGCACTTTGGGAAAGCGGGCAGTTCGATGAGAAGCGTCTTCAGCAACTGCGCGGTTCGCACTTTCGCACACCTTATAACAAATGAGCCGCATGAACCCCGTGGTGATTGACACCAACTGTCTGTTGCAGATTATCTCGCGCTGTAGCCCCTATCGTCCGATATGGGACGCATTTCTTGCGGGGCGCTATACTCTATGTGCTTCAAACGAGATACTAGACGAATACCAGGAGATTCTGGAGCAGCAGATTACACCGACTGTGGCAGAAAATGTGGTTATGCTGATACTCAATCAAAAGAACGTACAACTGGTTGATCCACACTTCCGCATGGGCATTATCACCGCTGACCCGGATGATAACAAATTCGTTGATTGTGCCTTTGCTGCTGGCGCTGACTATCTGGTATCCGAGGACAGCCATTTCCGAATACTTTACGACACACCGTTTCCACACTTAAACCTCGTCACACTTGACGAGTTTATGCGGACAAGGCTCATCGAAGAACAGTAGCCCTACACCTCCGAATAATATGCTTTTCCCCTAACGAAGTCATGATGGGCATCCAATTAAAGGGTATTCTCCATGGGGAACAGTCCGTAAAGCTTGGCGTCAATCATGTCGGTGACCTGCTTTAGGTGGTCAGGGTTGTCGCCGAACTTGCACCTGTCGCCATCGACAATGATGAGCTGCCCCTTGTAGCCTGCTATCCAGTCCTCGTAGCGGCGCTCCAGCCCCTGCAGGTAGTCCAGGCGCATGCTCTGCTCGTACTCGCGCCCGCGTTTCTGAATCTGTGCCACCAGCGTGGGTATGCTCGAGCGGATGTAAATCATCAGGTCGGGCAGCTTCACCAGCGACATCATCAGGTCGAACAAGTCCTTGTAGTTGTCGAAGTCGCGGTCGCTCATCATGCCCTGTCCGTGCAGGTTGGGGGCAAAGATGCAGGCATCCTCGAAGATGGTACGGTCCTGTATGATAGTATCCTGACTTTTAGATATTTCAACCACTTCCTTGAAGCGCTTGTTGAGGAAATATATCTGCAGGTTGAACGACCACCGCTGCATGTCGGCATAGAAGTCGGCCAGATAGGGGTTGTCGTCTACGGGTTCATAACGTGGTGTCCACCCATAGCGGTGTGCTAAGAGTCGGGTCAGCGTGGTCTTGCCACTGCCAATGTTTCCTGCTACTGCGATGTGCATAGTCTAAGTCCCCTAAGTTAGGGGGATGGGGGGTCTGAACAAGCGTTATTTCAGACAGGTATTGGTTTATTACTCAATGCAAGGGGGCTGAGGGTATCTGCGCTTGTTCAGACCCCCACCCTCCTGACTTATGGGTCTAAGGAAAGAGTCCGAACAGTGTCTGGTCAATGCGGTCTACTATCTGCGCGAAGTCCTTCGGCTGGTGCTGGAAGTCCAGGTTGTCCTTCTCCACAATCATCACCCGCCCCGGGTACTTGTGCTGTATGAAGTCCTCGTAGCGGCGGTTCAGGTTCTCCAGGTAATCCAGCTGTATCTGCTGCTCATAGTCACGCCCGCGCTGCTGGATGTTCTGCACCAGATGTGCCACCGACGCCCTGAGGTATATCATCAGGTCGGGCACCTTCACCACGGTCATCATCTGCTGGAAGAGCTCCATGAACGTCTCGTAGTCGCGGTCGCTGAGGTGCCCCATGGCCTTGTTGTTCTCCATGAAGACGTAGACGCCCTCGAAGATGCTGCGGTCCTGAATGATGGTGTGGTCGCTCTTTGCAATGTCAATAAGGTCGCGGAAGCGTTCTTTCAGGAAGTACACCTCCAGGTTGAACGACCACCGGTGCAGGTCGCGGTAGTAGTCCTCCAGATAGGGGTTGCCCACTACCTTCTCGTAGCGTGCCTCCCATCCGTAGTGTCGGGCCAGCATCTGTGTCAGCGTCGTCTTCCCGCTGCCTATGTTTCCTGCAATGGCTATGTGCATGACGTGGGTTCGTTTTTGTCAGTATGTAAGCACCTCCACGCCGTGTTCTGTCATCAGCAGCGTGTGCTCCCACTGTGCGCTGGGCTTCTCGTCCTCGGTGATGACCTCCCACTCGTAGGGGTCATCGGCGTCGATAAATACCTTCCACGACCCCATGTTGATCATGGGCTCTATGGTGAACACCATGCCGGGCACGAGCAGCATGCCGGTGCCGCGGTGGCCGTAGTGGTTGACGTCGGGCTCCTCGTGGAATTGCAGTCCCACACCGTGCCCGGCCAGGTCGCGCACGATGCCGTAGCCATACTTCTTGCAGTGCTTCTCGATGGCGTGGCCGATGTCGCCCACAAAGCCCCAGGGCTTGGCAGCCTCCATGCCTATCTCCAGACATTCCTTGGCCACGCGCACCAGCTGCTCCTTCTCGGGCGTGGTCTTGCCGATGATGAACATGCGCGAGGCGTCGGCATAGTATCCGTCGAGGATGGTGGTGAAGTCGACGTTGATGATGTCGCCCTCCTGCAGCACGTCCTCGGCCTTCGGTATGCCGTGGCACACCACCTCGTTGATGCTGGTGCACACGCTCATGGGGAATCCCTCGTAGCCCAGACATGCGGGTGTGGCGCCGTGCTGTTCGCAGTAGTCACGGCAGATTTGGTCTATCTCGAGTGTCGACATTCCCTCGTGTATGGCGGCGGCCACGGCGTCGAGCACACCCGTGTTCACCACGCCGGCGCGCCGGATGCCCTCCACCTGTTCGGGAGTTTTGATGAGGTCGCGGGTGGGCACCAACTTGCCCTTCTGCTCCCAGTACATGATCTGTTTGTCAAATTCCGTCGGCTCTTGCCCGCGCAGGCAGTGCCAGCGGCGTTTTTTTGGTTTTGCGTTCATTGCTGTATTGTCGTTGTTGCTGAATAGGGAGTGCAAAGGTACGAAATATTTCTGAGAACACGAAGGGACGGAAGCATTAAAAAATCAAAAAAAGCAGGTGGCAACCATCGGAATGCGCGAATGATTTAGTAACTTTGCAGGGAAAACGAAAGAACTCACAAACTTAAAAACTCACAAACTAATGAAAGCATTCAACGACAAGAACTTCGTGCTGGAGACCGAAGTGGCCCAGGACCTGTATCACAACCATGCGGCTAAGATGCCCATCATCGACTACCACTGCCACCTCATTCCCGAGATGGTGGCCAACGACCACCGCTTCAAGAGCATCACCGAGCTGTGGCTGGGCGGCGACCACTACAAGTGGCGTGCCATGCGCACCAACGGCGTTGACGAGCGCTACTGCACCGGCAAGGACACCAGCGACTGGGAGAAGTTCGAGAAGTGGGCCGAGACCGTGCCCTACACCCTGCGCAACCCGCTGTACCACTGGACGCACCTGGAGCTGAAGACGGCCTTCGGCATTGAGAAGCTGCTCAGCCCGAAGACGGCTCGCGAGATCTTCGACGAGTGCAACGAGAAGCTGAAGCTGCCCGAGTACTCGGCACGCGGACTGATGAAGCACTACCATGTGGAGTGCGTGTGCACCACCGATGACCCCGTCGACGACCTGCACAACCACATAGAGTACGCCCGCAACAAGGCACAGGACGACCCCATGATGATTCCCGCATGGCGCCCCGACAAGGCCATGAACATCGAGAAGCCCGAGTTTGCCAAGTATGTGGAGCAGCTGGCACAGGTGAGCGGAGTGAGCATCACGAAGTTCAGCGACATGGTCGACGCCCTGCAGAAGCGGCACGACTTCTTCGCACAGAACGGGTGCAAGCTCTCGGACCACGGCATTGAGGAGTTCTACGATGAGGATTATACCGACTCGCAGATTGAGACCATCTTCGAGAAGGCCCTGCGCGGACAGCAGCTGTCGGCCTACGAGGTGCGCCAGTACAAGAACTGCTTCCTGACTCGCATGGCCGAGATGGACGCTGAGAGCGACTGGACGCAGCAGTTCCACTACGGCGCCATACGCGACAACAACACGAAGATGTACAACCAGCTGGGTCCCGACACCGGCTTCGACTCGATAGGCGAGTTCAACACCGCACGGGCCATGTCGAAGTTCCTGAACAAGCTGAACATGGAGGACAAGCTCACGCGTACCATATTATATACGCTGAACCCCTGCGCCAACGAGGTCATAGCCACCATGCTGGGCAACTTCCAGGGCGGCGAGCCCGGCAAGATTCAGTTCGGCTCGGGCTGGTGGTTCAACGACCAGATGGACGGCATGGTGAAGCAGATGAACGCCCTCTCCGTGCTCGGACTGCTAAGCCGCTTCGTGGGCATGCTCACCGACAGCCGCTCGTTCCTCTCCTACCCTCGCCACGAGTACTTCCGCCGCATACTCTGCAACCTCTTAGGCAACGACGTGGAGAAGGGCCTGCTGCCCGACGACCGCGAGCTGTTGGGACGCATGGTGGAGGACATCAGCTACAACAACGCACGCCGCTACTTCAAGTTCTACTAAGATGAAGCAGTTCTTTCTGACACTCTCCGTGCTGCTCTTGCTGACGGCCTGCGGAGGAAAGAAAGCTCAGGACCACGACCCCGATGCTGACAGCACCGAGGCCGTGGCCGATGAGGCGGCTGTCGACGCTCAGGACGATGACGAGCTGCCCTGGGAGGACGTAGGCAAACAGGAGGCATGCCGCTTCGTGGAGGAGTTCTACGCCAAGTGCCCCGAGGAGGGCTACTGGAGCGACGAAGTGCTGGAGCAGTACCTGGGCGGCGACCTGCTGAAGCGGCTGCACAAGGAGGCCGTGAGCAAGGGCGACGGCTCTGACGGCGAGCAGCAGAAGTATGCCAAGTGGTGGCTCGTGGGCACCGACGAGACAGACATGATCGTCTGGTCGCGCAGCCGAACCACCAAGGCACAGCCCGACGAAGAGGGGAAACCTTTCAAGTACTTCCTCGTGTTCTACTATGGCGACCCGGGCATGCAGGGCGGACAGACGCTCACCTACACCGTGCGCCGACAGGGCGACCGCCTGTTCATCACCGACATAGAAGGCATGGACTACAGCGCTGCCGAGTCGGCGTGGGGTGAAAAAGGAGCAAAGAACGAGATGTGGGAGGAGGCCGCCCGCCTGCGCGAGGCCGCCGTGGGCAAATGGCAGGAGAAGGATGCGGGCAGCTCGCCCCTCTGCTTCGAGATTACCACCGACGACAACGGCGACCTCCAGGTCAGCATGTTCGGCTACTACGGTGCCAACAGCGAATACGATGCTGAGGCCGAGATACAGGACATGTTCCTCATCATCAACGCCAAAGGACATAACGACGACATCGAGCTGTCGTTAGAGCTGTACGACAACGGCGAGCTGAAGGGTGGCATCGGCATCACCGACAAGCAGGGCGAGCAGGCCGACGGCATCATCACCCTGAAGCGCGGATGGCCCGAATGACGCCTCCTGCACACGAAAAAGCGGCAAAGAGCAGGGCAGAAGCCTAACTTTTTGCCGCTTATTCTTGCCAGAATGGAAAATAATGCGTAATTTTGCAGCCAAATTGTAAACAAAAAGAACGACATGAACATTCAAAGACTTCTCACAGCTGCGGCCGTGGCACTGCTCATGGCCAGCTGCACCAGCCACAAGGACGTGCCCTACTTCCAGAACGCCGCCACGGCTGACCTCAGCCAGTCGGCATTCCTCTATGATGCCCGCATCATGCCCAAGGACCAGCTCACCATCACCGTGAGCACCATCAACGAAGAGGCTGCCGCACCGTTCAACCTCACCGTACCCACCCCCTACACCGTCAACTCGCGCTCTACCTACTCGACGGCCATGCTGCAGACCTATCTCGTTGACAATCAGGGAAAGATTAACTTCCCCATCATCGGCGAGCTGAAGGTGGGCGGACTGACGAAGTCGGAGGCCGAGCTGATGATTCAGCAGAAGATACAGCCCTACATCAACGAGCAGGAGAAGCCCATCGTCACCGTGCGCATGACGGGCTACCAGATATCGGTCATCGGCGAGGTGGCTCGCCCCGGAACGTTCACCGTCAGCCGCGAGAAGATTACCGTGCTCGAGGCGCTGGCACAGGCCGGCGACCTGACCATCTACGGACAGCGCAAGAACGTGCAGCTCATCCGCGAGGATGCCAACGGCCAGAAGTCCATACACCTGCTTGACCTGACCGACGCCAACCTGGTGAACTCGCCCTACTACTACATGCAGCAGAACGACGTCATCAACGTGACGCCCAACAAGGTGAAGGCACAGAACTCCAGCGTGGGCAGCATGACCACCCTGTGGTTCTCGGCAACGAGCATCCTCATCTCGCTCACCTCGCTGCTCTACAACATCCTGAAGTAGGATAGTTGATTAGTCCTCACTCATATCGGCTACCATCTTGCGGTACTGCGTGAATACATGCTGGCGCGAGAGGTAGCCTTTTAAGTGTCCGTCGCCGTCCAGCACGGGCAGGTAGTCGGCATGCGTTTCGTCGAAGGTCTTCATCACCACCGTCATGGGCAGCGAGTCGGTCAGCACGGCGGGCGGCTCCTGCATCAGCTGGCTGGCCGTGAAGTGGTGGTACAGCTCAATGCGGAACACCACGTGGCGGATCTTCTGGAGGTCAATCTCGCCCAGCAGGTTGCCGGCAGCGTCCAGCACAGGAATGATGTTCCCCTTCGAGCGGCTTATCTTGTGCACGATGGCGCCCAGCTCCGTGTCGGGGCTCACCCACAGGTTGTCACGGTCAATGACGCTGTCAAGCTGCATCAGCGTCAGCACGGCATGGTCGGTATGATGGGTGATGAGCTTGCCCTCCTTGGCCAGCCGCGAGCCGTAGATGCTGTGCGGCTCGAAGATGTTGATGGTCAGGTAGCTGCACACCGACACGATCATCAGCGGCAGGAACAGGCTGTAGCCTCCCGTCAGCTCGGCTATGAGGAAGATGCCCGTCAGCGGCGCATGCATCACGCCCGACATCACGCCCGCCATGCCCATGAGTGCGAAGTTCTTCTCCGGCACGTGCACGCCCAGTTCATATATGTTCCACAGGCGCGAGAACAGGAAGCCGCTGAAGCAACCCACAAACAGCGAGGGAGCGAAAGTACCGCCACAGCCGCCACCGCCGTTGGTGGCACTGGTGGCAAAGACCTTCGTCAGCAGCACCAGCGCCACATACAGCACCAGCAGCCGCTCCTGTCCGGCAAAGAGCGAGTTGTTCAGGATCTGCGACCAGTCGTCCTCACCACTGCCGTTCAGCAGCAGGTTGATGCTGTTGTAGCCCTCGCCGAAGAGCGATGGGAACAGGAAGATGAGCAGCGACAGCAACGAGCCGCCCACGACGAGCTTCACGTAGGGATGGTTGCGCAGACGCGCAAAGAGGTCCTCGCAGAAGCCCATGGTGCGCACGAAGTACAGGCTCACTAGGCCGCAGAAGATGCCCAGCCCCACACAGGCCGGTATGCGCTCCACCGTCCACATGTCGTCTAAGTGGAAGGTGAACAGCGCTGCGTCGCCGCTGAATACGTAGGTGAAGCAGGTGGCGGTGACACAGCTCACCAGGATGGGCATCAGCGATGCCATCGTCAGGTCGATCATCAGCACCTCCAGCGTGAACACCAGCCCGGCTATCGGTGCCTTGAAGATGCCAGCAATGGCACCGGCGGCACCACAGCCCACTAACAGCATCAGCGTGCGGCTGTCCATGCGGAACAGCTTACCCAGGTTCGACCCGATGGCCGAGCCGGTGAGCACGATGGGCGCCTCGGCT
The DNA here is from genome assembly GCA_002392835.1 of Prevotella sp. UBA3837. GTDB lineage: Bacteria > Bacteroidota > Bacteroidia > Bacteroidales > Bacteroidaceae > Prevotella. The sequence goes on along the minus strand of DGHX01000049.1, from coordinate 1,031 downwards.
CCCACCGAACCGCCAAAGCCGATGGTGATGGCCGAGGCAATGACACTCGACCACGTGTTGTGGGCCTTCAGCCGCGAGCGGTTCTGCGAGATGGCATAGAGTATGCGTGTGATGCCGTGCGAAATGTTGTCCTTCACCACATAGCGCACGAAGAGCATCGTCAGCAGGATGCCCACCACGGGGTAGACCAGGTACAGCAGGTTAAACGACGTGGCATCGAAGCCAGCCGTCAGCAGTGCCACAATCTGGTTGATGAGCCAGTGCAGCACGTAGGCAGCCACCGCCGACAGCACGCCCACCATAAAGGCCAGCATGAGCACAAACATGCGCTCGCTGACATGTGTGGCGCGCCAGGTGTCTATGCGAGTGAGAATACGTATGAGTGTCGAAGCCTTCATCTCTGCATGGGGCTACGACTTGAGCAGGTTCTCCAGGAAGTCGTCCAGGTCGCTGTCCAGCGTGTCAATGTTCACCGGGTCTATGATGGCAATGTCGTCGTCCACCACGAACAGCTCCTCTACGGCTTCGCAGTCATCGTCTTCCAGCACAAAGGAATAAGGCTTCAGCAGCGACAGCTGCTCCAGCGCCTCCTTCTGACGTGCTATGCAGCTGCGCACCGTGGCTGCTACCGTGGCGTAGAAGTCGTCGTCCTTGTTGTCTATCCACTGCTCCACCACGCAGCGTGTCAGCTCGCGGTCGTCGTCGTCGAAAGTCATCAGCTCGCCCGTCTCCTGCGTCACACGCACGTGGATGTCGGTCATCTGCACAGCCTCCTCCGTGGGGGGAAATTTCTCGGCCGTCTTCCGCAAGGCTCTGTCTATCTGCTGAATGGTCTGCTCTGTTGCCTTCATCATAATTAGTGGTCAATATGTTTCGAATGCAAAAGTACGAAGAAGTTGCCACTTTCGTGCGACTTGCATGCCCTTATTTCGTTTCAATTAACTTTTTTTATTGATTCTGTACAAAAATGCAAAATTTTAAGTTTTCACCGAAAAAACTCACCTCATAGATAATGTATATGGAAAAAAAAA
>DGHX01000127.1 GCA_002392835.1 Prevotella sp. UBA3837 | reverse complement strand
TGGTCATCTCGCTCGTGGGCTACACATTATTTATATTAATGCCCACGCTGCAGCAGCTATCGATTTTCAGCGCTGCCTCAGCCCCCGGGGCGTTTGGCGGAGAGCAACTGCCCACGCTCATAGGCTACTACGGCTCGGCGCTGCTCATTGGCCTGGGCAATGGCCACATGTGGCCCGCTTTTCAGAACATGACCATCTGCGTGGCACCCAACAGCCAGCGTGGCACGGCCAACAGCACCATCCTGGTGAGCTGGGACCTGGGCATGGGGCTGGGCATACTTATAGGCGGCGTCATAGCCGAACACCTGGGCTACGACGCCGCCTTCTGGGCCGTGGCGCTGGTCAACGCCTGCGGCGTTGCCACTTTCTTCCTGCGCACACGGCGTTTCTTCCTTCAGCGCAACCTCAACGACAGTGTGCGCTAAAAATCGTGCTACAAGTGCTACAGCAGACCATAACATGCTTACAACCAACATGTTGCCTGTAGCACAATTAAAAAAAATCGTGCTACCATCCTGCTACCATCCTGCTACAGTAGTGCTATAGCTGTAAGCCATTGAAAATGAGGTGAGTTCATTTTGCGCCAAGGCGCAAGGTGTTTTGCGCTGGCCCGTAAGGTGTTTTGCGCTGGCCCGCAAGGTGCTGAGGCCGCCCCTCTTCCCCTGTCGGAAGGGGCTTCGCCCTGTCCAGGCAGGCTCTGAGGTGAAAAGGGAGTGGCCACTGTTGCAGAGGAGGATTGCGGCATAGCTGTAGCAGGATGGTAGCACGATTGTAGCACGATTTTTCACAATCGAGCTACAGCCTTCGTCCTTGTAAACCAGCCATTTACATGCTGCTGTAGCACTTGTAGCACGATTTTTTCGTGTTGTGTGGTTAAAAAGCGACTTACCCGGTGGCTTCTCAACACAGCACGAAATATCCCGTGAAAAATGTTTGCATCGTAAGCCTCAGCAGCAGCGCTCATTGAAGCGCTCCATGAGCCATGCGTTCTGCTCGTCGATGGTCATGTGGCTGTTGTCCAGCAGCAGCGCATCGTCGGCCTGGAGCAGCGGCGACACCTCGCGGTGCGAGTCAATGTAGTCGCGCTCCTGCACGTTCTTCAGTATGTCGGCATAGTCGGCCGGCATGCCTTTCTGCTGCAGCTCGTCGTAGCGGCGCTGGGCGCGCACCTCGGCCGATGCGGTGACGAAGACCTTCAGCTCGGCATTTGGGAAGACGACGGTGCCTATGTCGCGGCCGTCCATGACTACGCCCCCACCCTGCCCCATCTGCTGCTGCTGGGCCACCATGGCCTCACGCACAAAGGGCAGCGCAGCCACCGGGCTGACGTGGTTCGACACTTCGAGCGAGCGTATCTCCTGCTCCACGCACTCACCATTCAGGTAGGTGTCGGGGCGGCCGGTCGTCTCGTTCAGCCGGAAGCTGATGTTCACCTGCGGCATCAGCGCTTCCAGCTCGGCAGCCTTCACACTGCCGTCGGCGTTGAACAGCTGGTGGCGCAGGGCAAAGAGTGTGACGCTGCGATACATGGCGCCCGTGTCAACATAGATATAGCCCACACGACGGGCCAGGTCCTTGGCCATAGTGCTCTTTCCGCACGATGAATGGCCGTCAATGGCAATGGTAATCTTCTTCATATGATGGTTTATGGTTTGAGATTTGAGGCTTGAGATTATTTTTAATTAGTAATTACTAATTATAGTGCCAGCGATAAGTTGACGAGCAGCGAGGGCGAGCTGACGTGCAGCTTGGCGTAGGCCACATGCAGTTTCAGACGCTCCAGCTGCATGCCGGCACCTATGGAGAGTGCTGCGCCGTGGCTGCTCTCCTCCTCGCCTGCGGTGATGGTCATGTCGTGTGCCCGCTGGGCATTATAGCCTGCGGCTATGTAGAACTGGTCCGACAGCAGCAGCTCAGCTCCCGCCACCAGGTGACGCCCTATGCCGTAGCTCCAGTCGTTCAGCCGCACCAGCGTGGCCGAGAAGCGCAGCGGCGACCCCACGAGGCGTTTGCTGACGCCTACCTGCAGGTCGAGGGGCATGCGCTCGAAGTCATCATCATAGGCCGTGAGCTGTCCGCCCAGGTTGCGGGCCACGGCCGACAGGCTCCACTCGCGCTCGGGGTCGTAGTAGTTCAGGCCCAGGTCAACGGCCACGGCCAGCGAGCTGTAAGAACCCAGATAGCTGGTCGCCAGCCGCGCCGTGATACCTCCGCTGAAGCGGTTGCCCAGGTCGTAGCAGAACGAGCCACCCACGGCGATGTCCTTGGCCCCGAAGGTGCCCGTCTGCTCGCCGGTGTAGGTGGTCTCCTTCATCTCGCCATAGCTGATGAAGCGCCCCTGCACCCCCCACGAGCCGCGGTCACCCACGTAGCGCTGATAGGCGGCGCTGCCCGTCAGCGCACCCTGCATGTAGGTCATCATGCCCAGCGTCAGCGTGCCGTCGGCGGTGTAGTTCATCAGCGCCGGATTGTGGAACACCTGCGTGCCGTCGTCGCTGGTCAGCGTGATGTTGTCGCCACCCAGCGCCGCCACATGGGCACTGACAGGCAGCCGCAGGAAATTGAACACTGTGCGGCTGTCCTGCGCAAGCACGGCATGCGCAGAAAGGGTCAGCAGGATGGCAAAAACAGCTCTTTTCATCTAAATAATCTAAAAAACAGTGCAAAGATAGAAAATAATTATGAATTACGGAGGCCGAATTATGAATTATATTGTAATTTTGCACATGGATTTCGTAATATTAACGATTTTCAGCTAAGATTATTGTAAAAGGGAGGATGCTAAAACACATTATTCTCCCCGATAGACGATGGAAGTCAAGAAGAGCAAAGCCGCCGACCTGGAAGGCCGCCGCACCCAGCGCCTGCTGACGGGCCTGGTGGTGGCGCTGGCCTGCGTCTTCGTGGCGCTGGAATATGCCCCCGCCCCCGACGACCCCCTCGACGACCCCGAGCTGCTGGCACACCTCGATAGCGAAATGGAGCTGCCCCCGATGCTGCAGGAGGAGAAGGAGCTGATGCTGGCCCCAAAGGCCGAGCCGAAGCCTGAGACGAAGATTGTAGTGGTGGAGGAAGAGGAACAGCAGCAGGAGATGATGCAGGACGACGAACCGGTGGAGACCGAGGCCGATGACGACATGGAGGCACTGGACACCGAGGAAGGCAGCCTGGAGCCGCCACCACCTCCCGACGACGAGGTGCAGAGCCTGAAAGTGGTGGAGGACGTGCCCCAGTTCCCGGGAGGGCCCGTGGAGTTCATGAAGTGGCTCACACGCAACCTGAAATACCCCAAGCAACTGGAGGAACAGAAGCTGACGGGGCGCGTGGTGGCAGAGTTCATCGTGAACAAAGACGGCTCCATCACCGACGTGAACATCGTCGGCAAGCTGCATCCGCTCTGCGATGCCGAGGTGCTGCGCGTGCTGCGCTCCATGCCACGATGGACGGCTGGCGTGCTCAACGGCGAGCCCTGCCGCACAAAGGTGTGCATCCCCGTCGTGTTCAGAATATAAAAAAACAACCATTACGATATGAACTATTCAGCCGAAGAACTATTGAAAAGGGTGAACGACGCACTCGAAGCCCTGCCCTACGACCGGCAGCCACAGTCGCTCTACGCCCCCATACAGTATGTGCTCGCATTAGGAGGAAAGCGCATACGACCCGTGCTCATGCTGCTCAGCTACAACCTCTTCCGCGAAGAGCCCGCCGACATCATGATGCAGGCGCTGGCACTGGAGACCTACCACAACTTCACGCTGCTGCACGATGACCTGATGGACCAGGCCGACCTGCGGCGCGGACACCAGACGGTGCACAAGCGCTGGAACGACAACACCGCCATACTCTCGGGCGACAACATGCTGGTGCTGGCCTTCCAGTACATGCAGCGCTGCGACCCAAAGCACCTGCCACAGGTGATGGGCCTCTTCACCGAGACAGCCCTCGAGATTGACGAAGGACAGCAATACGACATCGACTTTGAAACGCGCAACGACGTCACCGAGGAGGAATACATTGAGATGATACGCCTGAAGACCAGCGTACTGCTGGCCTGCGCACTGAAGATGGGAGCCATCATGGGCGACGCCCCGGCAGCCGACGCCGACCTGCTCTACCGCTTTGGCGAGCACATAGGACTGGCCTTCCAGCTGCAGGACGACCTGCTCGACGTGTACGGCGATCCCGCCGTCTTCGGAAAAGCCATCGGCGGCGACATTCTGTCGAACAAGAAGACCTACATGCTCATCAACGCCATGAACCGTGCCAACGATGCCCAGCGAGCCGAGCTGAACAGCTGGATAACGGCCACCAGCTTCGACCGACAGGAGAAGATAGCCGCCGTGACACGTCTGTACGACGCCATCGGCATCAGGCAGCTGTGCGAACAGAAGATACGCCACTACTTCGAGACGGCCCAGCAGCTTCTCGACCAGGTCAGCGTCAGCGCTGGGCGCAAGGCAGAGCTGATGCGCTACACCGCCAAGATGATGAACCGACAGTATTAGCTCATGATGACTTACATAGACACACATGCGCACGTCGACGGCGAGGAGTTCAACGACGACAGGGAGGACGTCATAGCACGGGCACGCCAGGCGGGCTGCCGGGCCATTCTCGTGCCCGCCATTGACCTGACGTCGTCGCGACGCATCCTGCAGCTCTGCCAGCAGCATCCCCATTTCCTCTACCCCATGGTGGGACTGCACCCCGAGGAGGTACGCGCCGACTGGCAAGCGCAGCTGGCCGACATCAAAGCCCTCCTCCCGTCACCCTCCACCCTCGACCCGTCACCCTCCACCCAAACTCCCATCGCTATCGGCGAGGTGGGGCTGGACTACTACTGGAGCCGCGAGTTCGAGAACGAGCAGCTGGCAGCCTTCGACGAGCAGCTGCAGTGGTCAGCAGAGACCCGGCTGCCACTGATGATTCACTGCCGGAAGGCTCAGAACGAGATGGTCAGGCTCATGCGCCGCTACGAGCGCGACCTGCCAGGCGGCGTGTTCCATTGCTTCACCGGAAATGAGCACGAAGCTGCCGAACTGCTGCAGTTCAGCAACTTCGTACTGGGCATAGGCGGCGTCTTCACCTTTAAGAAGAGCCACCTGCCCGAAGTCCTTCCTGCCCACGTACCGCTCACCAGGCTGGTACTCGAGACCGACGCCCCTTACATGGCTCCTGTACCCATGCGTGGCAAGCGCAACGAGAGCGCATACGTGCGACACATCATCACCCGACTGGCCGAAGCCTACGACGTGAGCGAGGAGGAGGTGGCCCAAACCACGAATGCCACAGCTTGCCGCATCTTCCGGGGAGTGAAAGGGGAGTGAAAGGAGTGAAAGGGGAGTGAAAGAAGTGAAAGTTGAGTACTTTTATTTGTGGCATTCCAGCACCAGCGATCCCCGTGGCGGCAGCTCGAGCCTCACCTCACCATCGCGCTGCAAAGTGAGGTCCATGGAGTTGCCGCTGAGCAGGTCTGTACACTCTATGCGCCCCTCGGGCAAGTCAAGATAGTCGAAGGCATGAGCAGGCAGGCGCAGCGACATGCTGACGGCTTGGTCATCGAAGTTGGCCACCACCAGCAGGAAGGGCGCACGCCGGGTTTGCTTGGACGTTGCACCCTTTACGGCACGCAGGAAGGCATACTGTCGCCGGTAGTCAGCATTCACATACATCAGGTCGAACATGGCGCCATCGGCTACGGCCGGCTGCGTGCGTGCAATGTCCAGCACCCGCTGATAGTAGTTGGCCAGAGGACCTTCGCGCTGTGCTGACAGTGCCCAGTAGTCGAAGATGGTGGTACGACCGTCGCATCCGCTGAAGCCCTCGGCATCCATGCCCTGCTCGCCCCATTCCTGTCCGGCGTAGAGCATGAAGGGCCCCTGCTGCAGCAAGGCTGCCACAACCAGTGCCGGCAGCGCGCGACTGCCGTCGGGGCCAAGGATGAAGCTGCTGGCCAGGCGCTGCTCGTCGTGGTTCTCCAAGAAATAGAGCATGTGCTGCCTGATGTCATCGGTCTGCTGCCAGGCCCACGTAATGGCCCCGGTGTCACGGCGGTGGCACAGCACGTCAATGAGGGCGTCGTACATGCCCACCTTGTCGTAGAGATAGTCGAAGCCAGCGGCCAGATAGCTGCGGTACTGCTGGGGATTGTACACCTCACCTATGAAGACGATGTCGGGATGTTGCTCCTTCACCTGCTGCGTAGCCCAGTGCCAGAACTCGACAGGGACCATCTCGGCCATGTCGCAGCGGAAGCCGTCGACGCCTTTTCCTGCCCAGTAGAGCAGGATGTGCAGCATCTTGTGCCATGTGTCGGGCACAGGGCTGAAGTGGCCCACACGGCCTGCATAGTAGTCAACGCCGTAGTTGAGTTTCACCGTCTCATACCAGTCATTCTGACCGGGGGCGTTGTGGAAACAGTCGTTGCCGGTGGCCTTTGCGGGCATCTCGGCGTAGGGCTCCTTCTCGCCATGATACAAATCGAAATAGGGAGTGAAGGCTTGCCCCGGACAGTAGTAGAAGTTGTTCTGCGGATTGAAGCCCTCAGCCGGGTTGTCGTCCTGTCCCAGGTCGTGCACGCCCTCGGGCTTGGCTATGCTGCAATACTGCCGCGCCACATGGTTGGGCACGAAGTCGATGATCATCTTCAGACCGGCGCGGTGTGTGCGGTTCACCAGTTTGAGGAATTCCTCCATGCGATGCTCCACGCTGACGGCCAGGTCGGGGTCTACGTCGTAGTAGTCGGTGATGGCGTAGGGCGAGCCTGCCCTCCCCTTCACCACGGCGGGGTGCTGGCGTGGTATGCCGTAGGAACTGTAGTCGGTCATGGTGGCATGGCGCAGCACTCCGGTGTACCACACATGGCTGGCACCCATCTGCCGTATGCGCTTCAGCACCGAGGGTGTGAAGTCGTTGAACTTTCCGCAGCCGTTCTCGTCGATGGTGCCAAAAGGTTTACGCGTCTGACAGCCATTGCCATACAGACGCGTAAAAACCTGGTAGATGATGATTTTATTCGATGCCATGGGCTGTCACCTCTTTGCTTATCTTTGCTATCATGCCCTGCAGCGCCTTGCCCGGTCCGCACTCGGTGAAGTCGGTGGCGCCGTCGGCAATCATCGACTGCACGCACTGCGTCCAGCGCACGCTGCTGGTGAGCTGTGCTATGAGGTTCTGCTTGATCTCGGCAGGGTCGGTGTGCGGCCGTCCGTCAACGTTCTGGTAGACGGGGCACTGCGGCGTGGCAAACTGCGTCTTCTCGATGGCGGCCTGCAGCTCGTCCTTGGCAGGCTGCATCAGAGGCGAGTGGAAGGCTCCGCCCACCTTCAGGGGCAGTGCGCGCTTGGCACCGGCAGCCTTCAGCTGCTCGCAGGCCTCGGCCACGGCCTCGATGTTTCCGCTGATGACCAGCTGGCCGGGGTTGTTATAGTTGGCAGGCACGACGACGCCCTTACCCATCTGCGACACTGCGGCGCAAATCTCCTCCACCTTCTCGTCGGCAAGGCCGATGATGGCGGCCATGGTCGAGGGCTGTGCCTCGCAGGCCTTCTGCATGGCCATGGCACGGGCGTAGACCAGGCGCAGGCCATCCTCAAACGACAGTGCACCGGCAGCCACCAGGGCCGAGAACTCGCCCAGCGAGTGACCGGCGGTCATCTGGGGCTGGAAGGCGTCGCCCATGCACTTGGCCGAGATGACCGAGTGAAGGAAGACGGCGGGCTGAGTGACCTTCGTCTGCTTCAGGTCGTCATCGGTACCACTGAACATGATGTCGGTGATGCGGTAGCCCAGTATGGCGTTAGCCTGTTCAAAAAGTTCCTTTGCGGTGCTGTTGTTGTCGTAGAGGTCTTTGCCCATGCCTACGAACTGTGCCCCCTGTCCGGGGAATACAAATGCTTTCATTTCCTTTCTTTTTTATAACTAATGTCAATTTGCGGGTGCAAAGGTACGAAAAGAACGGCGAATATGCAAACTTTTGCAAAGAAAACAGCAGTGTCAGTGGCCAATGACCAGTTTTCGCAGCTCATCGTAGCTGCCTCGGAAGATGTCGAGGTCCACGGCACCCTTTATGCCGGGCAGTAGTCCGGCGTCGCTGTGCTGCCAGAAAGCCCACGGGCCACGGTATCGCACCGAGTCGACATAGTAGTGGGCTATCCAGTAGGGGTAGATGTTGAACACCGAGTCGTTCATGTACTGCTGGTGGAAGGCATGGTAGGTGTACACGATGGGCTTTACGTGGTAGTGCTGCTCCACGCGCACCAGCCATTCCAGTATGCCCTGTCGCAGCTCCTCCTGCCCCACCTCGGCGGGCTTCACCTCCACGTCGAGCACAGGTGGCAGGTCGCCCGGCTCCAGCGTCACATGGCGTATGAAGTGCTCGGCCTGCGCCTTTGCCGGTGCCGACGTGCGGTAGAAGTGATAGGCCCCTCGCATGATGCCATGCTTGCGGGCTTCGCTGAAGTTACGGCTGAAACGGCGGTCGACCATGTCGCTGCCCTCAGTGGCTTTTATGAAGACGAATGACAGGGGCTGACCGTCTATGCTGCCTTGGTTGCGCAGCAGCTCCCAGTCGATGTCGCCCTGGTGGTGGCTCACGTCGATGCCATGAACGGTGTAGCCCGGCGGGGGCGAATAGGCTGTATCCACATCCTTCTCGACCAAGGTCTTGTAAAGCACCCAGCAGGTGACTCCCACGATGACTGCACCCAGCAGCGTTGGCCAGCCTGGCAGCCACCTCCTGACGCGCTGCCACAGCCCCGGGCGTCCCCTGCGCGAAGCAGACTTACGCCTCGGCCGGGCTGCCGGTCGCCGCTGGGCCGATGATGTTTTATGTGATGACTGCCTTGCTGCCATGCTCTTTCCTTCTACAACAGCAAGCCTACGGCCACAAGAAGCCCATATATAAAGATGTTTCGTGCCGTCTCGCCCAGACACTTATTCAACTCACGTCCCTGCCATATCTTCTTCATCTTCAAGAAAGTAAGCACATGAAGTAAAAGGTAAAGAAGAGGCAGAAAAAACGCCATCAGGTGGCCGTTGCAGGCGAAGACGAGGCCCATGAGGCATGCGCCTACACCTACGCCGAGATAGCAGCCGAGCGAGGCCGTGGCCCCGATGCGCACCACCAGTGTCCGTTTGCCAGCCTGTCGGTCGGTGTCGCGGTCGCGGAAGTTGTTCACCAGCAGCAGGGCGTCGATGACAAGGCCGCAGGCCAGCGAGGCGACGACGACCTGCACGGTGACGGTGTGCAACTGCAGAAAATAGGTGATGCAGACGGGCACGAGGCCGAAGAACAGCAGCACCAGCACGTCGCCCAGCCCCATATAAGAAAGATGTGTAGTGTAGAGAAAGCAAAACAGCACACACAGCGCCCCCACGGCAAGCATCCACGGTCCGCCGAAGCAGACAAGGGGCAGCCCCACGGCGCAGGCCACAGCCGTGGTGACGGCTATGGCCACCTGCATGGCCCGGCTGCTGACCCATCCCTGTGCACAGGCGCGCTCGGGCCCCAGACGGGTTGAGCGGTCGTCGGTGCCCTTCACAAAGTCAACATAGTCGTTCACCAAGTTGGCATCAATCTGCATGACAAAGGCAAACAGCAGGCACAACAGTGCTGCCACCGGACTGAACGCGTCCGGCAGCCCACCGTCGCGGCAGTCGGCCCAGGCCAGTGCCAGACCGATCATCACCGGCACGGCGGCACCTGTCAGCGTCTTGGGACGCGCGGCAAGAATCCATGCCTTCAGCGAGTTTTTCTTAACGTTCATCGTACTTTTTTCTGAAATCGCTTGCAAAAGTAAATAATAATTGCTACATTTGCAAACTTTCAAACTAAAATCTTATGCAAAAGAACAGTCCGAGCCTTGACCTGATGGAGTTTGTTGAAACGCAGATACTGCCCCGCTATGCCGCCTTCGACAAAGCTCACAACATGGAACATGTGACGCGCGTCATACGCCGCACCCTCGAGTTGGCCATGCGCACCGGCGCCGATGTCGACATGGCCTACACCATTGCCGCCTACCACGACCTGGGCATGCAGGGACCTCGTGCCATTCACCACATTACCGGCGGGAAGATTCTGGCACAGGATGCTCGCTTAAAGCGCTGGTTCACAGCCGAGCAGATAAACATCATGAAAGAAGCGGTTGAAGACCATCGCGCCTCTGCCTCGCGTGCTCCCCGCAGCCTTTACGGCAAGATAGTGGCTGAGGCTGACCGCGACATAGACCCCGAGCAGGTGTTCCGCCGCACGGTGCAGTACGGACTGAGTAACTACCCCGAACTGGACCGCGAGCAGCAGTGGCTGCGCTTCAGCGAGCACATGGACCAGAAATACTCGGCCCACGGCTACATACGCCTGTGGATTCCGGGGTCGGCCAACGAGCAGCGGCTGAACGAGCTGCGTGCCGTCATTGCCAATCCCGAGGCGTTGCGCCAGCGCTTTGACAAGTACTTCGACGAAGAGACGGCTGCCGCCGCCAGCACTCAGTGACGGTTCTTGTACTCCTGCAGCGCGTTCTCAACGGCGTCGTGCATCTCGGGGTCGTACTGACCCACAAAGAAATAATAGACCGCCGCCAGCACCACCAGCAGCACGACAATCACCACCGTGCGCATCAGGCATGTCACGATGTGCCTCAGTAGCAGAGCCACAATGATGATGGCTATCACGGCAAAAATATAGAATCCTGTCTCGCTCATAAGCCTGTTTTTAAAGTGAAGGGGACACAACCATTTTATCTGAACAGCTGGCGGAAGGCCGTGGGAACCGGCGTCTGAAACTCCATGCGCTCGCCTGTCACGGGGTGGGTGAAGCACAGCAGCCAGGCGTGCAGGCACAGTCGGTGCAGGGGATCATCGCCGTTGCCATACTTCACGTCGCCACACACAGGGTGCCCCATGTCGGCGGAGTGCACACGAATCTGGTTTTTCCGCCCCGTCTCCAACTGGAACTCCACCAGCGAGTGGTCGGTGGTGCGGTCCAGCACGTGCCAATGTGTGATGGCCAGCTTTCCGCCGTTGTCCACCGGCGAGGAATAGGTGACGTAAGCCTTGTTGTCCTTCAGCCAGTTTCGCACCGTTCCCTCATCCTGCTCCATCTCTCCGCTGACCACTGCCACGTAGCGCCGGTCGTAGACTATCTGATGCCAGTTATGCTCCAGCAGCTGTTCTGTCTCCATGTCCTTAGCGTAGACCATGAGGCCGCTGGTATCGCGGTCCAGACGGTGCACCACGTGGGCCGTGCACTTCTGCCTTGAGCGGTGGAAGTAGTCGTCGAGGACGCTCTTCACGTTCAGCGATGAATGTCCTGCTGCCATTGACAGGATACCGATGTTCTTCTCTATGACGACGAGCCAGCGGTCTTCATACACTATCTTCACATATCGGCTCTTGAACGACTGCTGGTTGCGCTTCGTCTTGCTCACCGCCACCTTCATGCCGGGCTGCAAGGGGTAGTCGAACTGCGTCACCGTCTTGCCGTCGACCTTGATGCCACGCCCTTGCAGGGTGGCCTTCACCTTGCTGCGGCTCTCGCCCAAATTTCGCAAAAGCCACTCCAGCAGCGGGGCTGCCTCGTCAACGCTGTAGTGGGCGTAGTCGCCCTCACGGTTATATCCTGTATTCAGTCTCATAACATTCAGATACCAAATGGGTTAAGATTCGAGTATTGCTGCTTTACTTTCTGCTCTATGCCTTCGGCAGAATACTCTCCGCTGACGTCGGCCATCTCCTGTGGGTTCAGCTCCAGCACCATCTTCATGTCTTCCTCGGCGCCTTGCTTGTCACCCTGTTCCAGCCTCAGCTTTCCCCTTTCGCGGAAGGCATCGGCGCAGAAGGGGTTCACGTCAACCACATGTCCATAGATGCCGATGGCCAGCTCGCTGTTGCCGCGTGCCGCCTCCAGCCGTGCCTGCAGCAGCAGCACGTCCTCGTTGTCCTCAGTGTGTGCACAAAGCCACTCCACGTCGTCAGCAGCAGCCTCCAGATCGCCCATTTTCATCAGCGTCTGTGCGCGCAGCAGGCGTACGTCGCCCATGCTCTCGTCCAGCGCGATGCTCTTCGTCATCCGGGCTATGCCCTGCACCAGGTCGCCCTGCCCCACCGCCGCCTTGGCATAGAACAGGTGCGCCAGGGCATTGGTGCCATCCATGCCGATGGCCTGCTGACACAGCTGCGACATCGTGTCGTAGTCCTCCTTCACAAAGGCCACGCTGGCCGCCTGCAGCACCACGTTCACGTTGTCAGGGTCATGAGCCATCAGCTTGTGCAGCTCGGACAGCGAGTCATCAAGCCGCCCTGTCTGCAGGTAGGCCCTCGACAGGTAGTCGTGCACCTCGGGGTCGTCCTTCGTCAGCAGTGCCTTCGTAAAGCACTTCACGGCATAGTCGAACTGTCCCATGCGCATGGCCTTCACACCGTCGTACTTCAACAGGTCGAAATTGCGCTCGTCGGCGCTCTTCTTCTCTTCATCAGGATTGGCTTCTCCGCCAAAAAAAGTTTTCCAGAATCCCATTTTATGTGTAATTTTCGTGCAAAGGTACGGAAAAGTTTGCAAACCTCCAAACTTTTCCGTACCTTTGCAGCGCAAAACCGCTCAGCAGCGTGTCAAAATGCGCTGCCGGGCTGACGACAGAAACCAAAACAGACACAATAATGAAAGTAATGAAATTCGGCGGCACCAGTGTGGGTTCCGTAGAAAGTATCCTCAACCTGAAGCGCATCGTCGAGGGCGAGCCGACGCCCGTGGTGGTAGTAGTGAGCGCCCTTGGCGGCATCACCGACCGCCTGCTGGCCACGTCGCGCCTGGCCCTGAAGGGCGACGACGGGTGGCGCCAGGAGTTCCAGGCCATGAAGCAGCGCCACTTCGACATGATCGAGGCCCTCTTCACCCCCGGTGACACGCGCGACACCCTGAGCGCCACCATCAGTTCCTTCTTCCGCGAGCTGGAGTCCATCTACTACGGTGTATTCCTCATCCACGACCTCAGCCCCAAGACCGAGGCTGCCATCGTGAGTTACGGCGAGCGCCTCAGCTCGCACATCGTGGCCACGCTCATCAACGGCGGCGTGCGCATGAACTCGCGCGACTTTATCCGTACCGTGCGCAAACAGGGCAAGCATGTGCTCGATGCCGACCTTACCTACCGTCTGGTGCGTCAGGCTTTCGCCCCCATCTGCAGTGCTGACAACGCCACAGGAGCCACCGCCACAGGAACGGTGGCCGTAGTACCCGGTTTCATAGCCCGCGACCGCGACACGCTGGAGACCACCAACCTGGGCCGCGGCGGCAGCGACTACACGGCGGCCATCATCGCCGCTGCCCTCGATGCCGAGGTGCTGGAGATATGGACCGACGTCGACGGCTTCATGACCGCCGACCCACGCGTCATCAAGACCGCCTACACCATCAACGAGCTCAGCTATGTCGAGGCCATGGAGCTGTGCAACTTCGGCGCCAAGGTGGTATACCCGCCCACCATCTACCCCGTCTGCGTGAAGAACATACCCATCAAGGTGAAGAACACCTTCAACCCCACGCACCCCGGCACGCTCATCATGCAGAAGATTGACGACGACCGCAAGCCCATCAAGGGCATCTCCAGCATCAAGGGCACCACCCTCATCACCGTCACCGGCCTTTCCATGGTGGGCGTCATCGGCGTCAACCGCCGCATCTTCTCCACCCTGGCCGAGAACGGCATCTCGGTGTTCATGGTGTCGCAGGCCTCGTCAGAGAACAGCACCTCCATCGGCGTGCGCGACGAGGATGCCGACCGGGCCGTCGAGGTGCTCAACGTGGAGTTTGCCAAGGAGATAGTGACCGGCGCCATGTTCCCCATGCAGGCCGAGCGCGGGCTGGCCACCATAGCCATCGTGGGCGAGAACATGAAGCACACGCCCGGCATAGCCGGCAAGCTCTTCGGCACGCTGGGCCGCAGCGGCATCAGCGTCATAGCCTGCGCACAGGGAGCATCAGAGACCAACATATCATTCGTCGTAGACGCCAAGTACCTGCGCAAGTCGCTCAACGTGCTCCACGACTCGTTCTTCCTGTCCGAATACAAGGTGCTCAACCTCTTCGTATGCGGTGTGGGCACCGTGGGCGGCAACCTTCTGGAGCAGATTAACTCGCAGTACAAGAAGCTGAAGGACACCCGGCAGCTGAAGCTGAAGGTGGTGGGCATAGCCTCGTCGAAGAAAGCCATCTTCTGTCGCGACGGCATAGACCTGCGCACCTACCGACAGCAGCTGGACGCTGCTCCCGAGAGCAACATACAGCGGCTGCGCGACGAGATCATACAGATGAACATCTTCAACTCCGTCTTCGTAGACTGCACCGCCTCGGCCGACGTGTCGGCACTCTATCAGGACCTCCTCGACCATAACATCTCAGTGGTCACTGCCAACAAGATAGCCGCCTCGGGACCCTACGACGCCTATGCCCGCCTGAAGAACACCGCACTCAAGAAGGGCATCAAGTTCCTCTTCGAGACCAACGTCGGCGCCGGACTGCCCATCATCGGCACCATCGGCGACCTGCTGGCCTCGGGCGACAAGATCCTGCGCATTGAGGCCGTACTCTCGGGCACGCTGAACTACATCTTCAACACCATATCGGCCGACGTACCCTTCAGCCAGACCGTGCGCATGGCTAAGGAGAAAGGCTACTCCGAGCCCGACCCCCGCATCGACCTCTGCGGCAAGGACGTCATACGCAAGCTCGTCATACTGGCACGCGAGGCCGGATACCAGGTGGAGCAGGACGACGTGGAGAAGCACCTCTTCATGCCCGACAGCTTCTTCGAGGGCACCATCGACGACTTCTGGCGGAACCTGCCTACCCTGGATGCCGACTTCGAAGCACGCCGACAGGTGCTCGAAAGCGAGCACAAGCGCTGGCGCTTCGTGGCCAAGCTGGAGGACGGACACACGTCGGTATCGCTGGAGGCCGTCAGCCAGCACCACCCCTTCTACGGACTTGAGGGCTCGAACAACATCGTGCTGCTCACCACCGAGCGCTACCGCGAATATCCCATGCTCATACAGGGCTACGGAGCCGGAGCCGGAGTCACCGCCGCAGGCGTCTTCGCCAACATCATGAGCATAGCTAACATATAAAAACAGAGACAATGAAGCACATCATCATACTTGGCGACGGCATGGCCGACCTGCCCGTAGAACGCTTAGGCGGACAGACTCTGCTGCAGCACGCCCACAAGCCCACTATGGACCTGCTGGCCCGGCAAGGGCGCACGGGCCGGCTCATCACCGTGCCCGAGGGCTTCCCCCCGGGCAGCGAGGTGGCCAACACCGCCATCCTGGGCTACGACCTGAACAAGGTGTACGAGGGCCGCGGCCCCTTGGAAGCCGCCAGCATAGGCTACGAGATGCGCGCCGACGACCTGGCACTGCGCTGCAACATCATCACGCTGACCGACGGCAAGATAGTAACCCACAACGGCGGCAACCTGCAGACCGCCGATGCCCACCTGCTCATAGACTACCTGAACCAGGAGCTGGCCGCACCCATCAACCGCGAGCTGGGTTCCGAGCGCGTCAGGTTCATAGCCGGCATACAGTACCGCCACCTGCTCATCATCCGGGGCGGCTCGAAGCACATCGTCTGTGCCCCACCCCACGACCATCCCGGCGAGCCGTGGCAGCCGCTGCTCGTCAGGCCGCAGGAAGGCAGCAGCGAGCACGACAGCGAACTGTCGCCACAGGAGACCGCACAGCTGCTGAACGACCTCATCCTGCGCTCGCAGCAACTGCTGACGCAGCACCCCTACAACGTGGAGAAGGCCCGTCAGGGCATGCGTCAGGCTAACAGCATCTGGCCCTGGAGCGGCGGCTACCGCCCCAGCATGCAGACGCTGATGGAGCAGTACCCCCAGGTGAAGAGCGGATCGGTCATCTCGGCCGTCGACCTCATACGCGGCATAGGCCACTACGCCGGGCTCGACATCGTGGAGGTGGAGGGAGCCACCGGGCTGGCCGACACCAACTACGAGGGCAAGGCACAGGCCGCCATCGACGCCCTGCGCCGCCAGGACTTCGTCTTCGTGCACGTAGAGGCCAGCGACGAGGCAGGCCACGACGGCGACCTCGACCTGAAGCTGCGCACCATTGAATACCTGGACCAGCGGCTCATAGCCCCTATTTATAAAGAGGTGGCGACATGGGCCGAGCCAGTGGCCATAGCCGTGCTGCCCGACCACCTCACGCCCGTGGAGATGCGCATACACGTGGGAGAGCCCGTGCCCTTCCTCTTCTGGCACCCTGGCATCACGGCCGACGACGTGCAGACCTACGACGAGGTGGCCTGCGCAGCCGGCAGCTACGGGCTGCTCAGGCTCCAGCAGTTCATGCAGGCCTTCATGAGCCTCTGAGCGGAATACTGCCTTGGGGCACAACGAAAATATTTTTCGTAAAAAAACGCCCAAAAGTTTGGCAGTTCAAAATAAAATGCGTACCTTTGCACCCGCAATTCAGATGGTGCCCGTAGTTCAGTTGGTTAGAGCGTCAGATTGTGGTTCTGAATGTCGACGGTTCGAGTCCGTCCGGGCACCCAAGCAAGAAAACAAAGGAAATTTCCGAGAATCCCAGTAAATAAAGGGGTTCTCGGAATTTCAATTTAAAGAGGACGAGTTCCAACTTTTTGGTCTGAGACCAACTTTTAGGGTCGAAAATCGACGCAAAATCGACGCAAAAATCGAAAATCGACGCAAAATCGACGCAAAATCGACGCAAAAATCGACGCAAAAATTTGCAAGATTCAATACCAGATGGAAGC
>DGHX01000111.1:3211-4231 GCA_002392835.1 Prevotella sp. UBA3837 | reverse complement strand
TGCGCAGCTAACTGTGAATTATGAACTATGAATTATGAGTTAAAGAAAATATGAATATGGAATTACCCGATTTTATGAATTACGCCAACAAATTTTCGCAGAGTGAATTTGTTGAGAAGATCTCGCGTATAGCCAAGCGTGCCGGTGCCAAGCTGGTATATGCCGCCTTTATCTTGTACTATACGCTGCAGAGCGACAAGGTGAGCAAAGCCGACAAGGCAATCATCATCGGTGCCCTTGGATATATGATCAGTCCGCTCGATGTCATCCCTGACGCCATACCCATCGCCGGACTCACCGATGATTTGGCCGTGCTGCTCTATGTGCTGAAGAAGGTATGGACGGGTGTCGACCCCGACATCATCGCCAGTGCACAGGAGAAGCTCTCGAAATGGTTTGATGCGGATGAGATCAACGAAATCCAGAACCTCTTCGATAGTGAGGAGTGATTCAGTACAGTTTTCTACAATGAATTGCATTAATTTTGCCTCGTTACCATGGTGAGGAGTGCAGGAGAAAGGTGCTAGGTTTTCCCGTCGTACCATCTACCCTTCATATTGTAGCCCCTTATAGGGGATAATATGAAAGGGGAAAGATGCTTACTCGGGCCTGGAAGTTTTTTTTCTATTTGCGGGCGATGACTATGAACGTGATGTCGCTGACTTGAGGTCTGGCGCCGGTATAGCTAGCGATAGCTTCCTGGATGTGGCTGAAGAAAGGCTCTGGACTGGGGTCGATCTTTGCTGTCTGGAGCGCCATGCCGCGCAGGTGGTTGTCGCCGAGGGGCTTGCCATTGGTATCGGTGGCCTCGGCAACGCCGTTGGCATAGAGGAACAGGAACTTCCCCTTGTCGAGGGTGGTGGTGCAGGCCTTGTAGACGGTGCCGAGGTGAGAGCCTGCAGGCGTGCTGTCATCGTCGGTCAGCAGGGCGAGCTCGTCGGCCATGAGCAGCGGCGTGTTGTTACCGGCATTGCTGTAGTTGAGCTCACCATTGGTGAGGTTGAGTGCGCCGACGAAGAG
>DGHX01000111.1:327-3087 GCA_002392835.1 Prevotella sp. UBA3837 | reverse complement strand
GTGATGGCTGCAGCGGTGCGGAACTGTGCCCACGCCATGGCCGACGTGGTGGCAGCGGCTACCCCCTTGCCTGTGGCGCTGCCGATGGCGAAGAGTAGGGTGTTGCCCTGTTGGATGGTCTCACAGAAGCTGCCTCCGGCCATCGTGCCAGGTGTCTGGGCGACGAGCAGGGTGAGGTCGTCGCGCCGTGTCTGCGGCTGGTGGGCGACATACTCCTGCATGGCTGCGGCGAGGCGCTGCTCGGTGGCCGTGCGCGACCGTTCGGTGGCCGTAGCCTCCAGCTGTCCGTAGTCTTCACGCAGTTCGTCGTGGGCTTTATGTAAGAGGTGATGGCGGTAACGACGGTAGATGACATACCCCACGACGAGGAGGAGAACCAATGCGAACAAACAAAGCTCTTCGAGCTGCTTGCGTCGCGCGTCGGTCACCTGCTGGGCCCCTAGCTCTTCCACCTTTCGCACGATGGTAGCCTGCTCCTCGGCATCCACTAACTTGGCCTTGGCGAAGGCGCCGGTGATAGAGTCGCAGATGAACATGCTCACGGCGGCGGCAGAGTCGCGCCGGCCGGCCAGGAGGTTGGCCTGGTACTTCTTCAACAGCAAGTCACGGATGTTCTCGAGGTTCATGCCTCCCTGCTGTGCGAGCAAGGCGTCGAGGCTCTGGTAGTTGTCGGCAGCCTCGCCCCATCGCTGGGCGGCGAAGAGGTAGTCGTTGGCCATGATGCGGCCTTCGGGGGTGGTGGCAAACTGGGTGGTGCGGAAGGCGTCGAAGGCCTTGGCAGCCTCGACCGTGCGCCCCAGTCCCTCAAGCGTCTGCGCTTGATAGAGGTTGTAGCGCGCCACCTGCTTGTCTACGTAGTCACCGTCAATGCCTGGGCGCTGCTCATACTCGTTGAGCATCTCGCTGAAACGACCATTCCAGCTCTCGCCGTCGCGGTAGTTCTCGGTGTGGATAAAGGCATGCGTGATGTTAATTAGTCCGGCGATGGCGTTCTTGTAGGCCTCGTCGGTGTGGTTCTTCTTCACGTTGTCGAGGTGCTTCTGATAGGCCTTGTCGAAGCCGTCGGCTGTGGCGCTGCCCGACTTGCCGAGTCCTGCCTGGCAGCAGCCGATGTAGATAAGCAGATTGACGTAGTCGCTGGTAGTGTCGCACTGCAGTTCTTCTAATCGGGCGACGACCGGCCTAGCTGCCTTGAGGGCCGCCTCGTAGTCGCCCCGCACCATAAGCAGGTTGGTCAGGTGCGAGGCGATCTTAGCCAGTATGTCGGGGTCGTCGCTGCTGGTGGCAAGGGCGGCGTTGAGGCCTGTGTTGAAGTAGAACTCAGCCATGCGCTTACGGTCTGTGCGATCGCTGGCATAGCCTCTCCAGTAGTATGCTCTGGCCTGGGTGAGGCTGCCGTCGCGCTCCAAACTGTCGGCTTGGACGAAGATCCGCTGGAAGTCTCGCGCTTTGCGGGAGTCCTCCAAGAGCTGGGCGGCCTTGGCTGAGAGCTCCTCGCTGGGATGTTTGCTACAAGCCGTCAGCAGGAGCGAGGCTGAAAGTAGTGACAGGAGTGAGGCGCATGCGCCCACCATCAGCATTCGTTTGTTCATTATCGTCGAGTTTTATTGTTCATGTGTATGAGCCCACCCTACATCGTCACTTCGACCATGTGCTTGCCGGGCGCATAGGGGATGACATTGCCGTCGATGGGATGACCGTCGACGACGACTTGCTTCACGCCCTTCTGCTGTCCGTTGGGGTGGATGGTGATGTCGTACTCGGCCTCGCGGAACTTACGTTGTACGTTGTAGTCGCCAGCGGTCTCGGGTAGGCAGGGGTCGATGCGGATGCCGTCGTAGTCGGGCTTGATGCCGAGGATGAACTCCGACACGGTATACCACATCCATGCGGCGGTACCCGTGAGCCAGGAGTTCTTGCCTTCGCCGGGGCGGAAGGCATCCTTACCGGCCACCATCTGACAGTTCACGTAGGGCTCTACCTTGTGCAGCGTCTGGTATTTTTCCTCGACGTACGAGGGTAGAATCTTGGCATAATGGCTCCAGGCATCGTTGCCGCGACCTGCGATGCACTCGCCGATGATGACCCACGGATTATTGTGACAAAAGATACCGGCATTCTCCTTATAACCCTCTGGGTATGAACTGATTTCGCCGTATTCATAAATGTATTTCGTGAAAGCGGGATTGTTGAGTACCATGCCGTGCTCGCACTCAAGGTACTTCTTGCACGAGTCGAGCGACTTGGCCACCATTCCTTCGTTGGCACCGATCTCTGCCATCGTACACCAGCCCTGCGACTCGATGAAGATCTTAGCCTCGTCGCACTCGTGAGAGCCAATCTTATTGCCATAGAAGTCGTAGGCACGGAGATACCACTCGCCGTCCCAGCCGTGCTTCTTCACTGCCTCGACCATGGCATCGACGGCCTTTTGCATACGCTCGGCTTCATCAGTCTTGCCAATCTTCTTGCAGAGAGCGACGTAGTCCTTGCCGGTGACGACGAAGAGGCCTGCGATCATGAGGCTCTCGGCCTTCGTGCCCTCGGAGACATTCTCTGTGGTCTGGAACGATTCGTTGGGATCCCACGAGAAACAGTTTAGGTTCAGGCAGTCGTTCCAGTCGGCACGACCGATGAGGGGCAGCATGTGGGGACCGAGGTTCTTAATAACGTGGTCCATCGACACTTTCAGATGCTCGAAGAGCGTCACCTCGGTGCCGGGCTGGTTGTCGAAAGGCACCATCTCGTCGAGGATGGAGA
>DGHX01000111.1:0-191 GCA_002392835.1 Prevotella sp. UBA3837 | reverse complement strand
TCGTTGTTGCCGCGCTTGGTGAGGGGCTGGTACTGATGGTAGCAGCCACCGTCGGGGAACTGTGTGGAAGCGATGTCAATGATGCGTTGGCGGGCGCGCGGTGGTATCTGGTGGACGAAGCCCACGAGGTCCTGGTTGGAATCGCGGAAGCCCATACCGCGGCCCACGCCGCTCTCGAAGAACGAGGCTGA
>DGHX01000047.1 GCA_002392835.1 Prevotella sp. UBA3837 | reverse complement strand
GACATCTTCACCATCAACATTCAGCCGGAGCCCATCAAGTATGTGGACAATCTGGAGGAATACAACGAGCAAGAGGGCTTGGCACTGTCGCCTGAGGAGATAGAGTACCTCCACAAGATAGAGAAAGAGAACGGTCGTCCGCTGACAGACTCTGAGATTTTCGGCTTTGCTCAGATTAACTCGGAGCACTGTCGCCACAAGATTTTCGGTGGTACGTTTATCATCGACGGCCAGGAGATGGAAAGTTCGCTGTTTGCCATGATCAAGAAGACGACGCAGGAGAACCCCAACAAGATACTGTCAGCCTACAAAGACAACGTAGCCTTTGCGCAAGGTCCTGTCGTAGAGCAGTTTGCACCCGCCGACCAGTCAACGAGCGACTACTTCCGCGTGAAAGACATCGAGAGTGTCATCTCGCTGAAGGCCGAGACCCACAACTTCCCCACCACCGTCGAGCCTTTCAACGGCGCTGCTACCGGTACGGGTGGTGAGATTCGCGACCGTATGGGCGGTGGTGTAGGTTCGTGGCCTATTGCCGGAACAGCCGTCTACATGACGGCCTATCCCCGTATTGAGGACGAGAGCCGCGACTGGGAAGAACTGATGCCAGCCCGCAAGTGGCTGTACCAGACCCCCGAGCAGATACTGATCAAGGCCTCCAACGGTGCTTCAGACTTTGGCAACAAGTTCGGCCAGCCACTGATTTGCGGTTCGGTGCTGACCTTTGAGCACCAGGAAAAGAAGAGTCAAGGCGATGCCCCGGCAGACAAGACTGGGGAGACCAAGTATGCCTACGACAAAGTCATCATGCTGGCAGGCGGTGTAGGCTACGGCACCAAGCGCGACTGTCTGAAGAAGGAGCCCCAGAAGGGCAACAAGGTCGTTGTGGTCGGTGGTGACAACTACCGCATCGGTTTGGGAGGCGGTTCGGTGTCGTCTGTTGATACCGGCCGTTACAGCAACGGCATTGAGCTGAACGCCATCCAGCGTGCCAACCCTGAAATGCAGAAGCGTGCCTACAACCTGGTACGAGCCCTGTGCGAGGAAGACAACAACCCTGTAGTCTCCATCCACGACCACGGCAGTGCCGGTCACCTGAACTGTCTGTCAGAGCTGGTAGAAGAGTGCGGTGGCGAGATAGACATGACGAAGCTGCCCATTGGCGACCAGACATTGTCAGCCAAGGAGATTATAGCCAACGAGAGTCAGGAACGCATGGGCCTGCTCATTGACGAGAAGCATATCGAGCATGTGCAGAAGATAGCCGAGCGCGAGCGTGCTCCGATGTACGTTGTCGGCGAGACCACTGGTGATGCCCACTTCTCGTTCAAGCAAGGCGACGGTGTGAAGCCCTTCGACCTGGACGTTGCCCAGATGTTCGGTCACTCTCCGAAAACCATCATGCGCGACAACACTGTCGAGCACACCTATGAGAATGTTACTTATACACAAGATAAGATCAACGAGTACCTCGAGCGTGTACTCCAGCTGGAAGCCGTAGCCTGCAAGGACTGGCTGACCAACAAGGTAGACCGCTCCGTGACGGGTAAGATAGCCCGTCAGCAGTGCCAGGGCGAGATTCAGCTGCCCTTGAGCGACTGTGGTGTCGTAGCCCTGGACTATCGCGGTCGCAAGGGTATTGCCACCGCACTGGGTCATGCTCCCCAGGCCGGTCTGGCAGACCCCGCAGCAGGCAGTGTACTGTCCGTAGCCGAGGCGCTGACCAACATTGTGTGGGCTCCGCTGGCTGACGGCATGGAGTCGCTGTCGCTGAGTGCCAACTGGATGTGGCCCTGCCGTTCGCAGGAGGGCGAGGACGCCCGTCTGTATGCCGGTGTGAAGGCGCTGTCAGACTTCTGCTGCGAGCTGCACATCAACGTGCCTACGGGTAAGGACTCGCTGTCGCTGACGCAGCAGTATCCCAACGGCGAGAAGATTATCTCTCCGGGCACCGTCATCGTGAGTGCCGGCGGCGAGGTGTCGGACATCCGCAAGGTGGTAAGCCCCGTAGTGGTGAACGACAAGCACGCCTCGCTCTACCATATCGACTTCTCGTTCGACGAGCAGCGTCTGGGCGGCTCAGCCTTTGCCCAGAGCCTCGGCAAGGTGGGCAGCGACGTGCCGACGGTGAAGAATGCCGAGTACTTTGCCGACGCCTTCAATGCCGTTCAGGAACTGATTAAGAAGGGCTGGGTGATGGCTGGTCACGACATTTCGGCCGGTGGTCTGATTACTACCTTATTAGAAATGACATTCGCCAACCAGAAGGGCGGTATGCACATCAACCTGCACGACCTCTGCCAGGACGGCGACGTGGTGAAGACGCTGTTTGCCGAGAATCCGGGCGTGGTGATTGAGGTGAGCGACGACCACAAGCTGGACTTCAAGGACTTCATGGAGGACTGCGGCGTGGGCTTCGCCAAGATTGGCTACACCGTGGAGGACAGCCGCGAAATCGTGGTCAAGGCAGGCGAGAAGGAGTACACCTTCGACATAGACACCCTGCGCGACACGTGGTACAAGACGAGCTATCTGCTGGACCGCAAGCAGTCGTTCAACGGCAAGGCCAAGGAGCGCTACGAAAACTACAAGCAGCAGCCTCTGGAGATGAAGTTCAACCGCGACTTCACGGGTACGCTGAAACAGTACGGACTGTCTGCCGACCGTCGCGAGAAGACAGGTGTCAAGGCTGCCATTATCCGCGAGAAGGGTACCAACGGTGAGCGCGAGATGGCCTACTGCCTGTATCTGGCCGGCTTCGACGTGAAAGATGTCATGATGACCGACCTCATCAGTGGCCGCGAGACACTGGAGGACATCAACATGATAGTCTTCTGTGGTGGTTTCTCCAACTCCGACGTGCTGGGTTCTGCCAAGGGCTGGGCTGGTGCCTTCCTCTTCAACCCGAAGGCCAAGGAGGCGCTGGACAAGTTCTACAGCCGCAAGGACACGCTGTCGCTGGGCATCTGCAACGGTTGTCAGCTGATGGTTGAACTGGGACTGACAGGAGCCAAGGGTGCCAAGATGTTGCACAACGACTCGCACAAGTTCGAGTCGGAGTTCATCTCGCTGACCATTCCCCAGAACAACAGCGTGATGTTCGGAAGCCTGAGCGGCAACAAGCTCGGCCTGTGGGTAGCCCACGGAGAGGGCAAATTCTCGCTGCCCGAGGCGGAAGACAAATATAATGTGATTGCCAAATACAACTACCACGGCTATCCCGCCAACCCCAACGGCTCAGACTACGACGTGGCCGGCATCTGCTCTGCCGACGGCCGCCACCTGTGCATGATGCCCCACCTGGAGCGTGCCGTGTTCCCCTGGCAGTGCGCCTGGTATCCTGAGCGCCGCCGCATGGACGAGGTGACTCCGTGGATTGAGGCTTTCGTCAACGCCCGCAAGTGGGTTGAGAGGGCTGTTGGCTGTTAGCTGTTGGCTGTTGGCTATTGGCTGTTAGCAGTTGGCATAATGCTAAAAGCCAAAAGCCAAACGCCAAGCGCAAAACGCAAAAAACAAAAAGCAAATGTATTGGGAATCGTTCCGCACGTTCTTTAAGATTGGCATGTTCACCCTCGGGGGTGGATATGCCATGATTCCGATTATCGAGGAAGAGGTGGTGAACCGCCACCAGTGGGTCCAGAAGGAGGAGATGCTGGACCTGATAGCCATTGCGCAGAGCTGTCCGGGCGTCTTCGCCATCAACATCTCTATCTTCGTGGGCTACAAACTCCGGAAGGTCCGCGGCGCCATAGCCACCGCCCTGGGCACCGCCCTACCCTCGTTTCTGATCATCCTGGCCATCGCCATGTTCTTCCACCAGTTTGAAGACAACCGCTACATTGCCGCCATGTTCCGCGGCATCCGCCCGGCCGTGGTGGCGCTGATAGCCGTCCCGACGTTCAACCTGGCCAAGAGTGCGAGGCTGAACTGGTTTACCATCTGGATTCCCGTTGTGTCGGCCCTGCTGATATGGCTGATGGGGGTCAGCCCCATCTGGATTATCATTGCCGCCGGACTGGGCGGATACTGCTACGGCAGAGTGACCCCCTCTGCTGTCCCCGCGGGGACTACAAATGCCGACAAGGGTGATTATTCCGACAAAAAAGCCCCCTCGGGGGCAGAAAAGGAGGGGAAGATATGATTTTCCTGTATCTTTTCCTGACGTTCTTCGAGATTGGGCTGTTCGGCTTTGGCGGCGGCTACGGCATGTTGTCGCTCATCCAGCACGAGACGGTGGAGCACTGGCACTGGCTGTCGTCGGCCGAGTTCACGGACATCGTAGCCATCTCGCAGATGACCCCCGGCCCCATCGGCATCAACTCGGCTACCTACTGCGGCTACACGGCCATCAAGAATGCCGGCTACTCCATGCACGTGGCCATTCTGGGCTCGGCCACAGCCACCTTTGCGCTGGTGCTTCCGTCGCTGATACTGATGGTGCTCATCAGCCGTATGTTCATGAAGTACATGAAGACCCACGCCGTGCAGTCCATCTTCACCGGACTGCGGCCGGCGGTGGTCGGACTGCTGGCCGCCGCCACCCTGCTGCTGATGACGCCCGAGAACTTCTCCACGCCCGGCGACAGCGCCTGGCAGTTCGGCGT
>DGHX01000170.1:1428-4498 GCA_002392835.1 Prevotella sp. UBA3837 | reverse complement strand
TCCTTGTGGCTCTGCTTTGAATGCTCAGGCTTGTCGATGCGCCCAATCTCAATCTTCGAGAACTCGTGCAGGCGGTTCAGGCCGCGCACGTCCTTGCCGTATGAACCGGCCTCGCGGCGGAAGCACTCGGTGTACGCGCAGTTCTTGATGGGCAGCTGTGCCTCGTCGAGTATGACGTCGCGGTAGATGTTCGTCACGGGCACCTCGGCAGTGGGGATGAGGTAGAAGTCGTCCACCTCGCAGTGGTACATCTGTCCCTCCTTGTCGGGCAGCTGTCCGGTGCCGTAGCCGCTGGCGGCGTTGACCACCGTGGGGGGCATCACCTCGGTGTAGCCGCTCTGGCGGGCCTCGTCGAGGAAGAAGTTGATGAGCGCGCGCTGCAGCTGTGCGCCCTTGCCGATGTACACGGGGAATCCGGCACCTGTTATCTTCACGCCCAGGTCGAAGTCGATGAGGTTATATTTCTTGGCCAGCTCCCAGTGGGGCAGGGGATTGTCGATGCCCAGCGTGGGGTTGACGTTCCAGTTGCCCACGGTGTCGTCGGGGGTGCATTCCTTCAGGTTGCTCTTCACCACGTGGTTGTCTTCGGCGGCGCGGCCCTCGGGCACCTCGTCGTAGGGGATGTTGGGTATCTGGCACAGCAGGCGCACCATCTCGTCCTGCGCCTTGCTCATGTCGTCCTCTAACAGCTTGTTCGTCTCCTTCGAGGCGGCCACCTGCTGTTTGATGGCCTCGGCCTCGGCTTTCTGGCCCTGCTTCATCAGTGCGCCAATCTGTGCGGCCATCTTCTTGGCCTCCATCAGGTTCTTGTCTAACTGCTGCTGAGCCTCGCGGCGCCGGCGGTCAACGGCCAGTACCTGCTCAATGGCTTCACGTGCACCGGTGAAGTGCTTCTTCTCCAAGCCGCGAATGACGCGCTCGGTATCCTCGGTGATGAGTTTTAGTGTTAACATCTTTGGTATTTACTATTTACGGATTTTCGATTTACGGATTTTCGATTTACGATTTGCGCGTGCAAAGGTACTACATTTCACTGACATGTGCAAACTATTTGGCTGTTTTTCTTTTTATAAAGGTGAGCGTGGCGGGCAGCTTCTGCCATTTGTTCTTGTTGGGAATCTTCAGCGTTGAGCCGCTCTTCTGCTTCAGCACGTAGGTGGTGTCGTCCTGCTGGGTGAGTGTGGCCGTCAGGTCCTCGCTGCCGTAGTCGTTGGTAATCTCCAGCTCCGCCTTCTGTCCGTCGATGTCGGCCTGGGTCACTATCCAACAGTAGTTGCTGGCGCTCTTGGCCAGGAAGCCGGGCAGCGGGCCGAAGATGTCCTGCCAGCTGATGATGACGTCCTCGTCGTAGAAGTTGATGCGGAAGTACACGTCGTACTCCTTGTTGTAGAGGTAGCCCTGGAAGGGGCGGCTGTCGCCCTGCTGCTGGGCCTGGGCTGTCGCCATCGTCAGCAGTGCCAGGGCCGCTAATAGTAGTCTCTTCATGCGGTATGTTGCTTTTTGGGTGCAAAGATACTCAGTCTTTGCGAAATACTGAAACAAATTAGCACAAATTAATGAAAAACAACATGAGGGCATGGGGCCATGCCTTACAAAAGGGGGGCGCCCCTGCATGGAAGCGCCCCTTCTCTCTGTTCGCATTATAGTGTTATCATGGATAGATTATAATGCCGCTTTTACACAATGCCCTGTCGGGCATCATTGTGAAGCACCTTGGCTTCGCCGAGCTTACACAATGCCCTGTCGGGCATCATTGTGAAGCACCTTGGCTTTGCCGAGCTTACACAATGCCCTGAGCCATCATGGCCTTGGCAACCTTCATGAAGCCGGCGACGTTGGCGCCCTTCACGTAGTTGATGTATCCGTCGGGCTGTGTGCCGTACTTCACGCAGCTCTCGTGAATGTCGTTCATGATGCGCTTCAGGTAGTCGTCCACCTCCTTGGCGGTCCAGCTGAGGCGCTCGCTGTTCTGGCTCATCTCCAGACCCGACACCGACACGCCGCCGGCGTTGCTGGCCTTACCGGGCGAGTAGAGCAGCTTGGCATCCTGGAAAATCTTGATGGCCTCGGGCAGCGAGGGCATGTTGGCTCCCTCAGCCACGGCGATGATGCCGTTGTCGACGAGTGCCTGGGCCTCTTCGCCGTTAATCTCGTTCTGTGTGGCGCAGGGCAGGGCGATGTCGGCCTTCTCGTGCCAGGGGCGCTGGCCTTCGTGGTAGACGGCGGTGGGATATTCCTCGACATACTCCTTGATGCGTCCGCGCTCCACGTTCTTCAGCTCCATGATGTAGTCGAGCTTCTCGCGCGAGATGCCGTCGGGGTCGTAGATGTAGCCGTCGCTGTCGCTCATGGTGAGCACGGTGGCTCCCAGCTGCAGGCACTTCTCGGCGGCATACTGTGCGACGTTGCCGGCGCCCGAGATGAGCACCTTCTTGCCCTTGATGTCAATGCCGCGGGTGGCGAGCATGGAGCAGAGGAAGTAGACGGTGCCGTAGCCAGTGGCCTCGGGGCGTATGAGTGATCCGCCGAAGGGGATGCCCTTGCCGGTGAGCACGCCCTGAAACTGGTGGGTGAGCTTCTTGTACTGTCCGAAGAGGTAGCCTACCTCACGTCCGCCCACGCCGATGTCACCGGCGGGCACGTCCTCATCGGGACCGATGTGACGGTAGAGCTCGTTCATGAATGCCTGGCAGAAACGCATCACCTCGGCGTCGCTCTTGCCGCGGGGCGAGAAGTCGCTGCCGCCCTTGGCACCGCCCATGGGGAGCGTGGTGAGCGAGTTCTTGAAGGTCTGCTCGAAAGCCAGGAACTTCAGGATGCCCAGATTCACCGACTTGTGGTAGCGCAGTCCGCCTTTGTACGGGCCAATGGCGTTGTTGTGCTGGATGCGGTAGCCCATGTTCGTCTGCACCTGCCCCTTGTCGTCAGTCCATGTGACGCGGAACTCGATGACTCTGTCGGGAATGCAGAGGCGCTCGATGAGGTTCGACTTCTCGAACTCGGGGTGCTTGTTGTACTCCTCCTCAATGGTGGGAAGAACCTGACTCACGGCCTGGATGTACTCCGGCTC
>DGHX01000170.1:0-1309 GCA_002392835.1 Prevotella sp. UBA3837 | reverse complement strand
GTGAACTATATTTGTTGGTTTTTGGTTGTTTTCTCTTAACAGGGCGCAAAGTTAAAGCAAAAATTTGAAATACGCAACAATTTATCAATTTTTTTTGCTGAAAGCTGTCTTTTTGTTACATTTTCATGATATTCGTCAACTTTTTGCTATTTTCAGCCGTTCCCGCGGCTTCATCTTGGCATAGGCGCGCCAGCCGTTGGCGCCATTCCGGCACTTCTCTATGTAGTCGCGCTCGTACATGTGCTCGTAGGCCTCCATCTCGAAGGGGTTCAGGTAGTAGGCGGCGTTACGGCGGTGACGGTTCTGTGGCAGGGCGCGCAGGTAGTACCATATATATAATGTATAGAAGCACAGCCATGAGTTGTGCGTGGAGAGCGCCTGCAGCAGGTGTATGGTCTCGTGGCGCTTCAGGCTGCTCTCGTCCGTCGTGCGCGCGTTGATGCGGTCGGCCTCCTGCTGCGAGTGCACCACGATGTAGCCGAAGAAGGTCAGCGCGGCATAGTTGCCACGCAGCCAGAAGCCGTCGCGCACGGCTTTCATCTCCTTGATGCGGCGGGGACGCTTGGCGCACACCATCAGCCACAGCAGTTTGAAGGGGTTGTTCATGTCCTTGTCTTTTTCCTTTGCAAAGGTACGAAAAAGATTTGATGCGCGTGCAAGAAGTGCCTGAAAAAACAGGCGAAAAGCGGGGCGGGAAAAAAGAATGTCGTTTTTGTTTGGCGTTTCGCCGATTTTGATGTAACTTTGCACCCTGTTTCGAAACAAATCATGGAGAACGACATTTATATCTTAGCCATTGAATCGAGCTGCGACGACACCTCGGCTGCCGTGCTGCGTGGCGAGCTGCTGCTGTCGAATGTCACGGCCAGCCAGGCTGTGCACGAGGCTTACGGCGGCGTGGTGCCCGAACTGGCCAGCCGCGCCCACCAGCAGAACATCGTGCCTGTGGTGAGCGAGGCCATCAAGCGCGCCGGCATCACCAAGGAGCAGCTGTCGGCCATCGCCTTCACCCGCGGCCCGGGCCTCATGGGCTCGCTGCTGGTGGGTGTGAACTTTGCCAAGGGCTTCGCCCGCTCGCTGGGCATACCCCTCATCGACGTCAACCACCTGCAGGGCCATGTCATGGCCCACTTCATCCGTACCGAGGACGACGGCTACACGCCTCCTCCCTATCCCTTCCTCTGCCTGCTCGTCTCGGGCGGCAACTCGCAGATAGTGCTCGTCCGTGCCTACAACGACATGCAGGTGCTGGGCCAGACCATCGACGATGCTGCCGGCGAGGCCATCGACAAGTGCTCGAAGGTGATGG
>DGHX01000120.1 GCA_002392835.1 Prevotella sp. UBA3837 | reverse complement strand
GCAATCTGCTGCACCATGCCCATCACCGACGGGATGTTGTTGTTCTTCATCGACACCGTGTACTGCTGTCCGCCCAGCTCAATGCGTGCCACGTCCTTCAGGCGCAGCGTGTTGCCGGTGGCGTCGCTGGTGATGACGATGTTGCCAAACTCCTCGGCGCTCTTCAGGCGGCCGGTATAGCGCATGGCGTACTCGTAGGCCACGTCGCTCTGCTCGCCGAACTGGCCCGGGGCGGCCTCGATGTTCTGCTCGGCCAGCAGGCCGGTGATGTCGCTCGGCATCAGCCCGTACTGCTTCATCACGTCGGGCTTCAGCCAGATGCGCATGGCGTAGGTCTTCAGGCCGGGGCTCTGCACGTCGCCCACACCCTGTATACGCTTGATGGCCGGCACAATATTAATATTGTTGTAGTTCGTCAGGAACTCGTCGTCGTAGCGCCCGTCGCTGGTCAGGGTGAACATGAGCACCTGGCTGGTCTGGCGCTTCATCACCGTCACGCCGATGCGCGTCACCTCAGCGGGCAGCAGCGACTGTGCCTGCTGCACGCGGTTCTGCACGTTCACGGCGCACATGTCGGGGTTCATGCCCTGGCGGAAGAGGATGCTGATGCTGGCCGAGCCGCTGCCGGCCGATGACGACATGTAGTCCATGCCCTCCACACCGTTGATGCTCTCCTCCAGGGGGGCGAGCACCGAGTTCTTCACTGTCTCGGCGTCGGCACCGGGATAGCTGGTGAACACCACCACCGTGGGCGGTGCAATGTCTGGGTACTGCTCAATGGGCAGCGTGGCCAGACCGATAAAGCCCAGGATGACGATGAGGATGGAGATCACCGTCGACAGCACGGGCCGTTTTATGAAGTTTGTAAATGTCATTGTCTCTGATGGGAGTTAAAGGAGTTAAAGGGAGCTAAAGGAGTTAAAGGACAATAGAGATAATCGCTTGTCTGTCAGCAGAGCTAAGGAGGCTGTCCGGAGCAGCAGGACTATTGTCCTTTAACTCCTTTAGCTCCCTTTAACTTCTTTGACTCCCCCTTGTTAATTATTTCGTCATTGCCTCGACAATGTCGCCGGCAGTCATGGCCTTGGCCTGCTCCTGAATCTTCTCCTGGTAGCGCTGCGGCGTGATGGGCACTATCTCCATCTTGTCAGTCAGCTTGGTGATGCCGTTGGTGACGTACTTGTCGCCGGCAGAGAGGCCGCTGGTGACGATGAAGTTCTTGCCGTCGTCCTGCGGGTCAACGGTAATCTCGGTGTAGGCCACCTTGTTGCTGTCGCCCAGCACGTAGACGAACTTCTTGTTCTGCACCTCCATGACCACGCTCTGCGGTACGACGATGGCTCCCACGTTCTGGCGCGGCACGATGATGGTGCCGCTGCCGCCGCTCTTCAGCAGGCTCTCGGGGTTGGGGAAGCGGGCCTTCAGCTGCACCGAGCCGGTGGCCTGCTCAATGACGCCGCTGATGGTGGCCACCTGGCCCTCATGGCCGTAGATGGTGCCGTCAGCCAGCTGCAACTTCACCGGGGGGAAGTTGTTCACGGCTCCCTGCAGACCGCCCTCACCCTTCGACAGGGCCAGCATGTCCTTCTCGGTCATCGAGAAGTACACCTCCATCTGGCTGATGTCGCTCACGTGGGTCAGCACGTTTGAGGCGCTCACCAGGGCACCCTTCTTGAAGGGCAGCGTGCCCACGACGCCGCGGGCGGGGCTCTTCACATAGCAGAAGCTCAGCGCCTCGCGGGCCGAGGCCAGCTGGGCCTGGGCCTGGGCCAGCTGGGCCTGGGCGCTCTTATAGCTGTTCTCGGCGGTCTGCATCTCATAGTCGCCAATGACGTGGCTCTCGAAGAGCTGCTTCGAGTTGTCATACGTCAGCTTGGCGGTGTTCACGGCGCTCTGAGCCGTGTTCACGGCAGCCTGGGCCTGGCGCACCTGGGCCTGGTACGTCTCGTTGTCGATGACGAACAGCACCTGGCCGGCCTGCACGGTCTGGCCCTCGGTCACATTGATCTTCGTAAGGAATCCAGATGCCTTCGGGCGAATCTCAACATCCTGAATGCCGTTGATGACGGCAGGATAGGTGGTCTGCATCTCAGCCATCGAGGTGGTCACCTCGGCCACGGGATACTCGTTGTCGCCAAAGCTGGGCATGCCGCCGCCACCGCCACACGACACCAGGGCCGTGGAGAGGGCAGCTGCCAAAAACAATTTCTTCTTTTTCATACCTATTATTTACTTGTCGCTAAAATGTTGTTGATGTGTCCGTTTTGTAAAACCCAAAAGCATGGTTTGGGTTTTCGGCCTGCAAAGTTACAAAATAATTGCGGAAGGTCAGCAAAGTGAACAAATATTTTACACTTTATTAGCAAAACAGTCTCAGCAGGTGAGTATTGTTTTCCGTTTCGCTGGCGAGGACCGGCAGCCACGAGGCATGTTTTTCGCCGTTTTTGTTGGCCATGACAAAAAAACTTTGTAACTTTGCCGCGAACAAGAAAACGACACGTGGCATGAAGCAGTGGACAGACCGTATTCGGCAGGTGAAGATCCTGCTGGTGGCGGCGGCGGTGGTCATCGCCGGTGCCTCGCTGCTCGTCAGCCACCAGTTGGTGAGCAAGCTCAAGCAGGAGGAGCGCACGAAGATGGACCTCTGGGCAAAGGCCATGAACTTCGTGCAGGAGGCCGACGGCAACACCGACCTGAGCCTGGCGCTGGCCTTCATTGAGAGCAACACCACCATACCCGTCGCCGTGACCGATGCCGCGGGCAACGTGCTGGAGTACCGCAACATCAGCGACACTGCCGGCGTAGACGCCTACGCCCGCCGCATGCGACAGGCCGGCGACACCATACGCATTCCACTGGGCGAGAACGACTACCAGCTGGTGTGCTACGACGAGTCGACGCTGCTGAAGCAGCTCACGCAGTACCCCTACTGGCAGCTCGGCGTGGTCATGCTCTTCGTGGTGGTGGCCATCTTCGCACTGCTCAGCAGCAAGCGCGCCGAGCAGAACAAGGTGTGGGTGGGACTGTCGAAGGAGACGGCCCACCAGCTGGGCACGCCCATCTCGAGCCTCATGGCCTGGACGGAGATTCTGAAGGAGAATTATCCTGACGATGAGCTGCTGCCCGAGATGGAGAAAGACGTCAGGCGGCTGGAGCGCATCGCTGAGCGCTTCTCGAAGATAGGCTCGCGCCCCGAGCCCGTAGACACGCCCATGCAGGAGGTGCTCGACCACGTCATCAGCTACATGGACCGCCGCACCAGCCAGCACGTCAGCATCAAGGGCCACTACCCCGGCCACCCCGTGGTGGTGAAGATCAACGCGTCGCTCTTCGAGTGGGTGTTCGAGAACCTCTGCAAGAACGCCGTCGACGCCATGGAGGGCCAGCCCGGGAAGATAGACCTCTGGCTGTTGGAGGAGGGCGACACTGTGGCCGTAGAGGTCGTTGACACCGGGCGCGGTATCCGCAAGAAGAACCTGCGCAATGTGTTCCGCCCGGGCTTCACCACGAAGAAGCGCGGCTGGGGACTGGGCCTCTCGCTGGCCAAGCGCATCGTTGAGGAGTATCACCACGGACACATCTACGTCAAGCAGAGCGAGGTGGGGCGGGGCACCACCTTCCGCATAGAGCTCGAGAGAAGCAGCGGACAGCCCATGTGAAAAAGCGGCCCGAAAAAAGCGGCCCGAAAGACCATCGTCCTTCGGGCCGCTTTTCAGCTGTGTAGTCCCTGACCCTATCGGCGGGCGGTTGCTGCCCGCTTGGCGGTGTTCACCGTGAACTGGCGGGTCTGCGAGCTGATGACGCTGTTGCCCTGTGCCACGCCGACGCGCACGGCTATCTGTCCGTTGCGCAGGCCGCGGTCGGCCACGAGGCTGGCGGTGTAGCGCACAGCCTGGTGGGGGGCGATGCTCTCTATGCGCAGGTTGGGCGAGATATGTACGTGCTTGTTGCCAGTGGCCTCCTCCACCAAGGGGAATACGTCGTAGACGGGCTGGCTGGAGGTGTTGACAATCTCGAAGATGACCTTCGCTGCCTCGCCGCGTGTGAGCACGCCGTCGCGCTGGTCTTCATAGACCCCGGCGTTGCGCACAACGAGTGCCGGTCCGCTGGTGGCGGCATAGCCCTGCCGCAGGGTGGGCAGCTGGCTGGTGCCGGCATTGCTGTCAGTGGTGCCGGTGCTGTTGAAGCCGTCCACGGGGTCGAAGCTGATGCGGTCGTCGCCCTGCATCTGAGGGTCGTAGCCGCTGTTGTCGTATTGGCCATTGCCGTACTGGGCGTTGCCATACTGGCTGTTGCCGTACTGACCATTGTCGTACTGGCCGCTGGCTGCCGCAGCCGCCTGGCGCTGGCGTGCCTGCTGGGCGCGGCGTGCCTGCTGGCGCTCGGCGACGCGCTCCTCCTGACGGCGGTCGGCCGACCTGCCGATGGCGGCTCCCACGGCGGCACCACCCACGGTGCCCACGATGGAGCCTAACTCGTGGCCGCGCCAGCCACCGGCCAGACCGCCGATGGCGGAGCCAAGGACATGGCCGAACTGGCTGCCGGTGTACGCACCCGTGGCCTCGTAGCTGCCACAACTGCTCAGGAGCAGGGCTGCTGCTGCCAAAACAATCATTATCTTCTTCATACTCATTCGGTTATTTGGTGTGTAAAACTGGTTTTCGGTGCAAAGTTACGTTTTTTTTGCGACACGCGTGTAGGAAAATCCCTAAAAAGTGATAGGGAAATCAGAATTTTTCGTATCTTTGCAGCAATCTTTTCGGAAAACGGAGATGAACGGCGTTAGTGACATTGGGCTCATGGCATCGGCCAAGGCTGTGGCGGCGTGGCGGCTGACGTGCGTCAGCGCGCTGCTGCACTTCCTGGTCGACGGCCTCTGTGTCTGCTGCCTCTATTTGGTGGCGGGCGTGTCGTCGTTGGCGGGGCTGGCCGGTGTGTTCATTGCTTATAATGTGCTGGCCTTCCTCACGCAGCCGCTGACGGGCATGCTGGCCGACCGCCTGGCGCATCGCTGGCAGCTGCTGTGGCTGTCGGCCCTGCTGCTGTCGGCGGCCGTGGCCGTGGCGTCGCTGGGCGTGCTCGCCGTGGGGGGCGGCGCACCGATGGGTGTGTTGCTGCTCGTGGCGGTGCTGCTGGGCCTGGGCAACTCGCTGTTCCATGTGTGGGGCGGCAAGGAGGTGGCCATGGCCACGGGCAACGACATCCGGGCACTGGGCGTCTTCGTGTCGACAGGGGCCTTCGGCCTGGCGGTGGGCGTGGCGCTGCACTCGTGGTGGGCGCTCTTTGTGCTCCTGGCGCTCTTCGTGGGGCTGATTGCTGCCGGAGGAACGGCGGGCACCGTGGCGGGAACGCAGGGGACCGCCGCTGATGCGACGGGCACCGCGGTTGGGGCGATGGGGACCGCCGCTGACGCGACGGGCACCGCGGTTGGGGCGATGGGGACCGCCGCTGACGCGACGGGCACCGCGGCCCGAGGCGGAGCTGCGGTGGGCCGGCTGTCGTGGGTCGTGGTGCTGCTGATGATGGGCTTCGTGCTGCTGCGCTCCTTTGCGGGCGAGACATTGTCGGCGGCCCTTCAGCCTGTGGCCCTCCTGCCGCTGCTGGTGGGAGGCGTGGCCATGGTGGGCAAGGCCGCCGGTGGATGGGTGGCACGAGGACTGGGCTGGTGGCAGGCGTTGCTGTGGCTGACGGTGACCACCGTCAGCTGTGTGCTGTGGCGCCATGGCGCTGCCGTGATACCCTGGGCGGGACTGCTGCTGGTGAACGCCACGATGGCCGTCACGCTGTGGCTGGCCAATCGCGCCATGCCGCGACGCGAGGGACTGACTTTCGGGCTCTTGGCGGCGGCCCTCATGCCCGGCTATCTGCTGGCGCAGGCCGTGGGCGACGACCGTCTGGCCGTGGTGCCCTGGCTGTTGGCCACGCTGGTGCCCACCATCGTGCTCGAGCTGCTGGTGCTGTGGCTGCTGCGCGAGCGGCGTGCCGACGTGCTGTGGTCGTCAGTGGTGGTGAACATGCTCACCAACGTGCCGCTGAACCTCTTCGTCACCTTCGTCAGCCACAGCTGGACCACCATCCTCGTGGCCGAGGTGTTCATCGTGGCCGTGGAGGCCCTGTGGTACCGCTACTTCGTGGACAGCTGGCGGCAGGCAACGGCCTACAGCGTGCTGTGCAACGGCATCAGCTTCTTCACCGGACTGCTGGTGCAGCTGGTGTTCATGCTATTCGACTTTATTCATTAACCCTTTAATACTTATAGAACAATGACATTGATGAACTTATTAGCCGACATTGCTTCCTATCCGCGTGATTATGAGGTCCGGCCTCCACGTATCATCACCGACACCGTAGACACGGTGGCAGGCGTCGTGCAGACCGAGGGCGTGCAGGGGAGTGGCAACAGCAGCCTGCCCTACATCCTGGGAGGCATACTGGCAGCGCTGGTGGCCCTGGGCTTCCTCATCTTCATGGTGCGCAGCTACCGCCAGCGTGGCGAGCAGGCACTAGCGTTCAATGCTTAATGCTTAATGCTTAATGCTTAATGCTTAATGCTTAATGCATAATGGTCAGAGCTTGAGGCTTCGGCTTTTGCCGGCCTTGAGCCGTAGGGTCTTGGCGGTTCCGTTGTAGCATAATACAACGGAGCCGCTTTCCTTTGCCCTGATGGTGACGCTGGTGACCTTGCCGCTGCGCCAGGCGAAGTCCAGCTCGTAGCCGCCACGGGCGCAGAGGCCATGCACCTCACCGTCGGCCCACTGTTCGGGCAGGGCGGGCAGCAGGGTGATGGTGGTGGCGGGTGAGTGGAGGGTGGAAAGAGGAGAGTGGAAGGAACTCTGCAGCAGCATCTCGCAGATGCCGGCGGTGCCGCCGAAGTTGCCGTCAATCTGGAAGGGTGGGTGGGCGTCCATCAGGTTGGGATAGGTGCCGTCGCCGGGCCGCCGGCGGTCAGGGCCTTGGTACTTGTCGGGGCTGACGTAGGTGAGCAGCTTCTGCAGGATGTGGAATGCCTCGTCGGCCTTGTGCAGGCGTGCCCACAGGTTGATGCGCCATCCGGTGCTCCAGCCCGTGGTTTGGTCGCCCTTCTGGCGGAGGGTCTGCTCGCAGGCCTTCAGCAAAGCATGCGAGGCCCCCCCTACGGCCCCCGAGGGGGCTTCTATAGTTTCAAGGGCAAGGTCTATAGTAGCCCCCTCGGGGGCTGAAGGGGGGGCTAAGTGGCTCCCTGGGAAGAGGCCTATGAGGTGGCTCTGGTGGCGGTGGTGCGGGTCGTAGTCGCGCCAGTCGTGGTACCACTCGTTCAGGTCGCCATCCTTGCCGATGGTGTAGGGGTGCAGGCGTGGCAGCGCGGCGGCTATCTCGGCCACCACGGGCGAGGCGTCATGCAGCTCGGCGGCGGCCTGCAGCGTGTTCTGGAACAGCTCGCGGATGATGGCCATGTCGGCGGTAGAGCCATAGCAGGTCATGCCGTGGTAGCCCTTGTCGTTGACGTACTCA
Source organism: Prevotella sp. UBA3837 (assembly GCA_002392835.1). GTDB lineage: Bacteria > Bacteroidota > Bacteroidia > Bacteroidales > Bacteroidaceae > Prevotella. Next base: position 1,747 of record DGHX01000120.1, on the reverse strand, counting down.
TTCTCGGGCGAGGTCGACGGCGCGGTAATCAGCTCCTGTGGGTTGTGCGGGTTCTCTATGAGCCAGTCGAGGCAGAACTCAGCGGCTCCCCGCATCAGTGGGTAGGCCACACGGCTCAGGTAGTCGCTGTCCTTTGTGAACAGGTAGCGCTGCCACAGCGTCTGTACCAGCCAGGCGCCGCCCATGGCCCAGTTGGCCCACTCCGGCTTCTCGTTCTTCTCGCCCACGGGGTTGGCCATGGCCCAGATGTCGCTGTTATGCCCTGCCTGCCAGCCTCGGCTGATGCCGTAGTAGTTCTGTGCCGTGTGGTGCCCGTTGTCGGCCAGCGCCTGCACGAAGCCGTCGAGGGGCAGTGCCATCTCGCTGAGGTTGCAGTTGAAGGCGGGCCAGTAGTTCTCCTCCAGGTTGATGTTGATGGTGTAGTTGCCGCGCCAGGGTGCATAGAGGTGCGGGTTCCACAGCCCCTGCAGGTTGGCGGGCACGCCCGGCGTGCGCGAGCTGCTGATGAGCAGGTAGCGGCCGTACTGGAAGTAGAGGGTCTCCAGATAGCGGTCGGCGGCGCTGTCACCCGTGTTGTATTGCAAGAGCAGGCGGTCAGTGGTGGAGGGTGACGGGTGGAGGGTGGAGGGAGAATAGTTGGTGGAGGGTGAGGGGTGGAGGGTGAGCTTTACGCGGCTGAAGAAGCGTCGGTAGTCGGCTATGTGGCGGTCCCTGACCTGCTGGTAGCTGACGTTGCGGGTGTGCCATGCACGGTTGTTGGCCTGCTCTATGTAGGGTGCGCCCTGCAGCACGGGGTGCTGTCGGGCCCCGTTGAAGCTGGTGGCGTTGACGAAGTAGAGCGTGGCGTGGCTGACATCCTTCAGCAGCAGTGTGGTGTCGGTGGCCTCGACGGTGCCGCCCTCGTGTGCCACGCGCAGTATGGAGCAGAAGTGTGTGCTCTCCTCGGCCGTGCCTATGGCGTGTCCGGTCAGCGTCAGCTGGCCGGCGCTGGCTTTCACGTGGTGTGGCAGCAGCGAGCTGAGCGTCAGCCGCAGGCTGATCTGCCCAGGCTTCGAGGCCGACAGGCGTATGGCGATGAGGCTGTCGGGTGCCGAGGCTATGTACTCACGGCTGAAGGCGACGTCGCCTCGCCTGTATGTCGTGCGTGCGACGGCCGAGTCGAGGCTCAGCTCGCGCCGGTAGCCGTCGGCCTGTGGCTGCGGTGCCAGCTCCGTGATGTGCATCGTGGCCAGTGGCATGTAGTAGCTGCTGTTGTGGCCCTGCACGTGCAGCTGCAGCGAGTCGGCGCGTGCGTAGTCCTCGGCGAAGAGGGCCCGCCGTATCTCAGGAATCCAGCGGCTGGCCCCGGCATCCTCCTGCCGGTCCACGGGCTTGCCGCTCCACAGCGTGATGTCGTTCAGCTGTATGATGTCGTCGGCGGGGTCGCCGTAGATGAGTGCCCCTAAGCATCCGTTGCCTATGGGCAGCGACTCTTCAAAGTAGGTGGCGGGTCGGTCGTACCACAGGCTGAGCAGTTGTTGCGCCGTGGCGTCGTGCTTTTCTGCCGGTTGCGTTGTTGTGGCCACAGCAGCAGAGCTGAGCAGCAGCAGGGTGGGGAGCAGGTATTGTTTCATGATGATGGTTTTGACAGTAATTGGTTTTGCGAGGCCAAAGGTACACATTATTATAATAATATGCAAGTTTTTCGGCAAAATAATATGCCGGTTTCTGCGTTATTATATTATACTCAACTTTCGCAAGTTGGGGA
>DGHX01000167.1:64657-68670 GCA_002392835.1 Prevotella sp. UBA3837 | reverse complement strand
ACTTCGGCGAGATGTGTATAAAGAGCAGTACATGGGAGGGGAGCGGCTGCGCGTTGGTTTCGTAATTTATGGCAACTATATAGACTCTGCCTTACCATTAGTGCAAAAACTATCCTCCCTCCACCTTCAACCCTCCACCCTCCACCAAATTTTCCCTTGATTACATGCCCTGGCGTTTGTTCGCTGAACAGTGGCGATAACGGCAAAGAGTGTTAAAAGTACGCAAAAAAGCGTGAAAAGATTCTTGCGAACAGAATATTTTTTGTACCTTTGCAGCGAATTTCCCCCGTTGGGGAACGAACCTATTGAAGTAGAACATCATTAGAACATAATAAAAATATGCTGAAGAACCTCAAGAAATTAGCACTTTTTGCCCTGTTGCTGACGGCCGTCACGCCCGCCGCCGCACAAGATCTTCTGGCCAGCCAGGCACCCATCGACCGTAAGATGCGCGCCGTTGACTCCATTCAGCTGAACCAGATGCTCGAGAGCGAAGTGGCAGCACAGTCGCCAGCCGCACAGCTCTATGATGATTGGAACAACATCTCTGTCAGTCGCCAGACCACGCTGCCCGACTCCTTCCGCATCGACCTGCGCGACTTTGCCATGCCCACGCCCAGCACCCTCATCACCTCGAACTTCGGAGCCCGCTGGGGACGCCAGCACAAGGGGCTCGACATCAAGCTGAACATCGGCGACACCATCGTGGCCGCCTTCAGCGGAAAGGTGCGCATCGTGCGCTACGAGCCGAAGGGCTACGGTAAATATGTGGTGATACGCCACCCCAACGGCCTGGAGACCATCTACGGACACATGTCGAAGCAGCTGGTGCAGGAGAACCAGGAGGTGCGCGCCGGACAGCCCATCGGACTGGGTGGCAACACCGGACGCAGCACAGGCTCGCACCTGCACTTCGAGACACGCCTCTGCGGAACGGCCCTGAACCCCGCACTGATGTTCGACTTCCGCAACCAGGACGTCGTGGGCGACTCATACATGTTCCGCAAGGCTACCTACAATCAGGAGTCGATAGTGGCCACACGCCTGCGCGGCGTGAACGGGCAGGGCGGCGAGGACAAGACCGACTACGCCCAGCTGGCACAGCAGACGCAGGGACAGAAGCAGCAGGCACGCCAGCAGAAGCAGGGCCGCCAGGCACGTGCACAGTCGACGGGCTACCACAAGGTGCAGCGCGGCGAGACTCTCTATGCCATCGCACGCAAGCACGGAACTACCGTCAACGCCATCTGCCGACTGAACCGCATCACACAGAAGACGGTGCTGAAGCCCGGACAGATTCTGAAATACAACTAAGCCCGTCTCCAATACCACGGCGGAACACCGCATGAGTTTGGGAGTTTAGGAGCATCGGAGTTTTATCAATCCAAACTCCCATACTGCTAAACTCCCAAACTCTTTTCACTGCACAGACACACACAAAACCGGAACAAGACATGAAGAAACAACACCGAGGCAGCTTTGGCAGCCGGCTGGGCATCATCCTGGCCACGGCAGGCTCGGCCGTAGGGCTGGGCAACGTGTGGCGCTTCCCCACCATCACCGGCGAGAACGGCGGCGCCGCCTTCCTGCTCGTCTACATCGTCTGCGTGCTGCTGCTGGGCATACCCTGCATGCTCAGCGAGTTCATCATAGGGCGGCGCGCACAGGCCAACACCGCGCGCTCGTACAGCATGCTCGCCGGGGGCACGCCCTGGCGCTTCATAGGCTACTTCGGCGTGTTCACCGGCTTCCTCATCACCAGCTACTACTGCGTCGTATCAGGCTGGTGCCTGCAGTATGTCTTCGCCAGCACCACAGGGCAGCTCAACGGCGACCCAGACTACGTCACGCAGTACTTTGCCGACTTCAGCTCTAACCCCTGGCAGCCCATCGTGCTGATGGTGATCTTCTTCGCCATCACCCACTGGGTCATCGTGCGCGGCGTGGAACGGGGCATCGAGAAGGCGTCGAAGTTCATGATGCCGCTCCTCTTCCTGCTGCTCATCGTCATCGCCGTCGCCGCCTGCCTGCTGCCCGGAGCCGGTGCGGGCCTGAGCTACCTGTTCAGCCCCGACTTCAGCAAGATTGACAGCAACACGCTGCTCAGCGCGCTGGGACAGGCCTTCTACTCGCTCTCACTGGGCATGGGATGCCTGTGCACCTACGCCAGCTACTTCAGCCGCGACACACACCTGACGCGCTCGGCCACGCAGATAGTGGGCATCGACACGCTCATAGCCATCCTGGCCGGACTGATGATCTTCCCCGCCGTGTTCAGCGTGGGCGGCAATGTCGACGCCGGGCCATCGCTGGTGTTCATCACCCTGCCCAACGTGTTCAACCAGGCCTTCTCGGCCATGCCACTGGTGGGCCATGTCGTGGCCGTGCTGTTCTATCTGCTCCTCTCAGTGGCGGCACTCACCTCGCTCATCTCGCTGCACGAGGTGAGCACAGCCTTCATACACGAGGAGTTCAACCTCTCGCGCACACGAGCTGCCACCATCGTCACCGTGCTCTGCACCATCATAGGTGCCTTCTGCTCGCTGTCGTTCTACAATACCGACCTGTCGCTCTTCGGCATGAGCCTCTTCGACCTCTTCGACTTCACCACCGGACAGATCTTCCTGCCCGTGGGCGGATTCCTCACCTGCCTCTTCATGGGCTGGTATGTGCCACGCCACATCATCACCGACGAGCTGACGAACCAGGGCACCCTCAGCGGACGCTTCATAGGGCTATACCTGGTGTGCGTGCGGTTCATCTGCCCCACCTGCATACTGCTCATCTTCCTACACCAGTTAGGGGTGGTGTGAGATAATTACTAATTAAACCAACAATGCCGAAGGCTTTTTTCTACATGCACAAGAGCGACCGACGGCTGATGCTGGCCCTGCTGGCAGTGGCCGCGGTGGTGGTGGCCGCCATCGGCATAGCGGGAGGCAAGGGCCGCCCCGATGCTGACGCCGTCGCCGTGCCGTCCGACTCCGCAAGACAGCAGTCAGCACCGCTGCTGACTGCACCTGACGCCGCCGATGCTGCTGCGTCGGAAGTCACCGCCAGTGCTGCTGCCGAGCGCTTCGCCTTCGACCCCAACACCGCCGACTCCGCAGAGCTGCGCCGGCTGGGGCTGTCGTCCTACATCGCGGGAAACATCATGCGCTATCGTGCCGCAGGCGGCGTCTTCACCACCAAGGCCGACTTCGCCCGCCTCTACGGGCTGACGGTGAAGGAATACCGCGAGCTGGAGCCATACATCAGCATCGGAGCCGACTACCGGCCTGCGGCGTCGCTCTTCCCCCAGCGGGCTGCACACCACCGAGCACAGCCCATGCATGCCGCCAGTCGCGACACGTCGTTACAGACGACCGCGTCAGCCATGCCCACGCAGCGCACATCGTTCAAGCTGCAGCCCGGCGAGACCATCGACCTGGCCACGGCCGACACCACCACCCTGATGCGCATTCCCGGCATAGGGCCGTACTACGCACGCCGCATAGCGGAATACGGGCAGCGCCTCGGCGGCTATGTCAGCATCGACCAGCTCGACGAGATTGACGACTTCCCGTCCGAGGCCAAGCAGTACATCACCCTTTCCCAGCCCCGGCAGCACCGCATCAACATCAACAGCGCCACCCTGCAGCAGCTGCGCCGTCACCCATACATCAATTTCTACATGGCCCGCGCCATCACGGACTATCGCCGTCAGCACGGGCCCATCACCAGCCTCAGCGACCTGCGCCTGCTGCAGCCCTTCACCGACGAGGACATCCGCCGCATAGAGCCATACATCGACTATTGACAACACTAATAATCATTGGGAAAAGCGCCCCTGAAAGTCGGTGCGGTTTCCCGATCTTTCATGCCATTTTCTCACTTTTTCGCTCTAAGTGCACAAAGAATCAAAAATTTTTCGTATCTTTGTACCCGAGAAACGTTTTAGTGAATGTAAAAAACAACTTGGTATGATTAAGATACTGACCCCACCCCCACCCCTCCCCTACAAGGGAGGGGAG
>DGHX01000167.1:47771-64539 GCA_002392835.1 Prevotella sp. UBA3837 | reverse complement strand
GGTAGGGGTGGGGTCAGTGACTAAGATCATTTGTACCAAGTTTTTTTTTAACGGTTACTTAATAAATACAGAAAGGATAGACATATGACAACAATGACCGTACAGATTCCCTCAGGACAGGTGGGCTGGTTCGAGCAGATGCTCCGCTCGATGGGGTGGACATTCCGCAAGGAGGAAACGCACTCTCGCGTTTCAGAGAAGCCCCGCGTGTTTGAAGCCGAGGTGGACGAACTGCTCTCGATGTTCAACACCGACCAGATTTCGCAAGAGGAAGTTGACCGTGAGTGCGAACTTGTAAGAGAGAAACTCTACGATGCCCGACAGACACGTTAAAGTCATCATCGACACCAACCTGTGGATTTCGTTCCTTATCGGACTGAAAGCCTCACCTGCCATCCGCAGAATCCTGACCGACGGCACGGTGAGCATTGTCATGACCGATATACTTCAGCAGGAGATAATGGCCGTAGCATCCCGTCCAAAGTTTGCCCCCTATTTTGCACCTGAGGCCCGTGAGCGGCTGCTTGCGTTTCTTCGTGCTCGCAGCGAGGACTATCCTTTGGGCGACATCCCCGCCCGATGCCGAGACCCGAAAGATGACTATTTGTTAGAGTTGGCCCGTGTCGCCGATGCCGACATTCTTGTCACAGGGGATAAAGATCTCACCGATTTGCATCAGTTTGGCCATTGCCAAATATTGACGCTTGCAGAGTTTAAACGGATGTACTTATAGAAAGAAGTGGAGAAACAAAGAGCGGGAACCGAGGCCGACGGATGCCGACAAGGGTTCCCGCTCTGCTTGTGCTTTAATTCACTTTCACCAAAGTATTAGCTGCCACATTGGCCTGCACCTCATAGCCTGCGGGAATTTCAGCCTTTGAGCCACAGATAAAACAGGCTGGCCAAATCACTAAGGCAAAGAGAACAACAGACAATGCCGTACGATTCTTTCCAGTCACATAGACATTACCATTCGTCAGAGGAATCATCTCACCATTAGGACCGTACATTTCTGAGATTTTGATTCCAAGACGGCCTTTAGTTCCCCACCAAGAAGATTTCTTAGCTTCGTACACCGTGCCATTCACCGTCGTACCATAAGGAATGGCAGTGACACCATCGACATTGATGTCGCGAGAGACTCGGAAAGCTACTTTCTGCCCTTCGTTGACATCAGCTGCTTTCGTAGGATTGAGAATTTGTAACGGAACAAGTGTACCTGCCTTTACCGTTACCTCCTTCTGTGCGAATGTAGCCATTGACATCAGGCACAGAAACAGACTTAAAAATAACTTTTTCATTTTGTTTTGAAAAGTTATGCCCGTTAGACACCCAGATGCAGGCATGTTAATTTAATTAAGTTGCAAACCACAAAAAAGAAAGCGGGGCATCTTGCCTCTGCTCGCTCTCCTTTTTGGTCCTGAGAAAACCACTGTAAAAAACAAACAGACTCTGACACCCGCGCCGTTGGCATATATGTTACGCCCGTAAAGCGTGCTTGAGGATACACGATCCTCCGCACGCTGACGGGACGGTGTATCATATACCTACCCGCAGTGCCTACCTCTGCAATGTCTTTGTTTACAGGTTTGAATTTCTCAGGTTCAAAAGGACAAAGTCAAAGCGTTAGCAAACACTTTCTCAATATGTAGTTGCTCCCTCCAAATTCCACTCCAATCCTTCTATAAAGGATTCAGCGTGGCGCGAGTTTGCAGGTACAAAATTACTCAAAATAATTCGTTCGTCCAAAGCTTTATAAAAAAAAATGCTTCTTTTTATGTGTTTTTAGCCAAAAAGTGGGCAGTAATGGCTGAAATGTGGTGGGCATAACAGGAAAAAGTCACCTCGCATGTGGCGGGTGACTCTCAGGGACATGGTCTATCCGGCTGCTATTTATTATCTTCTAACAGTTCCCTTATTCTCTGGATGAAAGCATTAGCACGTTAACGGGGGTTCACCCCCGTCTGTATTCCGTCGCCCCTTCAGGGCTTCGCTGCGCCGCCCCTTTCCGGGGGTTCACACCCCCGGCTGTATTCCGTCGCCCCTTCAGGGCTTCGCTGCGCCGCCCCTTTCCGGGGGTTACACCCCCGGCTGTGTTCTGACGCCCCTTCGGGGCTGTTTCGGCCGTGCAGCCCGAACAAGTTACAGCCCGCACGAAAGACCCACACGAAAACACTTGCGGCCCACACGAAAGACCCACACGAAAACACTTACAGCCCACACGAGAGACCCACACGAAAACACTTGCGCCCCACACGAAAGACCCACACGAAAACACTTGCGGCCCGCACAGGAGAACGTGCGGGCCGCAAGTGTTTCTGTGCAGGGCGGTGCCTGCGTCCTGCCGCGGCTGCTTACCTTACGTAGCCTGTGGTGACGCCGCCGAGGGTCAGCGTGTCGTCGCCCAGGTTGGTGGTGATGGTGGTCACCGGCTGTGCGGACTGCTTGCCGATGATGAGGTCCTTCAGCATCAGCACGTCGGCCATGTCCACAAGCCCGTCGCCGGTAACGTCGGCGTCGGCATCGGCAGACGACTGGCTACCCTTCACCTTGTCGATGATCCGGGCCACGTCGGCAATGGTCACCGCTCCGTCGCCGGTAACGTCGCTACTCCCGCCGGTCTTCTTCACGAGGAAGTAGGCGCGGCAGGCACCCAGCGAGGCACCGCTGCCGGCATAGTGCAGCGTGTTGTCGGCACCCAAGAGCAGCACGTCGAAGCCGGACATCGTACTTGTCGTGATGTCAGGCAGGGCATTGTAGGTGCCCATGAAAGTGAAGGAATCGTCTTCGGTCCAATAGCCACCGCCAACTTTTACCAGATTCACATTGGTGAACACGGGGTTGACGATATTGTGGGCGTCGTCGTCCACGTAGTCGGCAGCCTTTTCCCACTTGATGATGTAGGGTACGCCGGCCTTGAGGGTGTTGTCTGCGTGCCAATCAAGCTGTTTCTCTGCGAAGGTGAGGTTGAGCGTGGTGCCCTCGATGCTGGCGCCGCTCACGGTGCAGTAGGTGGCGCCGTAGAGCGGGCCGTTGGGGTCGGTCATATCTACATCGAAGGGCAGGCAGATGATGTTCCACTTGCCGTCCTTGTAGAGCGTGCGGTCTTTCAGCACCACGTTGAACGTCTGGCCCTCGTTGTCGGCGATGATGGGGCCGTTATCTTCGTTACGGTCTGCAAGTTCCATAAGGTTCTCGTCGTGCCAGTAGTACTTGCCGTCGTAATAAAGCACATTGCCAAAGACCGTAATGCCTGTATATGAGCCGGTGCCGTAGGTAGCGGTGGCTGTCGCGCTTGCACCCTCGGGCTTCGTGCCGGTGGCCACGGCGAAGCGTGCGCCATCCCGGTCGCTGCCTTCAACGGCGCCCATGCCGTAGATGGTGTGGTAACAGTTGGTTATGGTGGAACCATATCCTTCGGAGCCCAGAATAGCGCCATTCCTCGTTGTGTCGTATTTCGGACCGAGATACAGGCAGTCTTTGATGGTGCTTCCGCTCATTCCGCCCATGATGCCGCCATTATATTGGTTCGTTTTAAATGAGAGCTTGGCGGCACTGGTACATCCTATGATGGTGTTGTTATAGGCAAAGCCGCCGATGCCGCCGAACATAGTTCCATTTGCATGCATGGTAACCGTATTGGCTACGTGGCAGTTGCTGACGGTGACACCATCGCCCCGGCCGAAGATGCCGCCACTGTATCCACCATTAGTGATGGTGCTGTTGGCAAGCGTCAGGTTCTGTATGGTGCAATCTGCTGCATAGCCGAAGACGCCCTGATACATACTGCTGGTATTGATATTGATGCCGCTGATGGTGTGGCCCTTGCCGTCGAAATTGACGGAGGACTTGTGGTCGCGGGTACCTATAACCGTGTAGTTGTTCTCTGTGCCGTCATACGTGATGTCGGCGCCCAGCTCGAAGTATTTGCCGCCGAGGTTGCCTTCTCCGCTGTTCACGTCGGTAGCCAACTTGTTCATGCCGCGCACGTTGGTGATGATGTAGGGATTACCCTGCGTGCCGTCACCAGTGCCCCAGTTGGCATAACGGAAGGTGGGGGCGATGTAGTAGGTGTGGGCTTGGTCGGTACAGAGCATGCAGGTGGCGCTGCTGCCGGTGGCCGCCCATTCCATCGCTACATCTTTATTGTTAGCACTACTTGTACTGCCGAAGCCACCGAGCGCATAGTCCTCCGGCACGCTGCCGCTGTAGGTGGCGGTGAAGGTCACGTCGCCGGAGATGCCGGCATCGGCGTAATAATAATAGTTGTAGTACTGCCCCTTGTAGGTCATGCCGGTGGGGTATATCTTCAGTCCGTCGTACGGATACTCGGTCGTGGCACTGACGGAGGGGATGCTGAGCATCACGCCCTCGTAGGGGATGATGGCGCAGATGTAGCTGGTGCCGTCCTGGCTGCCGTCGCCTCCTACGCCTGCGTTCAGCTTAGCCTCGCTGCCTTTCAGCATGACGCCCGTGTAGTGGTTATTGGTCAGGGTGCCGGAATTATAGCCCACCACGGCACCGACACGAAACGTGCCGCTGACGGAGCCGCCATAGACGAGGCAGTCACGGATGGTGCCGCTGGTGTGGTTGCAACCCGCGATGCCGCCGTAGTACGAATGTGATGATCCAGAATATTCGAGGGTGGCGGCACTGGTACATCCCCTGACGATGCCGCTGTCGTTACGTCCGACGATGCCGCCGTGGAAATTAGCTGCAGAACCAGGAGCAAGAATGGTGACGCTGGATGTTACGTGGCAGTTCTCGACAGTGCCGCCACTGTTAAAGCCGACGATGCCGCCACAATAGCTATATCCTGCAATTCGGCTGTTGTCAAGCGTCAGGTTCTGGATGGTGGTGGATTCAATGGATTTACCGAAAAGTCCGATGTAACTATTGATCGGCAAATTGATGTTGATGCCGCTCACGGTGTGGCCCTTGCCGTCGAAGTGTCCGCCGAATTCCGTGCCGTCGCTACCGATGGGCGTGTAGTTGTTCTCTGTGCCGTCATACGTGATGTCGGCGCCCAGCTCGAAGTACTTGCCGCTGTAGTTGTTAGCGGTGTAGCCGTCGGTGCCGTTCACCTTCTTGGCCAGCAGGTCGAGCTGGCTGGGAGTGCTGATGACGATGGGATGGTCCACGGTGCCGTTCGCACCGCCCCTAATGTTCCACAGGTCGTTGGCATCTGACAGAATCCAGAAGCTGACAGCCGCCGTGGTATATGCGTAGCAGTTGTCGTCGCCGGCAATGGTGGCCTTCACCCAATATTTTCCGAAGTCAGTGGGCACGGTGGTAGTGTACGTGCCGTTCTGCGTCGTGCTGTATTGATAGGTGACCGCCCCCGTGCTCAGGTTCGAACCGAGATGGGGGGCTGGCGCGTTGCCATCAACGACATCGGCACACGACACGGTGACGCCGTTGTTGGGCGACTTGGCGATGGTGACCTGGTGGGTCTTCGTCGCTGACTCGTTGCCGTAGGTGTTGGAGCTGGCTTTGTATTCCACATTGTATGTACCGGCATTGGTGGCTTTGGTGAATAGATACGTGCCTACGTAGAAATACTGATTCCCGTCGATTTGCCGGAAACACATTTTGTAGGTGTTGTCGTAGGTGGTGCCCATACTGGCGACGAGCACCTGCTCACTGCCGTTATAGACGAGTCCGCTGGCCATCACGGGGTCAGTCAACGGGCGGTTGGTCTTCGTGACGGTGTTGATGTGCATGTAGACGTAGGGCGTTTTGCTGACACCCTTGTTCAGGGATATTTCCGCCTCATGTAGTGAGCCGTCTTTGTAATAACAGTTGATGGCCCCCGACTTGTGCTCGTTGATGTCACCGACGCTGTAGATGCTAATGCCGTCGACGGCACGCTTGTCGCTGAAATTTTCCTTGGTGTAGTAGAGATACATATTCCATCCATTGGCGGCTTGGCTCGTCAGGTTACCGTGATTTGAATTCACAAAATAATCACCACCAGCGGCGGGACAACGGTAATAAGTGCGTCCTTGGAAAGTAAGGGAATAAGGTGGATTATGGCCTTCGGTGCCTGTGCCGGCGTCAATGATGATGAAGTCGGTGATGTAGCCGCCGTTGATGTAGGCGGGACTACTCGACTTCTTGTAGCCGATGTAAATGACGTCACCGCTTGTGCCATCGTTCAGGCTTGTGCTACACCAGGTGTAGCCGCTGTAGGCGGTGGAATTCTTGACGCTTTGGGCTTCTGTTTCGGTTCCTCCGGCGAGGACGACGTCGGTGATGTATGCCGGCCAGGTGTCAGCCCACGCCGTCTGCGCCGTCATGGTGAGCATCACTGCGAGCAGCATTGCCGCCCGCTGGATTCTTGCGCCCCTACGGCAGCAAGCCTGCAGGACTGGGGCGCGTAAGATACCAATGGTTTTGTTCATCATTTTGTTTTTAATTGTTTATAGTTCAATAACTTTTGCAAACTTTGCTTGCAAAGTTAGAACTTTTCCGGCAAATACAGGCAACCTTCCATCTTAAATAATGTCAAGATGCCGTTTTTTACCTCGTTTTTGCATCAAAACATCTTTTTTGCCCTTCCTTTTCCAATAATCATTGGGAAAAGGGCTCCTGAACGGAAGTTTTTTCGTTTTTATGCCGTTATGTGCCGTAAAGTTAGTAAATTTGCAGGCAAAAAGCAGGGCAGAGCATGAAAGCGGCAATGAAGAAGCGGCTGGCAGAGTTTGTCAGGTTCGGTGTGGTGGGCGTGGTGGCCACGGCCATTCACTACGGATTGTACTATCTGCTGCAGTCCCACATGAACGCCACGGTGGCCTACAGCATAGGCTATGCGGTGAGCTTCGTGCTGAACTACGTGCTGTCGTCGCTCTTCACATTCCGCGTGCAGCTGTCGGCAGGCAAGGCAGTCGCCTTCCTGGGCGGCCATGCGGTGAACTATGTGGTGGGCGTGGCGCTGCTCAACATAATGCTGCTCGCCGGCGTGCCTCGGCAGTGGGCGCCGCTGCCAGTGTTCGTGATGGTGGTGCCCATCAACTTCCTGGTGGTGCGCTTTGCCCTGGTGAAGGTGAGGAGCGCTAACAACAAACTGAACGATAACCCTAACGATAGCATGTGCAATGAAGCTGATAACCATAATCATTCCGGCGTATAACGAGGAGGAGTCGCTGCGCCCGCTGTACGAGCAGCTGCGGCTGCTGATGGATGCCAACAAGGGCTACGACTTCGAACTGCTGTTCATCAACGACGGCAGCCACGACGGCACGCAGCAGCAGCTGGAGCAGCTGTCCGAGGACGACGGCAGGGTGGCCTGGGTGGAGCTGTCGCGCAACTTCGGCAAGGAGAACGCCATGCTGGCCGGCTTCGACTATGCCCGTGGCGACTGCGCCGTGGTCATCGATGCCGACCTGCAGCACCCGCCGCACGTCATCGGCGAAATGCTCAGCTGGTGGGAGCAGGGCTACGAGGATGTGTACGCCCGCCGCCGCACCCGGGGCAAGGAGGGGCGTGTGCGCCGCTGGCTCACCATGAAGTTCTACCGGCTGCTGGACCGCTCCACGCGCTTCGACATCCTGCAGAACGTAGGCGACTTCCGGCTGCTGGACCGCAAGTGCATCGACGCGCTGCGCCAGCTGCGAGAGAGAGAACGCTACACCAAGGGTATGTTCAGCTGGATAGGTTTCCGCAAGAAAGAGGTGCTCTTCGACCAGCAGGAGCGCCGCTACGGCAAGAGCCACTGGAGCCTGTGGCAGCTCTCGGCACTGGCCGTGGAGGGCATCACCAGCTTCACCACGGCACCGCTCAGGCTGGCCACCATACTGGGCTTCATCACCGGCATAGGGGCATTCATATACCTTATATATACGTTCATCAAGGCCATCTGCTACGGCGACCCCGTGGCCGGATACCCCACGCTCATCTGCGTCATGCTCTTCCTCGGTGCCGTGCAGCTCATCTGTCTGGGCATCATAGGAGAATACCTGGGCCGCGTGTTCAACGAGACAAAGCACAGGCCCAACTATATTGTCACTAACAGCCACCAGGCATCGGCCAAGCCATGAAGAAACAAGCCACGACCATACACTACAGCCTGATACTGCTGCTGTTCTTCCTGGCTTTCTACTGGCAAGACCGCTATGCCATTGCCTACGTCGACGACTACCCCTACGCCTTCATGGTCACCGAGCAGGCCACCAACTATCTGTCAGTGGTCGACGACGGTGCCGAGCGGGTGCCCGTGACCTCATTGGCTGATGCCGTGGTGTCGCAGAGCCGCGACTACTTCAAGTCAAACGGGCGTTTTGTCATCCACACGCTGGTACAGTTCTTCTGCGGCACCATGAGCATTGAGCGCTTCGCACTGTTCAACAGCGTGGTCTTCGCCCTCTTCACCCTGCTTTTCCTAAGGCTGGCCGGTTGGCGCAAGGGACTGTTTGAGCTGCTCGCGCTGCTGTCGGTCATCTGGCTGCTGATGCCCCACAAGGGGCTGGTGTTTTTTGGCAACATTTCCAACACAGTGAACTACCTGTGGACGGGCACCGCCACCCTGCTGTTCTTGCTGCTCTATGAACGGCTGCCGCAACGCACGGTGTCCCCCCTGCTGCTGGCAGCGGCGACCCTGTTCAGCGTGGTGACAGGCTCGCTGCAGGAGAGTTTCTCCATCTGCATCTCAGGGGCGCTGGTGCTGATGCTGCTGGCCAGACGGCACGAACTGAACCGCACACAGGTCATCCTTACGGCGGCCTACGTCGTGGGGACCATGGTGTGCGTGCTGTCGCCGGCTAACTTCAACCGGGTGGAGAGCAACGGGGGCATAGGCTTCAACTATCATGTGCTGATGGGACTGCTGGCTTCGCCACCCTTCCTGCTGGTGGTGGCTGCAGCCGTGGTGCTCTGGGTGAAGGGGCTGTGGAGGCAGGCCTGCCAACGCCATCTGTTCTATGTGGCGGCCATCGTCATCGACCTGGCTTTCATGTGCGCCATAGCCTATAACGGGCGCCACCAGCTCACGGTGCTCAACGTGCTCTGCCTGCTGCTGCTCATCAGGCTGGGACGCGACTACGGCATAGCACGCATGGCTTGGGCCAGGTACACAGCACTGGCCATAATTATCGTCTCGGCGCTTTCCTATCTGCCCATCCTGCATGTGCGCAAAACCTATCACGACACGTTCCAAGCACTGGTGGAGCAAGTCAGGCAGAGCACTGACGGCACCGCCTACACACACGACTTCGACACGCTGACGGAGACGATACGGCGCTGGCCGCTGCTCGACGGCTACTACGTCAGCACGTTCACCATTTCAGACTGGGACTTCTATCAGCGCTCATTATCCATATACCTCACTCGCGGACGGAGCAACAGCCTCATCAGGCGGGTGGTGAAATGACCACTCAGCGCACGATGCCTACGCTGTCGCGTTGAGTCACACTGATGCTGTCGGGCCACACCACACTGACACTGTCGTGGCGCACCACCCATACGCCATCATAGCCGGCAGCGAAGGCCTCGGCAGCCACACTGTCGATGACGGAAGGCGGCGTGTGAGCATCGACGTGAATGCCGCCAAAATCCTTGGGCCACTCAAAGCCTGTCTGCCCCCACACAGCGCGCCCCCACCCAAAGGCTTCCGTGGGCAGGGTGATGAAGGATGAGAACTTGCGATACTCCTCATCGACCGTCACTACGTAGACATGCTCCAAGCGTCGGCCGCTGCGCGCAATGGCCTCCTGAGCCATGTAGCGTGCAGGCAGGCTGGTGCGCCAGGTGCAGTACCAGTGGTGTGTGTAGGTGAAGGCCGTGGCCGCCAAGTAAAGCAGGAAAAAGCCCAGCAATGTACGCTTGCGCTGGCAGTGGTGCGTGCAGAAGGCCACGAGCAGGGCCGCCATGGCTAACCACGCATAGGCGTTCATCATGCTCATGGTGATGAGCAGGTTGGGCGACACGGCGATGAGAGCGCACAGCAGCAGGGTGAGGAAGTGGCGGTGGACGAGCTGCCTCGGGCGGTCAAAGAAGAGCATCAGCATAAAGGGCAACGTGGGCAGCAGGGTGAGCAGGAAGAGCAGGGGGTTGCGCATAGGCGCATAGAGCAGGTAGATGTAGTCGCCAGGCAGAAAGGTATAGCCCAGCAGTATGCCCACGGCCTTCAGCTTCTTTGTCAAGGAGAAGAGCGTATGGTATTCCTCATAGTAGACCTCGGTCAGCGGCAGCGACAGGCGCACGGCGGCATAGGTCACGGCCAGCGCGGCACCCAGTCCTAAGTGGCGCAGGCACGTCTTGAGGCTGATGCGCCGGAAGCCAAAGGCCAGGATGGGCGGCACCACGGCCCAGGCCAGTCCGTTCTCCTTAGAGAGTGTGGCGATGAGAACGCACAGCAGCCACAGCGGGTGGCGCCAGCGGCTATTCATCGAAAGGTAGACATGAATGGCCATGAGGCCCCACATCTGCGAGAACACCTGATTGAGCGAGTCGCAGGCAAAGACGGTAGCCAGCGTGCAGGGCGAGAGCCAGAAGAACACCGTGGCCACGGCCTGCGCCATGCGCGAAAAGCCCAGCAAGCGGCAGAGCCTGTAGACGAGCAGCGCATTGGCAGCATGGCCGAGGAAGATGAGCACATGGCTCAGCACCGGGAACCACTGGCTGCCAATGGCATTGTAGACATAGCCGATGGCAGCATCGAAGGGCCGCCACGAGCTGCCGTAGGGCAGGAAGTACTGCTGCCACTGAGGGTCGTAATTGGGCGACGACAGCGTGGTCCAGTCGTCAAAGGTGGGCAGGATGAGCAGTTTGCCCCACAGGATGAACGGTGCCGTGAGGAAGACAATCCAAAGGAGTGGGTGCAGACGCTTTATTCCGGGCATGGCCTTCCGCAAATCAGTTAATGACGGCTATCTTGCACACCACACCCTTCTTGCCATCGCTGGTGGCAGTAGCCACCATGTACACGCCACTGGCCACCCGGCGGCCCTGGCGGTCGCGGCCGTCCCAGGTGAAGGTGCCGCCGTTGCTGCGCCCCTGGACCACGAGCCGTCCGCTGGTAGTAAGAATCTTCACGTCGGCATTCATCGACAGGCCCACGACACTGATGAGGCCGTTGTAGGCCGAGGTGACGGGGTTGGGATAGGCATAGACATCGTCCTTCACCATCTCTACGGCAGCCTCGGTGGCATCACTCATGTAGGAGCAGAGGCCGTTCTCGGTTCCGAAGAAGACCTCGCCCGTCTGGTTGTCGATGGTGATGCTCACGATGTTGTCTGAGAGCAGGGGGCTGTTGGCGGTGGTGAAGTTCTGCAGCTGCGTCATGTTGTCGGCACTGATGAGGTAGACGCCCGAGCCACTGGTGCCGAACCACTTGCGCCCGCCGCCGTCGACGGCCATACACGAGATGTTGGCGCCCGAGAGCAGGTAGTCGGCAAAGTTAGTGCCGTCGTTGCGCGGCACCTTCACCTGCGTGAGGTAGGTATCGCGGGTGTACAAGTTCCCGTGCTCCAGCATGAAGGGGCCTACCTTGGTGCCTATCCAGATATTGCCCTCCAGGTCTTCAGCCAGACAGTGCGGGCGGTAATCGGCAATGGTCGTACCGTCCTGGTTGACAAATGTCTCGAACATGTTGACAATTGTCATCGTCTCAGGGTCGATGCAGTAGAAGGAGTCCAAGTCATAGTGGTCGTTGATGAACCAGAGATAGCCCTGGCTGTCGAAGTACAGGTCTTTCATATTGCCCAGGCTGTGCGTCATGCTGTGGATGGTGAGCCGCATCAGTTCCGGCAGCTCTGCCACAGTCCACTGGCCTGTGGCCGGGCTCAGCTTCAGCAGGGCCACATCGGTGTTCTGGCTTTCCAGCAGCCAAACATTGCCCTCGGCATCGCAGGTCACGCTACTTACTATTTGGTACTCCCGGTGTTTGTTCTCCAGCATACCGAGCGGGCAGTTGTCGTGGTTGTACTGGGCCACTAAGCGCCCGTCGAGGAACTCGTAGAGGCCGTTGCGGGCAGCAGCGAATACATGGTTGGGGTTGGCGGGGTCTATGGCCAGCGATGACACCATGGAGTAGTTTGCCAGCCCGCTGACAGCGGTCATGTCGGTATCTTGGTAAAAGGTCCATTCGTCGCCCTCCTTCAGCTGTATGACACCAGGGTAAGTACCGCCGCTGCTGGTGTATAGACGCCCGTTCCGGAAGGTCATAAACCCGAAGTGGTTGCTCTTAGGCCCCCCCGGCAGCAGGGTGCTCACCAGGTCGTGGTATTCGTTCCAGTCGCTCTGGTCCTGGGCAAACAGTTCATCGGAGTATGTGTCGGTGGCGGCCCAGTTGTGGAAGTCGATGAGGTTGTCGCGCTGCGAGCCGGCCATGACCGTTCCGCCGGCGTCCTTGGCATAGAGTGTGCTGCCGTCGGTGCCCACGGCCACTATGCTGCGGTTCAGTATGTAGCTCTCGGCTATCTCGGCCCGCTGCATGTTCACCTTCACCACGCCGAAGCCCGTGGCCAGGTAGGCATAGACATCATTAATAAATATGCTGTTCACCGTCTTGTCCTGCGTCATCGACTTAGAGTAGAGCGAGCTGATGTTGGTGACATGGCCCTCGGCATCCATGAGGTCGATGTTCGAGTTGGCGTAGACGATGATGAGCTTCCTGGTGGTGTTGTTCCACGCGATGAGGTTCACCTGCGTGTCGTTCAGCGTGGTCACCTTGTCATAGGTAGTGATGCTCTGGTCGTTGAGGTTATAGCTGTAAAGGCTGTTCGACGCGCGCACGAAGAGCAGGTCACCGCCCTTCACTATCTGCTGAGGCTCATAGTACGACATGTAGGCGCGCCAGGTGCCCACCTGCGCATGCGCTACGCTAAATGACAAATGACAAATGATAAATGATAAACTTATCAGTATCATTCTACGGTTTGGCATGGAGGGAAATAAGCTATTCATACATATCATTGTTTATTTGTCATTTGTCATTTATCATTTATCATTTAGCGTAGCGCAAAAACTCTGCCAGCTTCTGCGTTGCCCTGGCGCGGTGGCTGATGCGGTCCTTCACCTCGGCTCCCAGCTCTGCAAAGGTCTGGTCGTAGCCGTCGGGACGGAAGATGGGGTCGTAGCCAAAGCCCTCGCTGCCGCTGCGCTCACGGGTGATCTCACCCTCTACGATGCCCTCGAACAGGTGTTCCTGCTTCAGGCTGTTGCACTCGCACGGACAGCTGTCCTTCTTCAGTATTAACGCAATGACAGTGCGAAATCTTGCACGGCGGTTGTTATTATTTCCTAATTCGCGCAGCAGGCGGGCCATGTTGGCCTCGCTGTCGTGGCTGGCCGCCCCCGCCGTGTCCATGGCAGCATAGCGTGCGCTGTAGACGCCGGGTGCGCCGCCAAGGGCGTCGACCTCGAGGCCGGTGTCGTCGGCAAAGACGCTGCAGTGGTAGTGCTGCCAGATGTACTGGGCCTTCTGGCGGGCGTTCTCCTCGAGCGTAGTGCCCGTCTCGGGGATGTCGGCCTCGCAGCCGATATCGCGCAGCGACAGCACCTGCACGCCGTCGCCCAGGATGTGGCGCACCTCCTGCAGCTTGTGTGCGTTGTTGGTGGCAAAGACAATTCTATTCATGGTGGGTATCCTTTATTCGCACTTTTATCTGGTCGAAGCCCTCGCCGAAGACGCCGATGACGGCGCTCTGCGACACGAAGGCCTGCGGGTCGATGCTCTTGATGATGCGGAAGATGATGGTGCTCTCGCTCTTCTTGGCCAGTATGCAGAGCACCTTGCGCTGCTCGCCGGTGTACCAGCCGTGGCCGTCGAGGATGGTGACGCCGTGGTCGAGCTTCGTGCCGATGGCGTTGGCTATCTCCTGCCACTTGGCCGAGAAGATCATGAACTGCACCGACTGCCGCTGCCGGTTCATCAGGAAGTCGAGCATGAAGTTCTCGATGACCATGGTGCACAGGCCGAAGACCACCATGTGGGCCCGCTGCAGCATGTCGCCGAACTGCGGTATGAGCAGACAGGAGCCGATGATGATGAGGTCGAGGAAGGCGAGCACGGTGCCCAGGCTGACGTCGCGGTACTTGTTCACCGACGCGGCAATGATGTCGGTGCCGCCGGTGGAGCCGTTGTTCAGGAACACGATGCCCAGGGCGGAGCCCGTCATGGTGCAGCCGATGATGAGCGACATGAAGTTCTGGCCCTCGCCCAGTATCTTCACGTAGTTGCCCTGCTCGTCGACGGGGAGCCAGCTCTGGAACAGGCCCAGCAGCACCGAGAGCATGGTGAAGGCATAGATGGTCTTGGTGAGGAACTTCAGCCCCAGGATGCGCAGCGCCACTAAGCCCAGCACCACGTTGATACCGAAGTAGGTGTACTCCAGCGGGAACTTCGTGGCATAGAACACGATGGCCGAGATGCCGGCCACGCCGCCCGTCACTATCTCATAGGGCATGAGGAAGACGGTGAAGCCGAAGGCATACAGAAGGAGGCCGAGGGTTATGATGACATAATCCTGGACCTCCTTCAATATAAGTTTATGGTCAATGGTCATTTACTTGCATACAATGTTCACCATACGCTTAGGGACGATGATAACCTTCACTATCTGCTTGCCGTCGGTGTACTTGGCGGTGCGCTCGTCAGCGCGGACGGCGGCCTCGATGTCGGCATTGCTGGCGTCGGCGGCGAACTGCATGTCAAAGCGCACCTTGCCGTTGAACTGCACGCCCATCTTCACCTGGTTCTCCACCAGGTACTCCTCGTTCCACTGGGGCCACTGGGCGTCGCAGACGGAGCCCTGGCCGCCAAGCAATTCCCACAGCTCCTCGGCCATGTGGGGCGCGAAGGGTGCGATGAGGATGACGAGGGTGCGCATCACCTCAGTACTCTGGCACTTCAGCTGCGTCAGCTCGTTGGTGCAGATCATGAAGGCCGAGATGGCGGTGTTATACGAGAAGGCCTCGATGTCCTGAGTCACCTTCTTGATGAGCTTATGCAGCGACTTCAGCTCCTCGGGGGTAGGTGCGGTAGATGGAGTAGATGGAGTAGATGTGGCAGAGGCGGTGACCATGTTCCAGAAGCGGCGCAGGAAGCGGTGGCTGCCCTCGATGTTGTTGGTGTCCCAGGGCTTCGACTGCTCCACGGGACCAAGGAACATCTCGAACAGGCGCAGCGTGTCGGCACCGTACTTCTCGACGATGGTGTCGGGGTTCACCACGTTGTACATCGACTTCGACATCTTCTCTATGGCCCAGCCGCAGATGTACTTGCCGTCCTCCAGGATGAACTGTGCGTCCTGGTACTCCGGGCGCCAGGCCTTGAAGGCCTCGATGTCGAGCACGTCGTTCTGCACGATGTTCACGTCGACGTGGATGGGCGTCACGGTGTACTGCTCCTTCAGGTTCAGGCTCACGAACTTGCCCTTGTCCTGACCCTCGTCCTCCACACGGTAGACGAAGTTCGAGCGGCCTTGTATCATGCCCTGGTTGATGAGCTTCTTGAAGGGCTCGTCCTCGCAGGCATAGCCCGAGTCGTAGAGGAACTTGTTCCAGAAGCGCGAGTAGATGAGGTGGCCGGTGGCGTGCTCCGATCCGCCGACGTAGAGGTCGACATTGCGCCAGTACTCGTTGGCGTCGCGGCCCACGAGGGCCTTGTCGTTCTGCGGATCCTCGTAGCGCAGGTAGTAGGCGCTGCTGCCGGCAAAGCCGGGCATGGTGTTCAGCTCCAGGGGGAAGACGCTCTTGTTGTCAATCTCGTCGACGGACACGACGCGGTCGGTCTTCGTGTCCCATGCCCACATCTTGGCGCGGCCCAGTGGCGGCTCGCCGGTCTCGGTGGGCTTGTACTCGTTTATCTCGGGCAGCTCCAGCGGCAGGCACTCCTTCGGAATCATGTAGGGCATGCCGTCCTTATAGTATACGGGGAAGGGCTCGCCCCAGTAGCGCTGGCGGCTGAAGATGGCGTCGCGCAGGCGATAGTTCACCTTCACGCGGCCCAGTCCCTTCTCGGTGACGAACTTCTTGGTGGCAGCGATGGCCTCCTTGATGGTGAGCCCATTCAGCGAGAAGCCGTCGACGGCGGTCTGTCCGGCAGCGGGCGAGTTGCACACGATGCCCTCCTTGGCGTCGAAGCTCTCCTCCGACACGTCGGCACCCTCAACGATGGGCACGATGGGCAGTCCGAAGTGCTTGGCGAAGGCATAGTCGCGGCTGTCGTGGGCCGGCACGGCCATGATGGCGCCGGTGCCGTAGCCTGCCAGCACATACTCGGCAATCCAGATGGGAATCTTCTGGCCCGTGAAGGGGTTGATGGCATAGCTGCCCGAGAAGACGCCGGTGACGGTGTGGTCAATCTGGCGCTCGCGCTCCGTGCGCTTCTTCACGTAGGCCAGATAATCGTTCACGGCCTGCTGCTGCCCGGGCGTGGTGAGCCGCTGCACCAGCTCGCTCTCGGGAGCCAGCACCATGAAGGTGACGCCGAAGATGGTGTCGGCGCGGGTGGTGAAGATGGTGAAGTGGTTGTCGCTGTCGGCCACCTTGAACTCCATCTCCGTGCCTTCGCTTCGTCCTATCCAGTTGCGCTGTGCCTCCTTCAGCGAGTCGCTCCAGTCTATGTCGTCCAGGCCATCGAGCAGCCGCTGTGCGAAGGCGCTCACACGCAGGCACCACTGGCGCATCTTCTTCTGCTCAACGGGGAATCCACCGCGCACGCTCACGCCGTCCACCACCTCATCGTTGGCCAGCACGGTGCCCAGTCCAGGACACCAGTTCACCATCGTGTCGGCCAGGTAAGCTATGCGGTAGTTCATCAGCACCT
>DGHX01000167.1:225-47718 GCA_002392835.1 Prevotella sp. UBA3837 | reverse complement strand
CTCCTGCTTCTTCTTCTCTGAGAAAGAGGCCCAGTCCGAGGCGGTGAAGTGCAGCTCCTCGGTGCCCAGTGCGCCGCAGTTCTCGGTGCCCATGAGCTCGAAGTGCTCAATGAGCTTGATGGTGGGCTGCACCTTGTTCGAGCTGGTGCTGTAGTAGCTCTTGAACATGCGCTGGAAGGCCCACTGCGTCCAGTGGTAGTACTTCGGGTCGCAGGTGCGCACCTCGCGGCTCCAGTCGAATGAGAAGCCTATCTTGTCCAACTGCTCACGATAGCGGTTGATGTTCTGCTCGGTGGTGATGGCGGGGTGCTGGCCCGTCTGTATGGCATACTGCTCGGCGGGCAGCCCGTAGGCATCGTAGCCCATGGGGTTCAGCACGTTGTAGCCCTGCAGCCGCTTGTAGCGGGCGTAGATGTCGCTGGCGATGTAGCCCAGCGGATGGCCCACGTGCAGACCGGCCCCGCTGGGATAGGGGAACATGTTCAGCACGTAGAATTTCTTCTTCTTCTCGTCCTCCACTACGCGGTAGGTGCCGTTCTCCACCCAGCGCTTCTGCCATTTCTTTTCAATCTCTCTGAAGTTGTATTCCATAATCATAGGTCTTTGTTGTCTGCTTTAAAAGTGCAAAGATACGTCAAAAAGTGGAAAACGCAAAATAAAAAACAAAAAAAACGCCAAAACTGCACATTATTTATCAGAAAATGAGTACCTTTGCGCCCTGAAACAAACCTACTTGAAAACAATGAGAATCAGACAAGCCTTTTTAGCAGTCGCAGCCCTGCTGTCGACGAACAGTGTTTATGCCCAGTGGCCAACGCCGCAATCGCAGATGGAGGCGCTGGACCGCGGCGTAGTGGTGGTGCCGGGACAGAGCGGCGGCCGCTTCGTCAGCTGGCGACTCTTGGGCACCGACGACGCCAACATTACTTTCGACGTGCTGCGCGACGGCACCGCCATCGTGCGAAACCTGACGCAGGCCACGAGCTACCTCGACCCTTCGGGCTCCGCCACAAGCACCTATCAGGTGGTGGCACGCGTCGACGGCACCGTGGTGGAGACGGCTGAAGCCACACAGCAGTGGAGCGACATCTACACCAGCCTGCAGCTTGACCGCCCCGCCGGGGGAACAACAGCCAGCGGCGACTACACCTACACCCCCAACGACATGTCGGTGGGCGATGTCGACGGTGACGGCGAGTATGAGCTGTTCGTGAAGTGGGACCCCTCGAACTCCTCCGACAACGCCTCGGGTGCTTTCACCGGCAACTGTCTCATCGATTGCTACAAGCTTGACGGCACGAAACTTTGGCGCATTGACCTGGGCAAGAACATCCGCTCCGGCGCCCACTATACGCAGTTCATGGTCTACGACTTCGACGGCGACGGACGTGCCGAAATGATGTGCAAGACGGCTCCAGGCTCGAAGGACGGCCAGGGCAACTATGTCAGCGCTGCCGCCACCGAGTCGGCCATCAAGTCGACCGACAATACGGCTTCTTACATCACCACCAGTGGCGACAAGTCGAAGGGCATGATCCTCAGCGGCCCCGAATACCTGACTGTCTTCAGCGGCCTCACCGGCGCTGCCCAGCACACCATCTGGTACAACCCCAACCGCTCCGGCAACTACGGCAAAGCCGAGGGCATGCCCAGCAGCAGCAGCTTCTGGGGCGACAACTACGGCAACCGCGGCGACCGCTTCCTGGCTGCCGTAGCCCATCTTGACAAGGGCACCAAGACGGCCAGTGGCATCTTCTGCCGAGGCTACTACGCCCGTGCCTACGTGTGGGCCGTAGACTATAAGAACCAGCGGCTGAGCCACCGCTGGCTGCACTGCTCTGACTCGAAGACCACCTACAGCGTCACCGATGCCAGCTTCACGAAGAAGAGCTTCACAGGCCTGAAGCCCACTTTCACCGCCGCTACGGGCGAGACGGCCTGCAGCTCGGGCACGCTCTATGCCAACGGCAACCACAACCTGAGCATAGCCGATGTCGACGGTGACGGCAAGGACGAAATCATCTGGGGCTCGGCTGCCTGCGACGACAACGGCCGCCTGCTCTACGGCGTGGGCTTCGGCCACGGCGACGCCATACACCTGGCCGACCTGCTGCCTGACCGCCCGGGGTTGGAGGTTTTCGACGTGCATGAAGAGAAAGGCACATACGCCTGGGACATTCACGATGCCGCCACCGGAGAGGTGCTGCTCAAGGGCGGCCCCGAGGGGGTGGACAACGGCCGCGGACTGGCAGCACAGGTGTCGGCCGATCATCGCGAGAGTTTCTTCACATCGGCCGCCGACAACCAATCGCGCAGCTGCGCCACCGGCGAGGTGGTGTCGGAATACGGCCCCACGGTGAACAACTTCCGCATCTACTGGGATGGGGACCTGCAGGAGGAGCTGCTGGGCGACATCTCGCGGCACAACAGCCCCTTCTTAGAGAAGTGGAACGGCAACGGCTACAGCCGCATGTACCCCAAGCGCAACACCAACCTCTACAGCATAGGCACACCGAAGACCATCAACGGGACGAAAGGCGTGCCCTGCCTGCAGGCCGACATCCTGGGCGACTGGCGCGAAGAAATCATCTTCTACGATGGCGATGACCCCTCGAAGATTGTCATCTTCACCACCAACACTCCCACCGCTTATCGCGTGCCCACTCTGATGCACGACCACACCTACCGCATGGGCATCTGCTGGCAGAACGTGGCCTACAATCAGCCGCCGCATCTGGGCTTCTACCTGCCTGACTACATCGCCAGCTTAGAGAGCAATGATGTTGAGACTATCGACTTCAGCATGCTGAAGGCCATCATGGAGCAGGACTATGAACAGGAGACCGATGCTTCAACGTGGATATTTACAAAGAATGTAGAGCGCGGCGACCTGACTTTGCAAACCGGTGACAGCGAACATGGCAACTACATACAGTTTGCTTTGCCACAAAAAGTCAATTCCACCCCTGTCCATACAAATATCACATCGGGCAGCTTCGACAGCTATACACTCCTCTTCGATGCAGCCTTCAGCTCTGGCAACACCGACGGCAGCGAGTTTGTGGTGGCTACAGAGGGAGGAAACTTTAATGTACCGCAAAAAGATGTGTGGTTCAATTACGCTGCATACAACAACAACCTTCACTCGCTCCTCCACCTCGCCATTCCTGCCAAAGGCACTTCAGCAGCCTTCAACTACGATGATGCCAACATTGCCTCGGTGGCCGACGGCAAATGGTACAGCTACTATTTAAAGGTTGACGGCGAACAGCGCACTGTTACCTACACCGTGACGAGCAAAGCCACTGGTGCCACAGTGGCCAGCGACACCTACGCCTTGCCCGCAGGCACCACCAGCACCCGTCTACAGGGCTTCTACTATCTGGCAGGACGCTACTATGGCTACATGAAGATTGACAACATCCGCGTGCTCGTCGACCGCGACACGGCGCTGACGCTCCGCGGCGATGCCGACGGCAACGGCAAGGTGGAGAATGCCGACGTCATGGCCGTCACCGACCGCCTGCTCGGCCTGCCGGTGAAGGGCTTCATGCAGCGCAATGCCGACGTCTACGAGGACGGCAACATCACCATCGCCGACCTTACCCGCATCATCGAGATTATTCTCAATAACCGCTAAACGGAGCATCTCCCCCATCATGAATGCCCCTGCCCTGCTACTGCTGCTGTGCTGCCTCAGCGCCACGGCGCAACCCCCGCAGCACGGCAACGCCCTGCCGCCCCTCGACGCCCGCCACCTGCTGCTCGACGGCTCGCTTAGCGACGCCCAGGCCGACAGCCTGCCCTTCGTCTTCAACACCCTGCAGGAGGCGGTGGAGCACCTGGCTGACACCACCACGCTCTACATCAGGCCTTGGGTGTACTGGGTGGACAACCCCGACACCCCCGATGTGGTGACAGGGCGCGACGGCCGCGAGCCCTTCGGCATGGTCATCACCACGACGAAGCTCACGCTCATGGGCCTCACCGACGATGCCCGCCGCGTGGTGCTCGCCTCGCAGCGCGGACAGATGCAGGGCGCCGTGGGCAACTTCACTATGTTCGATTTCCACGTCGACGAGCTGACGGTGGAGAACATGACGCTGGGCAACTACTGCAACGTGGACCTCGACTACCCCTGGCAGCCCGCATTGAGCCGGCAGCGGCGCAGCGACGCCATCACCCAAGCCCACGTGGGCTACGTGCACGGCCGGCAGCTCACGGCACGCAACGTGCGCTTCATCAGCCGCCTGAACCTGAACCCCTTGAACGGGGCACACCACAGCACCTACGACAGCTGCCACTTCGAGTGCACCGACGACGCACTGAACGGCGGCGACGCCCTCTACCGGCACTGCACCTTCCACCTCTACGGGCAGAAGCCCTGGTGGAGCACCTTCGGCGCCGGGCCGTTGCTCGAGGACTGCGACTTCCATGTCATGGGCAGCAACCGCGAGATGTTCTTCTGCAAGCAGGGCGGCCCGCTGACGCTGGTCGGCTGCCGCTACCATGCGCCGTCGGACAGCATCTATATAGGATGGACAGCCTACCCGCAGCCGTGGCTGCGCTGCTACCAGCACGACTTCACCCTCAACGGACGGTCCTACCTGATTGGCGGCCGACAGCCACAGAATACCATCGTGCTGCACGATGCCGGGGGCATGACCGCCCCACCCTACCTGCGCATCAGCCGTCAGCAGGCAGAGCTGCGCACCGGCGAGGCCCCGTTAGCGCTCAGCAGCAGCGACGCGCAGCCTGTAAGATGGCGCGTGGACAGCGGCTGTGAGGACCTCGTTTCGCTCAAGTCCCAGGGCAAAGACTCGGTGCTGATCGTCCCCACGAACCAAGGCAGTACGACGGCCACCTTCTGTGTCGTGGCCGCCACAGCCGACGGGCGCGAGGCCGCCTGCCAGCTCACCGTGCACCCGCGCCTGCTCCCGCCGCCCACCTTCCTGCAGCAGCCCGTGCTGCAGCAGCGCAAGGGGGTGCTGCAGCTGGTGTACGGCCTCGACCTGCAAGGGCGCACGGACGAGTCGGTGGTCACATGGCTGCGCGATGACATTCCCGTCAGTGTGATGCGCGCCGGCACGCCGGGCACAGGCCATCCCACCTATCGGCTGACCGATGCCGACAACGGCCACCGGCTGAGCGCACTGATAGTGCCCCGGCTGCATGGCGGCACGGCGGGCGACACCCTGCGCATTGACGCCCCGAAGCCCATCAAGGGGCAGAAACGACTGACGCAGATAGACACCGACTTCAGCGACCTGCCCACCCAGTGGCAGCCGCGCATAGCCGAGGGCTACTGGACCACAGACGGCTACAAGCCTGCCGACACGCAGGACTACAGCTGGAGCTTCAACCGGCAACGCCCGATGTGGGCCTACGAAGAGGGTTTCAACGGCGCCGTGGGCTACGGGCTGGTGCAGGCGCAGCGGGGTGCCCGGCTGATGTACACCCCTGTTGGGCGGCGGCAGGGCTACGGCGACATGGAGCTGACGCTGCTCGTAGACCCGACGAAGACGGCCGGCCAGGGCTTCGGCTCCGCCACGGGGCAGTATATGGACGTCTGCCTGAAGTTCGACCCATTGACGCTCACGGGCTACGGCCTGCGCATCATCCGCACCACGAAACACGCCCGAGCCGTGGACTTCCTCCTGGTGGAATACGACCACGGCCAGGTGCACCCCCTCACCGACCCCGTCTCCGCCACCTGCTACCGCACGGGCTGCACCATCGCCCTGTCCCTGCGCGGCGGCCTGCTCACGGCCCACGTCAGCACCATCACGCCGTGCCCCGCCGACTCCGCCCTGCCCCACGAGGTGAGCCTTCAGGCCCACGTGGCCGACAACACCTTCGGAGGCATACACATACAGCACACCGGCTCCTGCGGCGAGAGCACCACCATGCTGCACCACCTCACAGCCAGCTGGGAGGAATGAAGAGCAAAAATAATCACCGAATCGCTTGGCGGTTCGGTTTTTTTGTCATCAGGCAACAAGCATTAAAAGGAAAATGGATTTATAAGCTGAAGGCCATCTACACCATCGGCATCCTCGACTTTGTGTTCGACGAGGACAAGGACGACGAGGAATACTACCACCACGTGGTGAAACTCATGGACGTAGAGAAAAAAGAAGTCTTACGCGCGCGCGAGGATAAACACGCTACACTCCCTACACCGGAAAAAGTGATGAGTGACGAGTGATGAGTAAAAATGGCAAAACAAGTTGTTTTGCTGAAAATGCGGGCCGCTCAAAAACGTCCCAGGGCCTGGGACGTTTCTGTGCGGGCCGCTCGTAAAAAAATGCGGGCCGCATTTTTTAAAAAGGGGCCTCCATTTTTTCAAACGGAGGCCCCGTTTTGTAAAAAGGTGCCGACTATCTCCGGAACGCTTTCGTTTGTTAAATAAATTTCTATCATACAGAAAAAAGTGCTCTGGTAACTGTCTGAAAATGAATTTAGGTGTTGGAAGTGTAGCGTAAAGAATATTTATTACTTATCACTCATCACTTCATTTCGGTGTAGCGAGTGCACCGTACTTGTCTTCGCGCGCGCGTAAAGGGATTTCCCACCTATGCGTCATCAATGCGCGTGGCATTGTAACATTCCTTTCAAGAATATAATTCAGTTACCTGATTATCATCTTTCGCCCTCCGCTGATGTAGAGGCCTGGCTGCGAGGGCCTGGCAGTGAGGCGGCGGCCGTCGAGCGAAAAGAAGGTGCTGCCGCGCCGGTGCTGCTGGGTGGCGGTGGAGGCGTCGCTGACGGTGCTGATGCCATTGGCCTCGCCGCTACGGGCATTCTGCAGCAGCTCGGCGTGGAAGTCGAGCGTGAGCAGGTCGACGGTGATGCGGTAGGTGCCGTGCTGGCTGACGCGCCACTTCGTGTCGTCGCCGCCCTGGCGCATCTGCGTAGACTGCAACAGGTCCTCGTCCTGCGTGTAGGGGTGCAGCTCGCGTGGGCCCCAGGTCATCTGTCCCTCCAGCTTGAAGCGCCCCGGCTCCACCACGTCGTCGTAGACGCCCAGCTCGCCAATCCACGTGAAGCGGTAGGGATTCTGGCGGTCGCGCTCGAAGCTGAGCATGGCGTCGCGGCTCCACTCCACGTTGTTGGCACCTCCGGCGAAGGCGCTCCCGGCCAGCAGCACCTCGTTCCACGGCAGCAGCAGCTGGCCCGTGAGCCGGCGGCTGAAGGGGTCGACGGTGAAGCAGTAGGTGTCCTCCTGGAAGCTGACCACCCACCCGGGCTGGTCGGCATCGGTGGTGACCATGTACTGCAGCCCGTTGTTGATGAGGTACGAGTCGACCAGCTGGGGTCGCAGATACTGCGTGGTGCCGGGCTGTGCGGTGGCGGTGGTCTGCACCTTCAGCTCGCCGACGTTCAGCGGGCCGGCATAGCGGAACTGGCCGTCGGGGCGCTGCTCCAGCTGCTGCACGCCGCCGGGCACGGCACTGCCGGTGGCCCACAGTGCGGTGAACGACTGCGCCCCTGCGGGGCTGAATGATAAATGACAAATGATAAATGATAAACCTATCAGGATGCTGCGTCTCATCTTTTCTTCTTTTATTATTACTCAACTTTCGTAAATCTGGGAGTTGAAGGAGTGAAAGGAGTGTAGACGATAGTCTTGCTGCTCCGAGACACCTCCAAGATTCCTCCTCCGAAGGAATAATATCAGGGTATAGTCTATTGTCTACACTCCTTTCACTCCTTTTACTCCTTTTTCATTGGTTTATTTGTGACTGATGGCTTTGCTCCCCTTGCTGCCGACGACCACCTGCCCCTTGGCGGGGGCATGGCCGAGGCGGCGTCCGCTGAGGTCGTAGACCTTACTGCCAAATCGTGAATCGGAAATCCGTAAATCGTCAATCCCCTCCGTATCGTTGCCCATGAGCTGCACCGTCAGCTGGTGGCTGCATGGTGTGACGGGCAGACTGACGCTGACGGTGCTCGTGGCCTCGTCGTAGCTCCAGTCGGTGGTGGGCATGCCGTCGATGGTGACCGCCGTGGGCCGCTGCTGTCCCAGGAAGCTGAGCTGCCAGGCGCGCTCGGTGGGCATGCCGGGGAAGGTGCCCTCGATGGGGTGTATGGTCAGCGTCTGCGTGGCGGCGGCATAGTCGAAGGCGGTGGTGGCGAAGACGCCGTCGGCGTATGCCTGCGTGTCGCCCTCGTCCTCGTAGAGCGTGGCGTGGCCGTCGGCACCGGGGGCTATAAGCAGCAGCTGGCTGTCGGGGCGCGTCTTCAGGTTGTCCATGGTCGGGTTGCACACGATGATGCTGCCGGCGCGCAGGAAGTAGGGAATCTCCTCTGCGCCGTACTCGTCGCTGATGGTCTGTCCGCCGCTGAGCAGGCGGCCGCGGCACACGTCGTACCAGCTGCAGCCCGTGGGCAGCCACGTCTGGCGGAAGGCCTTGCCGCTGGCGTCGCTGCGGGTGACGACGGGCGACACCAGGATGTCGTCGCCGAACATGTACTCGCCCTCCTGGCGGTAGGCCTCGTTCTCCTCAGGCCAGTCGTAGTAGAGGGGTCGGCAGATGCTGATGCCCGTGTCGTAGGCCTGGCGCGCCGCGGTGTAGATGTAGGGCATGAGGCGGTAGCGCAGGTTCACGCAGCTGAGCAGCTGTGGGAAGTTTGGGTACATCCAGATGCGGCGCTCGTTGCCGGCCTGGCTGGCGCCGTGGGTGCGGAAGATGGGTGAGAAGACTCCGAACTGCAGCCAGCGCAGCATCAGCTCAGGGTCGGTGGGTGCTATCTGCATGTGTCCGCCCAGGTCGTGGCCCCAGTAGCCGAAGCACACGTTGGAGGCCGTGGCGGTGAAGTAAGGCTGGAAGGCCAGCGAGCCGAAGGTGCTGTAGGTGTCGCCCGAGAAGCCTATGGGGTAGCGGTGGCTGCCCAGCCCGCCCCAGCGGTGGAAGATGAAGGGTCGGCGTTCGGGGCGCTGCCGGCGCATGTCGTTGAAAAAGACGTGATTGCACCAGAAGGTCTCGCCCAGGCCGGGCGTGTAGTTGCTGGTGAGGTTCTGCTGCCAGTCGAGCCACCAGAAATCCACGCCCTGTGCCTCGCGCTCGCGTATGATGCGGGTGAAGAAAGAGCGGTAGAAAGCGGAGTCCTCGAGCATCCAGGGCACGCGGTCGCCGCTGAGACCCAGGTCCTGGCGAATCTCCTGGAAGTGGTCCTCGTGGCTGCCCACGCCGTCGGCGGGGTGCAGGTTCAGGCTCACCTTCACTCCCTGCTGGTGCATCCAGCGTATGAGGCCCTCGGGGTTGGGGATGATGCTCTTGTCCCAGGTCCAGCCCGTCCAGCCGCTGAGGTGCCAGTCCATGTCGAAGATCATCACGTCGAGCGGAATGTCGTGCTGGCGGATGTCGTTCACCAGGCTGATGAAGTCTTGCTGCGTGTAGCGCTGGTACTTCGAGTACCAGTAGCCCAGCACGTAGAGCGGGGGCAGCGGCTGGCGCCCCGCTATCTTTATATAGTCGCCGATGGCGCCTTTGTAGTCGTGTCCGTAGCCCATGAAATACCAGTCATAGGCGTTGCTGTCGACAGGTGTGTCGAACCACTCGATGCCGTCTACCTGCTTGTCGAAGGCGAAGGTGGTGCTGCCGTCGCCGCGGCGCGTGCGTGGCGACTCGTCGATGACGGCCCAGCCGGCGCGGCTGATGATGCCGTCCTCCAGGTCGGGGCGCTGGTTGTCGCCGCTGGCCGTGTCGAGGGTGCGTTTCGTGCCCTTCAGGTTCAGGGCGTCCTCCTTGCCGGGGTACCAGATGGTGGTCTGCGGCTCATGGATGGTGATGCTGAGGTTGTTAGGGCTCTTCAGCGCCGTGCTGATGACCGACCCTATCTTGTAGCGCAGCGTCAGGGCGGAGGTCTCGATGTAGAGGTAGCCGTCCTCCTGGCGTGTGGTGTACTGCGGCACGGGCAGCCGGCGGTTCACGACGGCGAAGGTGGCCCGGTCTTCAAACAGCTGCCGCGAGCTGTACTGTATGCGAATCATGCGGGGGGTGAGCACGGTGAAGCGGGCGCGCCCCGAGGTGACCACGGCGTCGGCATTGGCCACTGGGTCACAGACATCTGCCGCTGTGGCCAGCTGCACAATGCAGCTGGCCAACAGGAACAGAGAGAAGATGTGTTTCTTCATGATATTAACGTACTATCTGAGAATGACTTTACGTCCGTCCTTAACATAGATACCCTTAGGTAGTTTACCATTTACCATCTTGCGTCCGCTGAGGTCATAGACGGCACCGTCAAATCGTAAATCGAAAATCTGTAAATCGTCAATCCCCGTGGTGATGCCCGAGTCGTAGAGCACGGGGTGGCCGTTCTCCTTGGCACTGAGGAACCAGATGCCGTCGCCAGCGGCAGCGGCCAGCTTGTTGTAGATGACTCCGTTGGTGAAGTCCTCGATGGGGCTCTTGGGCAGTGCGGGCCAGTCGGTGACGGGGTCGAAGCAGTTCACCACCTGGATGTTGTTGCCGCGGGCGAAGCTCTCGCCGTTGGTCACCGTTCCCATGTTGTAGCAGTTGGTGGTGTTGGCATCGTTGCCCAGCCAGCCTGAGAGGCCGCCGGCCTCCCATCCGCTGCTGATGCTGCCGGCGTTGTAGCAGTTGGTGAGCGACAGGTGCAGTTCGCTGCTGGTGTTGCAGCCCACGATGGCACCGGCGTTCTGGTCGGTGGTGTTGACGCTGCCCTCGTTGCCCAGGCGCTGCAGGGTAGCCTCGCCGTTGCCCACGCCACGCCCTGCGAAAGCGCCGGTGAAGGCCTTGCCGCTGAAGGTGCAGCTCTCGTCGATGGTGAAGTTGCTGATGTTGGCTCCGGCGCCGATGACGCGGAAGAAGCCCACGTTCTCCTCGCCGGGCATGATGATGGTGAGGTTGCTGACGATGGCGCCCTGGCCGTCGAAGTTGCCGCAGAAGGGGTTGCTGAAGGTGCCTATGCCCTGGAAGCCGGCAGCGTCGCTGAAGTCGATGTCGCCGTAGAGGCGGGCACTGGCGGTGGTGTTACCACTGTTCACGATGGCGGCAAACCAGGCCAGCTGGTGCGGTGTGGCCAGCGTGTAGGCTCCGTCCTCAGCCTCGAGGTAGTCGGGGTCGGGAGTGGTGCAGACGGTGCAGAAGCCGTCGTCGAAGTGGTGGTCGTCGCGAGTGGCGCCCTCGGTGTTCGAATAGACCAGGGCCGAGCCCTCCTTGGCGTTACCGGCGCAGTCGAGCGTGCCGTTGGCATAGACCTTGGCGTGCGAGGGGTCGCAGGTGGGGTGTGCGTCCTTCGGGTCGCTCAGGTTCTGGCGCCAGGTGCCGGCGTCGGCATTGCCGTTGAGCTGGAATGCCAGGCGGCCCGAGGCCACGTCGCCGTCGCCGATGACGGTGGCTCCCTGGTGTGCTGCGGTGTGGAAGAGGCGCTCGGTGGTGATGCCGGTGCTGTTGCGCCAGAGCGAGTTGTCGCCGTCGCCGCCGCTGAGAATCTTACCGGTGTTCCAAA
Source organism: Prevotella sp. UBA3837 (assembly GCA_002392835.1). Taxonomy (GTDB): domain Bacteria; phylum Bacteroidota; class Bacteroidia; order Bacteroidales; family Bacteroidaceae; genus Prevotella. The sequence goes on along the minus strand of DGHX01000167.1, from coordinate 36,237 downwards.
AGCCCTTCACCTCCACGCTGCCGTGTCCGCCGAACCATCCGGTGATGATGGCGCTTTCGCCGCCGGCCTTGATGTCGCCGGTGTTGTAGCAGTTGGTGATACGGGTGGCGGGGCCGCCGTTCATCACCACACCGAAGATGGCGCAGCAGTTGTTGCCGCTGCCCTCCACGTAGCCTTCGTGGCCTACGTTCTCCAGCGTCACCCATCCGCTGCCGTCGCTGCAGCCTATGATGCCGCCCACCATCGCCGTGCCGGTAATCTTGTTGCCAGCTCCTGCCACGAGGTTCTTCACCACGCAGCCGCCGTTCACCACGCCGAAGATGCCTATCTTGTCGGTGCCGGTGCAGACGAGGTTGTCGATGACGTGGTACTGTCCGTCGAAGGTTCCCACGTAGCGGTTGTCGTTGTTGCCGATGGGCGTCCACGTCTTGCCCGTCATGTCGATGTCGGCAGTGAGCACGGCATTGGCGTTGTTCTCGCCCCCGTTGACGATGGCTGCAAAAGCCGTCAGGTCGTCGGCCGTGCCAATCTGGTAGGCGCCGTCCTTCTGGTCCAAGGCCCAGGCACTGCTGCCCCATGCCAGGGTGCAGACCAGTGCCAGCATAGATGTCATAGTTCTTTTCATAATGCTATAATGTTTTAGGGTTGATTATTTTATCTTCATGGTGGCCGTGTCGCCATTCTGCCAAGCGGAATACTGTACGCGACCATTATTTATATATGCTATGCGCAGCGTGCGCGCGGCGTGGGTCATGCGACCCTCCGTCTGGCTGATACTTACGCTGAGCACCTTCTTGGTGCGCTGTGCGCTGAGGCGCGACAGGCGGTACTGCCCCTGGCGGTAGCCGAAGCCGTCGCCCTCATCCTCATAGAGCTGGCCCGTGGCCCTGCCATCGGCATCGAGGCATACGAGCAGCGTCAGCGAGTCAGTACGCAGCTCGGCGGTGCTCTGCGCCAGGTTGGCCGTGGGGATGACAGAGCCGGGACGCTGGCGCAGCTCTGCCTGGTAGGAAGCCCCCCCTTCGCCCCCCGAGGGGGGCACGATGGTGCTGAACGCCATGTCAGCCCGCGGCCACTTCAGCGACGGAGCTACAATAGCAGATGCTGCGCCCGGTTTTTGCCCGCTTGCTGCTGAAGAAGGGCGGGCCGGCACCACCATCAGGTCGCCCCCCAGCAGGAAGGCCTTGTCCTCGGCACGCAGGCTGAGGTCCTTGGCATCGGCCATGAACAGGGGCCGCATGACGGGCATGCCGTCCTGGCTGGCCTCGCGGAAGAGGGTGTAGATGTAGGGCATGAGCACGTAGCGGCGCTCAATGGCGGTGCGGCAGGCGCTGAGCACCTCGTCGCCGAAGGCCCACGGCTCCTGGTCGGCGCTGCCCTTGATGCTGTGGTTGCGCACGAAGGGGAAGAAGACGCCCATGGACGTCCAGTGGGCCAGCAGCTCGGCGGTGGCACTCTCGCAGAAGCCGCCGATATCAGGGCCGTTGAAGGGCTGTCCGCTCAGGCCCAGCGTCAGCGACATGGGTATGCTCAGCCACAGCTGGTCCCACGACGACAGGTTGTCGCCGGTCCAGGTGGCGGCGTAGCGCTGACCACCCAGGAAGTTCGAGCGCGACAGGATGAAGGGCCGCTTCTGCGGGTTGGCCAGCAGCAGGCCGTCGCGGCTGGCACGCACCATCTGCATGCCGTAGATGTTGTGGTACCTCAGGTGAGAAGCCTCCTCGCGGCCCACCCCGTGCCGGTTGTCCACCGGCATGGTACCGCCGGGGCCGCTGAACACCGACGGCTCGTTCATGTCGTTCCATACACCGTCAATGCCCTGGGCCATGAAGTCGCGGTAGAGTGTGGCCCACCAGGTGCGTACCTCGGCGCGCAAGAAGTCGGGGAAGTGGCAGGGGCCGGGCCATACATTGCCCACGAAGGGCTCGCCCTCAGCCGTCTTCACCCAGTAGTCGCCGGCCGTACCCTGGTCGTCGACGAAATAGCCCGGCTCCACTTTCACGCCGGGGTCAATCATATATACTGCTTTGAAATTGTGTTGGTGCAGATAGTCGTTCAGCCGCTTGGGCTGTGGGAATTCCTTAGGGTTGAAGGTAAAGATTTTGTAGCCGTCCATGTAGTCGATGTCCATCCAGATGACGTCGGCCGGTATGCGGTGCTGGCGCAGCAGGTCGGCCACCTCCATGACGCGTGTGTCGGGCTGGTAGCTGAAGCGGCACTGCTGGTATCCCAGCGCCCACAGCGGCGGCAGCTCCATGTGTCCGGTGAGGTCAGCCAGCGCCTGCATCAGCGCCTGCGGGCTCTGCCGCTCGATGATGACGACGCGGAAGGCAGGCCCTTCACTCTCGAACACCACGTTGGTGCCGGTGCTGACGGCCTGCTTCCAGGTGTTGTCGGCTATGATGCCAAAGGCCGAGCCGTCGGGGCGCAGCCCCATCACCCAGGGGTGGCTCTGGTAGAGGTGCGATCCGCCGTCGACGCCGTAGGCCGGCGTGTCGATGTTCCACAGGCTGATGGTGCGTCCGTTGCGGCGCAGCGGCCCTGTCACCTCGCCCCCTCCGTAGAGGTCAGCGTCGCTGCCCACGCTGATGGTGGCCACGCTGCGGCCATTCTTCTCGGTGAAGACGGGGCGCAGGCGCCAGTCGGTGGGCACGGGCAGCAGCGCCTGTGGCTCGCTGACGAAGATGGGCGACGGCTGGTGCTGACGGGCGTCGTAGCGGGGCGGATAGAACACGGCCACGCTGTCGGCGGTGGCAAAAGAGGCCTGAGCCGTCGCACCCAAGGCGACGGCCAGACCAGCCAAACAACTAACTACTAATCTATACATGAATCTCAGTTTACTTCACAATATACTTGCGTCCGTTCTTCACATAGATACCCGAAGGTAATTTACTATTTACGGATTTACCATTTACAATCTTGCGTCCGCTGAGGTCATAGACAGCGCCGTCAAATCGTAAATCGAAAATCTGTATATCGTAAATCTGTAAATCGTTAATCCCCTCCGTATCGCTGTTGACGTATGCGTCGCCCTGCTTGGTCACCGTCTTGTGCGATGCGTCGAGCACGGGGTGCATGTCGGTGCCCAGCGTCTGGTAGTAGACGGTGGTGCCGGCTCCCTCGTTCAGCAGGAAGCAGAGCTCTCCGCTGGCCACGGCCTGTGCCGTGGTCTGCTGCACCTGCCGTCCGTCAAGCTCGTAGCAGTTGGTAAAGCTGACGTTGCTGCCGTCGTAGCGTGCGAAGGTGCGGTCGCCGTCTACGGCTCCTGCTGCCACCACGCCAGTGTTGTAGCAGTTCACCACCTCGGCCCTGTTGCCCAGCCATCCGCTGATGGCTCCGCACTCGCGCTGTCCGATGATGTCGCCCGTGTTGTAGCAGTTGACGATGCGCACGTAGGCCTCGCTCAAGTCGTTCACGCCCAGTATGCCGGCGGCGTTCACGCCGTCGATGCCCACGTTCACCATGGCCTCGTTGCCGCAGTTCTCGATAGTGAGCATGTCGCGGCCCATGGCGGTGCCCACGATGCCTGCTGAGTAGCCGGTGGAGAAGATTTCGCACGTAGCGTCCACTACGACGTTCTTGATGGTGGCTCCGCTGGCCAGTCCGAAGAGGCCCTTGTTGCCCACCTGCGAGTCGATGACCATGTTCTTCACGCGGTGGCCGTGTCCGTCGAAGATGCCTGCGAAGGGCCGCTTCACGTCGCGCATGATGGGGTTGCCCTCTTCGTTGGTCTCGCCAGTAGGCTCGTTGAAGCGTGTGCCTATGCCCTCGAAGCTGATGCCCTGCATGTCGATGTCGGCCACCATGTCTACGGTCACCTTTCCGTCGATGTCGCCGTTGTTGATGGCGTCGGCCAGAGCCTTCAGCTGTTCTCCGTTGCGAATGACGCGTGCTCCGCAGACGGTGCAGATGTCGTTCTCGTACTTATGCTCGTCGCGCACGGGCTCTGCCTGTGTGTTCGAGTAGCTGATGTCGCCGGCCGGTGTGCCGTCGCACTTCAGCGTTCCGTTGGCATAGACCATGGGGTGGCTGCTGAAAGGCACGGGGTATGCGTCCTGTCCCAGCTGCTGACGCCAGGCACCGTCGCCGCCGCCTTCGTTCAGGCGGTAGGCCAGCTCGCCGGTGGCCAGCACGGCCTGTGCCACCACGGTGGCTGCGGGCTCGCTCAGCTCAGTGATGTTGTCGGTGTAGAAGCAGTTCAGCTTGTTGCCCACGTGGCGGGCGATGACGGTGCTGTTGCCTGCCAGGCTGAGCAGCGAGGCGGCCACGTAGCAGTTCTCGATGGTGGTCTCCACCTCGCCGTGGGCATAGCCGATGATGGCTGCCGAGCCTTCGCAGTCGGGGGCGTTCATTGTACCCGTGAAGGCGCAGTTGCGGAAGGTGGGGTTCTCGTGGCAGATGGCGCTGATGCCTCCGTGCGTGGCGTCGCCGGGGTAGCTGCCCGTGATGTTGACGGCCACCACCACATTCTCTATGAGCGTCTTGCCGTGCGTCACGCAGCACAGTCCGCCGGCATAGCGCTGGGTGCTCTCTATGCTGCCGTTCACCATGAGGTTGCGCACGGTGGCGTTGCTGACCACCTTGAACAGTGCTGCGCCGTCATAGCTGGCGTTGAAGCTCACGGTGACGGTGTGTCCCTGTCCGTCGAAGATACCCTCGAAGGCCTTGGCCTCATCCATGGTGTAGGCATCGCCTCCGATGATGACGTCGCGCTGTGTGTACTGGCTGAAGTCGATGTCGGCCGTCAGCCGTGCGTTCACCTTCTTTGTGCCGTGGTTCACCAGTGCAGCCAGCCAGTTCAGGTCGGCGGCGGTGGCGAGCTCATAGAATCCGTCGGCGGTCAGCGCCTTATATTCGCGGTCCACGTCGCCGCAGACAGTGCAGATGCCGTCGGCAAACTGGTGCGGGTCGCGGTTCGACTCGTTGCTGTTCGAGAACGTCAGGTCTCCGCCCTTCGACGAGCCGTCGCAGTTCAGGTCGCCCACGGCATACACCACGCCGTGGCTGCTGAAGGGCACGGGTGCGAGATCCTCGCCCAGGCGCTGGAACCACACCAGGTCGCCGTCGCTCTTCGAGCCGTTCATCTGGTAGCAGACGGCGCCGCTGCTCAGCTCATATTCATCCTGGCTGATAAGTGTGCCCTGATAGCCGTAGGAGTCGAAGTTATTGGTGCCCTTCCCGGCTCCGTTTCGCCACAAGGAGTTGTTGCCGTCCATGCCGATGACGTATCCTGAGTTGTAGCAATTGGTGATGGTCGAGCCGCTGTTGCCCACCCATCCGCAGAGCGCTGCGCACTCGCGGTCGCCGGTGATGCCTCCGCTGTTGAAGCAGCCGAGCATGACGATGCCGCAGCTGCTGTTCATGCTCACGCCGCAGATGCCGGCGGCGTTCTGGTTCTGTGCGCCCACGGCGCCCTGGTTGCCGCAGTTCTCGAAGGTGACGGTTCCGCCGCCGTTGGTGCCTCCGGCAATGGCAGCCACGAAGGCCGAGCCAGTGATACTGCAGGTGGCGTCAACGATGACGTTCTTGATGTAGGCCCCGTTGTTCAGCACGCCGAAGAGTCCTACGTACTCCTGTTCGGGCAGCTCGATGATCATGTTCTGGATGAAATGCTGCTGTCCGTCGAAGGTGCCGTAGTAGGCGCTGCTGGCGGTGCCTATGGGCTGGTGGCTGACGCCCGCCATGTCGATGTCGGCTGTGAGCACGGCGCTGACGCCGCCGTTGCCGCTGGCCACGAGGTTCGAGAAGTCTTCCAGGTCCTGAGCGGTACCTATCTGGTACACGCCGTCCTTCTGGTCCAGGGCGAAGGCCTGGGCCGTGCCCATGCAGCAGCACAGGGCTGCGAGGGCTGAATAGAGTAGGTTTTTCTTCATAGCTATTTGTTTGGGATTGTTAGTGTTCTTTCTTGGAGGGTAGTGTAGCCCGTGGCCGGCAGCCTACTTTTGCACGAGTTGTGCCTTCACCATTTCGTGGAACACGTCGACGGTGATGCGGTACGTGCCTTCGCGGCTGATGGTCCACTTCGTGTCAGTGCCCCCGGTGCGCAGCTGCTGGTCGCTCAGTATGTCGGCATCCTGACGGTAGGGGTGCAGGGCTTTCGGCCCCCAACGGTCCTGCCCCTGGAACTTGAAGCTGGCGGGCTCCTCCACGTTGGGATGTCGCTTCAGCTCGCCCTCCCATGTCCACAGGTTAGGGTTCTCGGCATCCTGGGTCATCAGCAGCATCTTGCCCTCGCACTTCCACCCCACCTCGGTGGCTCCTCCTGCAATGAAGAGCTCGCCCCAGGGCTGGAATACTTCGCCGCGCAGCTGCCGGTACTGTGTGTCGACGGTGAAGCGGTAGGCATCCTCGCTGAAGGGCACCTGCCAGGCAGGCGCCTGCGGGTCGGCGGTCTCGGTGAAGCCCAGCCCCTTGTTGGCGATGGGGGCGTCGGGCAGCAGGGGCGTGAGGTAGCGTGTGGCGCTGGTGGCTTTCTTCGTGGTCTGCAGCCGCAGTTCGCCCTGCTGCAGGGTACCGGCGAACTTATAGCTGCCGTCGGCAGCCTGCGTCAGCTGCTGCACGCCGCCGGGCACGGCAGAGCCCGTCATCCAGAGGGTTTGCGCCCCTGCGGGACTAAATGATAAATGACAAATGATAAATGATAAACTTATCAGCAGTTTCCCTTTCATAACTATTAATTTTAATGCTTAATGCATAATGCTTAATTGCCAAGCGGCGGTAGCAAATTCTTCACTATTCACTTTTCACTCTTCACTTCTAATCAAGGGTCACGGTGATCTGCTTGTTGCAGGGCGTGGTGGGCACGTAGACGGTGGTGGTGCGCGTCAGCTCGTTGTAGTTCCATGTGCCGTTGGGCTGGCTCTGTCCGTTCAGGCTGACGGCCTTTGGCTTGTCGGTTCCCAGGAATTCCACGGTGTAGGCCCTGTCTGCCGGCATGCCGCTGAAGGTTCCCTGCCGTGGCTCAATGGTGAGGCTGTTGCCTGTGTGCACCATGCGTGTGGTGGTGTAGGCTCCGTCCTTGTAGGCCTCGGTGTCGCCCTCGTCCTCGTAGAGGCTGGCCTGTCCGTCGGCGCCGGGCACCACCTGCAGCACGAGGCGGTCGGGGCGTGTGTTCAGGTTCAGCAAGGGCGGGTTGCACACAATGACAGCTCCTGCGCGGAGGAAGTAGGGAATCTCGGGCTGCGAGTAGCTGTCGCTGAAGGTCTTGCCGCCGTCCCTGAGCTGGTGCCGGCACACGTCGTACCAGCGTCCCTGGGGCAGCCAGGTGGTGCGCTGTGCGCGGCCGTCGGCACCTGAGGCTTTCAGCACCGGTGCCACCAGGATGTCGTCGCCAAACATATACTCATCCTCGCAGTGGTAGGCCTGGTTCTCCTCGGGCCACTCGTAGTAGAGGGGTCGGCAGAGGCTGACGCCCGTGTCGTAGGCCTGTCGGCAGGCGGTGTAGATGTATGGCATGAGCCGGTAGCGCAGGCGCACGGTCTCCAGCAGCAGCGGGAAGTTCTCGTACTTCCAGATGCGGCGCTCTATGCCCTCCCAGTTGGTGGCGTGCGTGCGGAAGATGGGTGTGAACACGCCGTACTGCATCCAGCGCAGGTACAGCTCGGGGTCGTTGCCGCCCGTCTGCTGGTGTCCGCCCAGGTCGTGGCCCCAGTAGCCGAAGCACACGTTTGAAGCCGTTGCGGTGAAGTATGGCTGCCATGCCAGCGTGCCGTAGGTGGTGAACGAGTCGCCTGAGAAGCCTATGGGGTACCGGTGGCTGCCCAGTCCGCCCCAGCGGTGGAAGATGAGTGGGCGATGGTCGGGGCGCTGCAGGCGCATGTCGTTGTAGAATACGTGGTTGCACCAGAAGGTCTCGCTCAGGCCCGTCATGTACTTGCTGGTGAGGTTCTGCTGCCAGTCAATCCACCAGAAGTCAACGCCCTGTCGCTCGCGTGCTCGTATGATGCGGTTGAACATGTTGTGATAGAATTTCGGGTCGCTGAGGTTCCAAGGCACCACCTTTGCGTCCTGCGGCAGCTGCATGTCCTGCCGCAGCTCCTGGAAGTAGTCCTCGTCGTCGTCCACGCCGTCGGCGGGGTGCAGGTTCAGGCTCACCTTCAGTCCCTGGTCGTGCATCCAGCTGATGAGCCCCTCGGGGTCGGGTATGGCGGTGCGGTCCCATGTCCAGCCGGTCCAGCCCTGCGTGTGCCAGTCCATATCGAATATCATCACGTCCATGGGAATCTGGTTGCGCTTCACGTCGTTCACTATGTCCATGAACTCCTGGCTGGTGTAGCGCTGGTACTTCGAGTACCAGTAGCCCAGCACATAGAGCGGTGGCATGGGCTGCCGTCCGGCTATCTTGATGTAGTCGCCCAATGCCTTCTTGTACTGGTGTCCGTAGCCCATGAAGTACCAGTCCACGGCGTCCTTGTCAATGGGTTCTGCCACCCATGGCATGCCGTCCACGTCGCCATCGAAGGCGAAGGTGGTGCTTCCGTCGCCCCGCTGCGTGCGTGGCGACTCGTCGATGACGGCCCATCCGGCACGCGAGAGCAGTCCGTTCTCCAGTTCCTGCCGCTTGTTGTCGCCTATCTGTCCGTCCAGTGTTCGCGTGGTGCCCTTCAGGTTCAAGGCGTCGTCCTTGCCGGGGTACCAGGTGGTCTGGCGCCCGTTCAGGGTGAAGCTTACGATGAGCACGTCGGCGCTGGGCGTTGAGTTGATGACACCACCTATCTTATATTTAAGCTTCAGTGCGTCGGTAGTGATGTAGAGGTAGCCGTCGCGCTGCTCCTGCGTGAAGCGGGGCACGGGCAGGCGGCGGTTGACCACGGCGAAGGTGGCGCGATCCTCGAACAGTTGCTTCGTGCTGTACTGTATGCGAATCATTTCGGGGGTGAGCACGGTGAAGCGTGCGTTGCCTGCGCTGACCACGGCGTCGGGGCTGGCTTGCGGGTTCAGCACGTCGGCAGCACCGGCGCTGAGCAGGCAGACCATCAAGGCCATCAGTGTAAATAGTCGTTTCATATCGCTTTAATGTTTTCTTTTTTGGGTTTTCAGCCAGTGCAAAGGTAGGGCTTTTCCCACTGCTGATGAAGAAAACAAGCGAATGTATAAGCGATGTGCCGTTATATAAAACGGAAAACACTGACAACCACGCTGTTACGCTGTCGGCTGCCAGTGCTTTGTATTAACGGAATATTGGGGCTAAATGGCCATGATGAGACTCTCGAACTGGTCGTTTTCCACCGTTGAGCGGTTCTTGATGCGCGTCTTGTAGGTATTCACGGTGTGCACGCTGTAGTCGAGGAACTTGGCAATGCGCTCGCTGTCGTTGATGCCGAGCCTGATGAGTGCAAAGATGCGCATCTCTGAGGTCAGCGACTGCTCGTTGGGCGGCAGCTTGCGGTCCTTCTCGTCGAAGAGAGCGTTGTAGCGCTCCACGAAGTCGGGGAAGAGCTTCAGGAATGTCTGGTCGAAGGCCTCGTACATCGATTCACGCTCTGCGTTCAGCGTCGACTGCTTCAGCGTGGAACGCAGGTCGTCATACTGCCGTGTGGCAATCTTTCGGTCCAGCGCCAGGAAGAGCTTCTCGAGCTTGGCCACGAACTCGGCGTTGGTGTAGAAGGAGCGGCCTATATAGGCAATCTTAATCTTGTCGGCCTCCTTCAGCTGGCGGTTGGCCTGCTGCAGCTCGGCCAGCTGTCCAGCAATGGTCTCGCGGGCCTCGGTGAGCTTGCGGTTCTTGCGGCGTATGTACCAGTAGCTCCAAAGTATGGCCAGGAGCAGCACCACGGCGAGCACAGTGGTGGCTATGTACCAGTTGCGCTGCGAGCGCACGGCGTCATAGCGTCCCTGCTCTATGATGGGCAGTATGTCGTTGATCTCCACCTTGCGCAGGCGCGTGCCGTAGAAGTTGATGTCCTCCAGTGCCTGGTGTACGTAGCGGTTGGCGCGCTCGTAGTCGCCACGCTTGAAGATGAGGCGTGCCAGGTGGTAGAGGGCCGTAATCTCGCGTGTCGACGTCTCATTGTCGCAGATGGCCGACTGTGCGAAGTAGCGTATGGCCTGCTCCTCGTCGCCCTTCCAGATGTATGCCCATGCCATCTCGGCGGTGGTCATGGCCTGCAGGTGCTGGTCGTCGCCCCCCATCTGCAGCACCTTATTCATGGAGAGCAGGGCCTCATCGTACTTATGGTCGCGCATCAGGCGCGAGCCGTTATAGGCCCACCAGAGCTGCGACTCGTGAGGCAACACGCTGAGCAGCGAGTCGGCGTAGGCGTTGCTCTTAGTGATATACTTGGTGTAGAAGGGCTCCTCGCGCACGTAGTCGGCCATGGATCGCCACAGGCGGCTGTTCTGGTCGTAGTAGTCGATGAGCAGCGGGCCGCTGAGCTGCTGTCGGTCTATGCTGCTGAGCACGTCGTCGGCCTCGCTGAGTATGCCGGCTGATATAAGACAGAAGGCGATGGCGTTCTGCGACTGCGCCTCGCGGTCGGGACGCTGCTGGCGACGGGCCTCGTCCAGGCACTCGTAGGCATAGCGGCGGGCGGAGTCATAGCAATAGCTCTTATACTCGTCGTAGAGGCAGTAGAGCAGGTCGAAGCGGTCCATCACGGCGTTGGGGGCTGACCCTTTGTCTACCTTTGCCAACTCGCTTTTCAGTGTCTCTATGCGGTTCATTCGCTGCTGCTCGAACTCGGCACGACGGTCCAGACTCTGGTCCAGACGGGTGAGCCACTCCTCGGTGCTGTCGGCAGCGCGGGCCGACATCGGCAGTGTGCAGATGCAGATGAAAAGGTATATGATGCGTTTCATGTGGTCGGAAGGTTTTTGTTAGTTGTCAGAATTGCGAGCAAAGGTAGGCAAAAAAAACGTAAACCACGCCAGTTTAACAAAGATTAAGCTAAGTAAGTGTTAAGTAATTTTGTATGGCCGATGCTACCGTGTAGGCCGTGGTCCAGGCAGCCTGGAAGTTGAAGCCTCCGGTGACGCCGTCGATGTCGAGCACCTCACCGGCGAAGAAAAGGCCGGGGCGTGTGCGGCTCTCCAGGGTGTGGGGATTAACGGCCGAGAGGTCGATGCCTCCACAGGTGACGAACTCATCGCGATGAGGGGCACGTCCGCTGATGGTGCAGGCATCAGCGGTGACTACGCCTGCGAGCCTGCGCAGCTCCTTCGCGTTCAGGCTGCCCCAAGGGGCATGTGCCCGCTGGCCCAGGCTCTTCTCAGCCAGATAGGCCCATAGCCGCTGGGGTACTCCCAAGGGCGACACGCTTGGTATGAGCTTCTTAGCACACGTCTGCGTCAGCGTGGTCAGCATGGTCAGCGCCTCAGCCTCAGTGCAGCCTGCCCAGTTCACCAGCAGCGGCGACTGGTAGCGCGCCTCATGCAGCCAGCGGGCGGCATAGCTGGAGAGGCGCAGCACGGCAGGGCCGCTGACGCCCCAGTGGGTGATGAGCAGGGGGCCTGAGGCACGCAGCTTCTTGGCAGGAATCATCAGGCTGGCTGCGGGCACCACCGTCCCCGTCAGCGCCGTCAGCTGCTCATCGGCAATGCTCAGCGAAAACAGCGAAGGCACCGGCTCCACCACCGGCTGCTGCAGCCACAACAGGCCGTCAGGGCGTGGCTGTCCGCCTGTGGTGACACAGATGTAGTCGTAGCCCGACAACTCGTCGAGCGACTGCACCCAGCAGCCTGTCTTTACCTCGACGCCCAGACGGTGAGCCTCGGCGATGAAAAGCCCGCTGACGGTACGCGCGTCCTGCGACTGCGGGAAGACGCAGTGGTCGGGTTGTGCCACCAGCCTGACACCACGTTGCTCGAACCACTGCCAGGTATGTCTATGGCCGAACACACGAAACAGGCGCCCCAGCAGCCGATGGCCACGGGGGTACACCTGGCGCAGGTCGCTGATGTCCTGGAAGGTGTTCGTCAGATTGCAACGCCCGCCACCCGACAGCTCCACCTTGCGCAGCACACGGCCGGCACGCTCCATGATGGTCACCTCAGCCTGAGGACAACACTCCTTCAGGTTGATGGCCAGGAAGAAGCCTGCTGCTCCACCGCCGATGACCGCTACTTTCTTATGCAACAAAAATGGGGTTTCTATAGTTTACTTATTTCGTCTTCGGTCAGGCCTGTCATCGACGCTATATCGCATGCCGACATGCCCTGTTTCTTCATCCTCATGGCAACGACGTGAATGCCTTCGGCTCGGCCCTCAGCACGACCCTGCTCCAGACCCTCGGCACGACCCTCAGCACGCCCCTGCTCGAGACCTTCTATCACTTTTGTCTCCAGGATGTCATTCTCAACCATGATATTGTCTATATGACGGTCGTAGGCGCGGCGCTCTTCGTCGTCCATCTGCATGTAGCGCAGCCGCTCCTTGGCCTCGGCCAGTCCAGGCGTGGTGGTGTTGTCGCGAATGTTGCCGTCCTTCAGGTAGTCGAGCCATTCCTCCAAAGGCGTCGTGGCCACTTTATTGAACTCATTGACGCGGATGATATAGTACTCAGGGAAGATGTCGGCCGACGACACCATGCCGATGGCGTCCTTCGAGCGAGTGTTGATGACGAGCTGGTCCTTCGTATGCACGCCGATGAGCTGGTTCTGGCCGTGGTACAGGTAATCGGCACCCTTGCCCAGGTCGAAGTAGACAATGCTGATGGAGTAGACCTTCTTCACCTGGTCGTACTTGTTGCCCAGCTTGATGTGCTCGGTGATGGTCTTGGCCACACCATAGAGGATGCGCTGCAGGTAGTACAGCTCGCGTGTCTGCTGTATCTCCACCAGGATGATCTCGCCTTTTGAGTTCTTAGCCTTGATGTCAACGCGATTGAACTTGTCGTCATCCGTTTCCTGGTTGCTTTCGCTCTCGAGCAGCTCCACAATGGTCACCTTCTCGTCGAGCAGCACCGTCATCAGGCCCTCCAGCACGGCATAGTTGGCCTTGTTGCGCAGCATGCGCTTGGCCGCCCAGTCGAATCTTATGTACTTGTCCATACTACCTTTCGTTTATTCGTTGGTTGCAAAGATACGAACAAAAATCGGAACTGCCAAGCGATTCGTACTTTTTTTACGCGGTGGGGCGAGATTTGCGCCACAGCCACGTCTGCACCAGCCCGCGGGCGGAAAGGTAGCTGAGCAGTGCCACCCACAGCGCATGGTTGCCCCAAAGTGGCGACAGTGCAAACCACAGCACAAAGAACACTACGGCAGCCCAGAAGCAGGCGGCGAGCATGCCGCGTGAGCGCGTGGTGCCGATGAAGATGCCGTCCCAGACGAAGGCTGCCATGCCGGCCAACGGTATGAGCACTGCCCAGGGCAGGAAGACGGTGGCCTGTACTACGACGGCAGTATCGTCGGTGAACAGCGTCAGCAGCCAAGGCCCCAGCAGCCAGTAGACGGCGGTGAACAACAGCGTAACCGCCCCACCCCACAAGAACAGACGCCTGACGGTGAGACTGAGCATAGGCCCGTCGCCGGCACCATAGTAACGCCCTGCCAGTGCCTCGCCGGCATTGGCGAAGCCGTCCATCATGTAGCTGTAGACGGTAAAGAACTGCATGAGCAGCGCATTGGCAGCCAGGATGAGCGGCCCCTGCGCCGAACCCGCCGAGGTAAAGTAGAGGTTCACGCTGACCAGGCAGAGGGTGCGGAGGAAAAGGGTACGGTGGAGGGTGGAGGGTGACGCCTTCAACCCATCACCCTCCTCCCTCCACCCTTCACCCTTCACCTTCCACCCTTCACCCTTCACCCTCCAAAGGGCAAAGGCGAATCCTGCCCACTGTGCCACCAGCGTGCCGATGGCCACGCCCTTCAGCCCCATGCCGTAGACGAGGACGAGGGTGAGCGACAATCCGATGTTGACAATGTTCTGTCCGATGGCGATGAGCATGGGCACACGCGTGTTCTGCATGCCCACGAACCAGCCCGTGAGGGCATAGAGGCCCAGCACCGCCGGCGCACCCCATATACATATATAATAATAGGTAGTACAAAGCTGCTCGGCCTGGGGCTGCACCTGCATGAGCCAGAAGGTGAGCCGTCGCAGCGGCATCTGCAGCACCACGATGGCGATGCCGAAGAGCAGCGCCGTGGTGAGCGACCGCCGCAGCAGGCGCCGTGTGTCGGCCCAGCGGTGAGCGCCGTATGCCTGCGCCGTCAGCCCGCTGGCACTCATGCGCAGGAAGACGAACAGCCAATACATCACATTGAAAATCATTGAGCCCACGGCAATGGCGCCGATGCCCTCAGCTCCGCCCACATGGCCCATGACGGTCACGTCGCACAGCCCGAGCAGCGGCACGGTGATGTTCGACACAATGCTGGGCAAGGCCAGCCGCAGTATCTGGCGGTCTATTGTCTTCATAAGCAGCTGCAAAAGTACAAACTTTTCAGCAGAGAATCAAAAAAAATCAGCATTTACTATTGCATTTAAAGAAAAATGCTTAATTTTGCAGCGTAAACAGTCTTTGGATATGAAACAATCGAAATTCAACTTTGCCACCGTCTTCTCGCTGATGGTGCTGTTGGCATTCTCATACATCGCCTTCATGGGCCTGGTCTACTGGCGCGAGGGCGACGTGCTGCTGCCCGCTGCCATCACGGTGGCCTTCATTGCCATCGTCATCGTGTGCATCATCGTCATGTGCCGCTCAAAGGCCACACGATGGCGGCGCATAGGCACCATCGGACAGGCCGTCTTCGGAGCCGTCATCCTCGTAGCCTTCGTCGCAGCTGCCATCCCCTTCACCAACTTCATGGACGTGCTGGCCAAGCAGAAGCGCTTCAGCACCGAGATTGACAACATGCTCGAATCGGCAACACAGCTCGACGAACAGTACCAGCAGTACGTGGAACGACGCATCAGCGACTACAAGGACATGCTCACGCTGGTGAGCAACGGGCAGAGCATACGGCCCACGGAGTACCAGGAGCTGCTGGGCAACGTGCGCGGCAGCAGCGACCGGCAGAAGATAGAGAAGCTGGCGGAGAGCCTGCGGCTGAAGCTGGTGCCCGACAGCATGAGCGAGGTGCAGGAGGAGCGGCTGGGCTGGATAGAGAGCGCATCGAGCAAGAGCGTGTGGAACATATCGCTGCCCCGAAACATCGCTGCCATCAACGAACAGGTGAGCCACTGGGAGAACATCTACGCCGGATACAGCGACTTCCGCTTCAAGGGCGAGACGGCGGAGCCCTTCTACAGCGAAGACTTCGAGAGCGACCTGCAGAGCCTGACCAACAAGTACACGCGCCTGCATGCACCGTCGCTGCTGGCCATCGCCATCGCCCTGCTCTGCTTCTTCATCATGCTCCTGCCCTACTGGATGACCGAGCGCGACGTGGCGGGGCGGACCTCCAAGGGGGTATCAGTCTATGAATAGCACCAGGGAGGTACAAAGTACATATACACCACAACTGAGCGAATAGTCTAATCATAATTACTAATTACACATTACTAATTACTAATTACGACAGGAGAATGAACGAGAACGAACTGTGGCTGAAAGTCAGCCAGGAAGAGACGGCCGCGGCATGCCAGGAATATCTGGCAGCATGCCCCGACGGGCAGCACGCCAAGGACGTACAGAACAAGCTGAAGATCATCAACGGAGTCAATGCCATACAACTCATGTTCCTGAAGAAGTACGTGCAGGAGGGGCTCATCAGCCTGGACGCCCTGGAGCGCGCCGGACTGGCCGAAGCCAAGCTGGCGGCCCTGCGCGAGCAGATGGGCTTATCAGAGAGCAAATACTGGAACGACGTGGTTACCAAGGGCAACGACGCTGAAGCCTGCCGCAAGTACCTGAAGTCCTTCCCCAAGGGCGAACACGCCGCCGAGGTGCGCTCGATACTCGACCGCCTGGAGGACGCACCCTGGTACGAGGCCCGCCAGGCCGGCACCATCGAAGCACTGGAGGACTACATGCGCGCATACCCCGGACGCCACGACATGGAAGCCCAGCAGCTCATAGACCAGCTGATGCGCAAGAAGATAAGTCAACAGGCAGAGGCAGCATGGCAGCAGGCATGTGCCGCAGGCACCGAGGAGGCACTGCTCAGCTACCTGCGCGACTACCCCGGATTCCACGACAACGAAGTCAGGGAAAAGCTCGACAAGCTGCGAAGCCACAAGGGGGCAGAGTTCATCATACAGCAAATGAAGGCCGACCCCAACGCGCTGAGCATCTTCGAGATACAGGAACAGCTCAACAACGGCGCCATCTGCATCGCCGACCTGGAGCAGGTTTTCGGACCGCAGAAGACACAGGCCATCCTCAACTTCCAGGCCCCGTCAATACTGCCCGTGGGCGGCGCACCCGTAGAGCTGAGCAGCAACACCACCGAGGTGTACTTCTGGGGCACTCCCTCGTCGGGAAAGACCTGCGCCCTGGGAGGCATCATCAGCAACGCCGGACGGAAGGGCATCCTCGAGAAGCTGCAGTGCTCGGGCTACGACTACATGACACGCCTGTCGAACATCTTCGACTCGAAGGGATACTGCACCTTCCCCGACTCTACCTCCATCGGCAACATTCAGGAGATGATGATGCGCCTGTACGACGACAAGAAGAAGAGCCACAACGTGACCCTTGTCGACCTGGCCGGCGAGCTGTTCCGCTGCGTCTACAAGCAAAGCAACAACATGTTCCTCGACGAGGAGCAAACCCACACGCTGGAAGCCATGCTCAGCTACCTGAACGACAAGCGCAACAAGAAGATGCACTTCTTCGTGGTGGAGTACGGCGCACAGGACAAGAAGTGGGAGGGCCTCACCATGGCCAACTACCTGACACTCATGGTGAGCTACCTGGAAAGTCAGGAAGTCATCAAGCGCTCCACCGTGGGCATCTACGTGCTGGTGACGAAGTGCGACAAGATTCCCTGTGCACGCGAGGAGCGCCCGCGGCTGGCTTACGAGTTCGTGCAGCAGGAGCTGGGCGAGTTCTGGGGGCCGCTGCAGCGCATCTGCCAGCGCAACGGCGTGGCCGACCTGAAGGTGCTCTCCTACAGCGTGGGCGACGTCTTCGCCCAGAAACTCTGCAAGTTCGACCCCAGCGACACCGAGAAGGTGCTGGAGAAGATATTCGTACACACCCCGGCCGAAGGCGGCTTGTGGTCGTGGCTCAGGGGATAGACATCACCCCACAACGACATAACGGCATAACGATATAACGATAACCCCTTTCACAGCCATGAAAGAAATAAAGATAGCACTCTACGGGCAGTTCGACAACGACACGAAGTACGCCTTCACCTTCCCCGACGACTTCAACCCCGCCATGACCATGACGGAGCGCGAGGCATGGATGCGCACCATCAGCGACCCGCGCGACGACGCACGCATCTTCAGCACCGACCGCATCTACGCCGTGTGGCGCAACGCCGAGGGCGGCAACTACTACGGTCTCATCGTGCCCAACCGCAAGGACACACGCAACGGCTACATACTGCTGGCACTGTACGTAGGACGGCAGCTGCCGCGAAGCGGAGCCGTGGTCATCGACGCGCTGCGACAGCTGGAGCGCATGCTCATCGACGAGCAGGTGCGCGACAAGCAGCTGGTGGCACAGTATGTGGAAAGCATACGGCAGCAGTTCGACGACGACACGTCGATGCTGCCCGCCCCACAGAAGACGCTCACACGCGCCTACCGCCTCTATGGCAGCGAGCAGGAGCTGGCCGAGCTCATGGCCTACCCCCACCAGGAGGCCTACGCACCCTTTAACCGCGTGCTCTTCGTGCCGCAGCAGGCAGCACCGCAGCAGGCCATAGCCAACTTCCAGCAGCTCACGAACAGCATCCGCCACAGCTTTGCCGTCAGCTGCCCCGAGGGCGTCAGCGCCAGCCGCAGCAGTGTCATGGACGGCGAATCGTTCATCGTCAGCTACACCAAGCCTGGCTATGGCAATCAGCAGTATGAGATAACGGTGAAGGGCTCCGCCGCGCAGCTATACACCATCGAGGGCGGCACGCTGCGCGTGAAGAGCATGCAGGAGGCCGGCATACAGTTCCGGCGCAAGGCACGCTTCCGCGTGTTCTCGGCTGCCACGAACATGCCGCTCAGCCAGTTCACCATCGACGGGCAGCGCATGCAGCACGACCAGGAGGGCATCATCAAGGACCAGGAGTTGCTGACGTTCAACATCGAGGCACCCGGCTATCATCCGCAGAAGCTGCAGGTGAGGCTGAGCGAACTGCAGCGCAACGCTTTCCTGGTACAGGCCACACTGGAGCCGAAGGAGGAGAGCGTCAGCATCAAGGCCAGCGTAGACGGACAGCTCGTCAGCGGAACGGCACGCATGACCAGCGACGACCCGCTGCTGCCCTACCTGCGCAGCAACAGGCATGTCATCAGCATCAACAGCACTCAGAAAGTGGGCAACAAGGTGCCGCCACAGCACGGCAAGACCGCGGCAAAAGACGGCGACAAGTCATGGCTGAAGACGCTGCTCATAGCCCTCGGCGCACTCATCGTGGGCTTCCTGCTCGGAGCACTGCTCACCGGAGGCGGCGACGAGGCCGACGACGAGAACGATGCCCCCAACGCCACCACCAACATCGTCAGGCAGCAGATGGCGACAGCAGGGCAAAGAGAGGAAATGGAGGAAGAGGAAATGGCCGACAGCGGGCCCACGGAAGAGGAGCTGCGCTACCAGAAAGAGCAGCTGCTACTGGAGGAGACAGACGTGAAGGACTACATGAAGCAGAACGACGTGTGGATGCTCAACGACCTGAAGTCAGACAAAGCCCGCGAGATGTTCCGCGCCCTGCAGCAGGGTGACATGGCAGCTCTCCGCCAGAACAACTACTACCTTGACATGACCCCCATCAACGGCTACTGGCAGCAGACAGCCGAGACCATCAAGCAGATAGACGAGAGCGGCGACGAGGCCAAGCGCAGCCGATGCCAAGAGGCAATGCGGCAACTGACCATGAACGGCAAGTGCGTGCTCAAGGACCTGCTGAGCGAAGTGAAGGGCATCAAGCTATCCAGGGCTGCCGGTGCCGCTCCCGGTGCCACCCCCGCTCCCGCTCCCGCCGCTGGCAGGCCCGCCGCCAGCAGGCCCGCCGGAGGCAGCAACCGCGGCAGCGCACGCGGCGCAGCAACGGGCGGCAACGCACAGGGCGCAGCACCCTCCAACAGGGCAACGGCAGCACCGCCCATCCGCTCGGACGACTGAATAATGCTTAATGCATAATTGCTGCGCCCGAAACTATCCTCCCTCCACCTTCCACCCTCAACCTTCAACCCTCCACCCTCACCCCTCCACCTTCCACCTTTCACCAACCACCAAAAATCCATTCAACATGAAACTGGCCATAAAGATTCTGCTCATAGCCGCAGTGGTGGGCGCCATCGCATGGCTCGCCGCCACTCAGTTCAGCTCGGCCGACGATGACACGCCGCCCGAGACACCCGAGATTACAAGGTTCGAGAAGCACATACAGCAGCGCGTGGAGGACGAGCTGGAGGACCGCGACTACGACGAGGCCACAAAGGCCTACGCCAGCATACTCGACGAGATCAGCACCGAGGCCGCCATCACCATCGAGCACGACGGCGAGGAGGAGCCCTCCATCAGCTACGAGGAGGAGGAGAACTGCCGCCGGGAGGCCTTCTACGCCTACGCACCCATCTTCACCGACCATGCCGAGGCCTACTTCCAGCGTGCCGTTTGGGACGAGGGCTACATCAGCCAGCTGCGCACCAAGGCCCAGGAGCTGCAGCGCACCGGCATTGCCGAGGAGCGCAGCAGCGTGGCACGACAGCTGGCCACCACCATCAGCACCGTCGACGACTACTACGCCGCCTGGCAGGTGGTGAACCAGGCCAAGAGCTGCAGCACGCTGAGCAGCGTGAAGACCGTGAGCAGCAGCGCACGCGACTACCAGCGCGAGCCGCTCACCAACTGCGAGCGGCTACGGACGGCCCTACAGCAGGTGCCCACCGACGCCAAGAACGCCTACACCACCGTGCTCCGCAATCGATGCAACGACGTCGTCAGCCGCTTCAACGACATACGCTTCAACGGCATCAGCGAGGTGCGCAGCGCCGTCAACGCGTGCATCAGCGACATTACCGAATACTACAGCGAATACGGCAGCGGAGCCTTCAACCTGGAGCTCAGCAGCCTGAACAGCATCAAGCAGGAGCTGAACAACCCCGACAGCTGGGTGCACCGAGTGTATTATTAACGAAAACGAGAACGATAACGAAAACGAAAACGACACAGCATGAAGCAATTCCTTCTCATAGCAGCACTACTGCTGCCCTCCACACTAATGGCACAGACCAGCAACGACGCACAGGCACAGATAGAGGCACTGACGGCCAAGGTGACAGCACTCGAAAAAAAGCTCTCCGACACACGCAACCAGCTGGCCACCGCGCGCCAGCGGCAGGAAGACATCGGCCGCATCGACGACATGATTTTCCAGCAGTGCATGCTCTACACCCTGGAGCGCCGCTACAACCGCCAGCGCATACAGACGGCCCGCGAGTGCTTCGACCGGCTGGCGCTGTGGAACAACGCCACCTACCGCGAAGCCTGTAAGGACAAGCTGGAGATGATGGACCACTACGAGGAGTACAACCAAGACCTGCTGGACTTCATGCGCCGCATGCAGACCGAGCTGGAGACAGCCGCCAAGCCATGGGAGAAGGACGCCCTGACGGAGATGGCCTTCAACAACGGCCTGCAGGCACTGAAGTACATGCCCGTCTTCACACAGCGCAACAGCAACCCATACCGCTGCATACCCTATCTCGACGATGCCATAGAGCAGCTGCAGCTGATGATGAAGGGCTACGGACCGGTGCAGAAGGAGGCCTTCCTCAGCCTGCTCGCCAGCCTGACGCCAAAGCAGTAGAAAGGACGACAACTGACTGATGGACTCCTACCGCATACTGAGTGCCTTCATTACCGGCGCACTGCTCTGCCCCGCCGTGCTCCTCGCCCTGCTGCGGGTACCCATGGCCCCCGCATGGCACGCCTTCCGCAAGGCCAAGAGGCTCACGGCGCTGGTCGGTAGCTGAGATATCGCGCCAGATGGGCATCAGCCACCAGGCGCTGAGCGACTACTTCTCCACCGTCCTGCAGACGCCCTTCCGCTCCTGGCGCATCGAGCTGCGCATCAGCGAGGCCCAGCGCCTGCTGGCCGCCGACCCCGACATCGCCACCGGCGAGCTCTGCACCCGCTGCGGCTACAACGACCGCTCGAACTTCCACAAGCACTTCCTCAAGGTCACAGGAAGCTCGCTGGCGGAGTACAGAAGTTCGGCTCAGAAAGGCTGAAAACAGATTATCAGTGTGTTGCCGCATAACACAGCAGCTGCCTGACGGCAAAAAAATAATCCCCGAATCCTTTGGCGGTTCGGTGATTTTTTCGTATTTTTGCATCGCATACGCCTGTGGGCCAGCCTCCGCAGCGTGTAACAAATAGTAAATCGTAAATCCGTAAATCGAAAATCATCGCGATGGGCATATACATTGACAAGGGAAACATGGGCTTCCAGAGAGCCCGCAACGGCGAGTATGTCGACAAGAGCGGCCTTATAGGTGTGGTGAACAGGACTCTCTTTACCGAGAAGAGTTTCACCTGCGTGACGCGCAGCCGTCGCTTCGGCAAGTCGATGGCGGCGAAGATGCTGGCGGCCTACTACGACCGCTCGTGCGACTCACGGAAGCTCTTCGAAGACTTAGAGATTGCCGGCGATGCCACCTTCGGGGAGCACCTGAACAAGTACCCCGTCATCTACCTCGACCTCTCCGGATTTGCCAGCAGGATAGGACAGGGCGGCGTGGTTAGCCTCATTGACAAAGAGCTTTTGGATGATATTGCCGAGGTATTTCCAGACATAGCACCCCGCGAGGGCCATGACCTGATGGACTACCTGAAACGCATCCATGCCAAGACGGGCCAGACGTTCATCTTCATCATCGACGAGTGGGACACCATCCTGCGCGAGTGTGCACAGGACCCGAGCCTGCCCAACCAGACCGACGAATACGTGAACTGGCTGCGACGTATGTTCAAGGACGTAGGGGGCATGGACGTCTTCGCCGCCGTCTACATGACGGGCATCCTGCCCATCAAGAAGTACGCCACGCAGTCGGCCATGAACAATTTCGAAGAATATTCGATGGTGGAGCCAGGCCACATGGGGCGGTACTTCGGCTTCACCAAGGACGAGGTAAGGGCCCTGGCGGAGAAATACCAGATGGACTTCGACGAGCTGGAGAAGTGGTACGACGGCTACCAGATAGGGCCGGAGAAGTCGATGTTCAACCCCAACAGCGTGATGCAGGCCGTCAGCCGCGGCCGCTGCCGCAGCTTCTGGGGCAGCACCGGCGCCTTCGATGCCATTGCAGGCTACATACAGATGAACTTCGACGGGCTGAAGGAGAGCATCATCGAGATGCTGGCCGGAGGGCGCGCCGCGGTGAACACTACGAAGTTCCGCAACGACCTGTCGGAGATTCGCAGCCGCGACGACGTGCTCACGGTGCTGATTCACCTGGGCTACCTCAGCTTCGACTGGGAGGAGCGCGAGTGCTACGTACCCAATTATGAGGTGTCAGAGGAGCTGGCCAACGCCGTGGAAGAGACTGGCTGGACCGCCATTGCCAACGCCTTGAAGCAGTCGGAGCAGCTGCTGAAGGCCACTCTGCGCGGCGACGCACAGCTGGTGGCCCGGATGGTGGGCGAGGCGCACCAGGAGAACACCAGCATCATCAAGTACAGCGACGAGAATTCCATGGCCTGCGTGCTCGCCATCGCCTACTATTACGCCCACGGCGACTACATCTTCCACCGCGAGTTCCAAACAGGCCGCGGCTTCGCCGACCTGGTGCTCATCCCCCGCAAGAATGTTGCGAAGCCCGCCATCATCGTCGAGCTGAAGTACGGCGACACCACCGGCACCGCCATCGACCAGATACGCCAGCGCCAGTACCCCGCCAAGGTGTCGGAGTACAGCGGCGACATGCTCCTCGTGGCCATCAGCTACGACAAGCAGACCAAGGAGCACCAGTGCCAGATAGAGACATGGAGCAAGCCATGATGACCTCATAACGGGGTGGCGGCCATCGTGAACGATTAATTATTTCGCGCGCACGCGCGTCACACGCGCGTGAGTGACATTTTGGTTGCACCGAAATGCGGTTTGGTTGCACCGAAAGCATCTTGATTGCACCGACGTTCATTTTGGTTGCACCGAGGCTGAATATCAGACAGTTAGCAGTGTTCGTTTTTGGTTGCACCGCGAAAACATCTATATTGGAATAGTTAATGAATCCTAATGGTGCCATAGAAAAACGTCCCAGGGCCTGGGACATTTCTGTGCGGCCCTCTCAGAAAAAAAAGTGGCCCTCTCGTGAAAAAAAGCGGGCCACTTTTTCAGCAAAACAAGCTTGTTTTGCTGCTTCGCAGGTTCTCATCGTTTAGACAACTATTCTCCCTCCACCTTCCACCAAAACACACCCTCGGTGCAACCAAAAAATCACTCACGCGCGTGATGCGCGCGCGTATAGCCTTTCCGAAAGACCTCTAATGCCCCCCTCTCTGGGCGTGGTATTTCGCGGTTTTGGTGAAATACCACGCCCTTTGCCTTGCTCTGCTCACGTTTTTTTCATATCTTTGCAAGGATATATCGACTTTCGCAAAGACAGGAAACAAGAAGAATAACCAAAAACGTTTGAGCTATGACGACAAAGACTTTCCCCCACGCCACCCCTAGGAGGAAGGCCCCCTGGGCGGCCCCAAGAGCATCTACGCCATACAGAACACGCAGGGCGTATATGGCTTCTTCAAGCGCTGGGAGGGCGAGAAGTTCCTGCAGCTCGACCTCACCTTCCCGAAGGAGAACGCCGGCCTCGACTACAGCCAGATGACCCTCACAGGCATCGGCAGCCTGAAGGACGTGCAGCCTACGCAGTGGCAGGAAATAAAGTCCGAATACTTTGAGAACGACTACATCGACGCCTCCTTCAACCTCGTCGGCTTCGTGCCTAACGAGAAGATGGCCATACCCACGCTGAAGGTAGGCCAGGCCGTCTATGCCCAGCTGCCCAAGCTGCACAACGAGGAGCTCGACATGGACTCCATAGCCCGCAACACGAAGATCAACATCATGACCAACCCCGACTTCAACCCCAGCGACATCGGTACCAAGAGCGCCGAGCAGGGCGGTGATCTGGGCGAGGACAACCAGCAGCTGTTCGACCAGATTGACTTCGACTTCCCCGAGGTCATGGGCTTCCAGTTCCAGGTGAAGAAGGTGGGCAACCACTTCCAGGTGCGCGGCGTCTACTCGAAGAACTTCCTGCCCGGCGGCGACGAGGCCGACATGGTGGACTCGTTCGCCGAGGAGATGATGGACTATGCCAACCAGTTCGACAAGGTGTTCAAGGACTGCGTCGATGCCTGTACCGGCGGCCGCGACGGTGACGAGGAGTACGACTTCCTCTATGACAACGAGCCCCTCTTCCCCACCAACGACGCCTTCGTCGGCGTGCGCGCCTTCATCTCAGGCATTGCCTATATAGGCCCCAAGGGCGAGTTCATGATGAACTTCCACGAGGGCGGCATCAAGCTCGAGATGTCGGGCTCCTACACCCACAACTGCTCCTTCGGCATCGGCAGCTTCGGTGCCAAGCTCTCCGGCGAGCTCTCCACACAGCTGAAGCTCATCAACCACAAGGCTGCCGCCGGCGACGTCTATAACTTCAGCCTGAACGTGATGGTCGAGAACGAGGTGCGGGCCGAGATCGTGGCCTGGGCCACCGCCGGACTGAACATCCTCAACCTGGTGAAGGCCGAGGTGGGCGTGCGCGGAGGCGTGTCAGCCTCGTATAAGTCGGGCATCTCCTATCCCCTCTACGGCAATCCCGGCGGCAACGACGTCTATGCCGGCCACGAGCTGTCGCTGCGCTCAGGCATGTTCGTCTATGCCGACGCACGCTTCCTCTGGTGGCGCAAGCACTGGGAGAAGTGGCTCTTCAAGTTCTCAAAGGACTTCATCTGGCCCGACGACCCCATGAACCCCTACAGCAGCAGCTTCGCCTACGGCGAGCCCATCTTCAGCACACGCGCCATGGGCGGCCGCAGCTGGCGGAAGGTGAAGGCGCGCCGCGTCGTCGGCCTCGGCCAGACGCTGATGAGCGACGTCAGCGGCATGGCCAGCCCCCGACTGTTCAACGGCGGCCAGAGCATCATCTACAACAAGCTGAACAGCGCCGACGACTACAACGACGACCGCCTGATGATGCGCTCGCTGGCTGACGGCAACGACGTCGACATCAACAGCGCTGCCACCGGCGCCGCCTTCGCCTTCGACGTGGCCGAGCGGGGCCAGCAGGGCGCTGTGTCCTTCGAGCAGTACCGCACCGACGACCTCAGCCGCAGCGACGTGGAGCAGAGCACCTCGATGGACGCCATGAACCAGATGAGCGCCGGCGTCGACGTCGTGGCCTCACTCTGGGACGGCTCGTCGTGGCAGACCACAAACATCTCTCAGTCGTCCGCAGCCAACCTCAGCCCCCGCGTCGCCGTACAGGATGACGGCCATGCCGCCGTCGTCTGGCTCAGCGGCACACCCATGGCCACCGAGGACGAGGATGAGGCCGACCGCCAGCAGTACCTCGTGGGCAGCTACCTCCTCTCCCGCTACGACGGCAACCAGTGGAGCAAGCCCATAGAGCTGGCCAAGCTCGGACGCAGCTTCGTCGTCAGCGACCACCGCATGGTCATG
Organism: Prevotella sp. UBA3837; assembly: GCA_002392835.1. Taxonomy (GTDB): domain Bacteria; phylum Bacteroidota; class Bacteroidia; order Bacteroidales; family Bacteroidaceae; genus Prevotella. The sequence goes on along the minus strand of DGHX01000167.1, from coordinate 10,493 downwards.
GCGGGCGACTCGCTCTTCATCATCATGGAACACCAGGACGAGGTCAGCTCGAAGGAGAACCCCTACATCGACTACATCTGCGTGACGCCCAAGAATGCCATCAGCACCCAGTTCGGCATCGAGCGCGGCCGCAACCCACAGGTGGTGCGCATGGGCGACGTGAACATGGTGGGCTACCTCACCCAGCGCCCTGACTCCACGCAGGACATCCGCCTGCGCACGGTAGACATGGGCAACAACCCCGTGGCCTCTACCGACAGCTACGCACGGCTGGGCAAGCGCAGCGTGGGCTCCTTCAAGCTCACCGCCACCGAGAACGCCGCCTCGCTCGATGACCTGGCACTCATCTGGAGCCAGTCGGTGCTCAACCCCCAGACCGACAAGGCCGAGTCGTGGCTCTGCGCAGGACGCTTCGGCAAGAGCGGACAGCAGCTCTTCGTGTCCTACCCCGAGCAGGTGGTGCAGATACCCGACGACTTCACGCCCTCGGCCTTCGACGGCTACATCGACCAGAACAACCTGCACGTCGTCTATGCCTTCAGCGACATCGAGAACGACGGCACCGCAGTCATTCAGAAGGATGTACAGTTCACCAACTCGGTGCGCATAAAAGACTGCGTCATCGTGGCCGCCAATGCCACGCGCGCCGACAACATCCCGTTCAACCTGAGCGTGCAGAACACGGGCTATGCCCCCATCACCAAGATCACCGCCGACATTGGCGAGACCAGCGTGGAGTTCACCAACCTGAACCTGCTGCCCGGCGAGAGTGCCAACCTCGCAGGCTACTTCGCCATCGACACCAACAACTACGACGGGCAGGAGCAGATGGAGGTCACGGCCCAGTTCGGCGGCATGAACATCGCCCTGGCCCGCCGCCGCGCTCCCTCCGCCGACGCCTCATCCTACGCCAGCGCAATGATGACCCCGCTCGTGCGGCGCACCATCATGCCGCGCAGCCAGGCTACCGCTGCCCGGGCCATGCGCCGCGCCGCCACTGACCCAACGATGACGGCCACCGCCACCATCGACATGACCATCGAGGCCACCGACCTCAGCTGCACCGTCCTCTCCAACCGCATCAAGGACACGCGGAACACCGTCATCGCCAAGGTCGCCAACTGCTCGCCGCTGCCGCTGCTCGCAGGGCAGACCGTCACCGCAGGCCTCTACGCCACGGCCGCCGACACCGAGCCCATCGAGGGTACGGCCACGGTTACCATACCCGTCACTGACCTCTTCGACAGCGGACAGCCGCGCACGAAGGTCATACGCCTGCAGGCCGCCGACCTGCCTGCCGACCAGCAGGCCATCATCAAGGTCGTCGTCAGCAGCGCAGACGGAGCCCCCGTCGCCGACGTGCACCCCGAGAACAACCACGTGCCCGTGCCCCTCTATGCCCAGGACGGCAACATCATCACCCTGCTGGGCGACGTGAACCGCGATGGGCAGGTAGACGCCGCCGACGCCACCACGCTGGCCATGCACCTCGTGGGCATAGCCCTGCCCGTCTTCGCGGAAGAGGCAGCCGACGCCAACGGCGACGGACGCATCACCGTGGCCGACATCTCAGCCATCGTCAGCATCTGCATAAGGTAGAGGGCACCACACTCCCCCTTCAGGCGCAGAACCCGATGGTTCTGCGCTGTCTTATTTCTATGGTCTTGCTGTTGAAGCGGCTCAGGGCCTCGGCCACGTCGGCCTCCTCCACCTGCTGGTAGCTGCTGCGCTGCAGGGTGTGGGGCTGCCGCTCCACGCGGTCGGCCATGGCGGGCACGATGCCGTTGTGCACCAACTGACTGGCCCAGCGGGCATTGGCAAAGCGGTCAGTGCGGCGGGCCACCATCTCGCCGATGCCCTGCTCCAGCAGCTGGCGGGCGCCGTCGGTGAACTCGTAGTCCTCGTCCTTCAGCAGGCGGCAGGCTATCAGCGTCAGCTCCTCAGCCGTATAGTCGGGGAAGCGGAAGAGATAGGGGAAGCGCCCCCTGAGCCCGGGGTTCGCCTGCATCAGCTGGTTCATCTCGCGCTCATAGCCGGCAAAGATGATGAGCATGTCGGGGTTGGGGCGCGCCAGCACGTCGAGCAGTGCCTCCAGGGCATGGCGGCCGTAGTCGCGCTCGTCGCCGGGGTTGTACAGCGTGTAGGCCTCGTCCACGAAGAGCACGTTGCCGCGGGCCTCCTGCAGTATGGCCTTCATGTTCTGCTCCGTCTCGCCGATGAACTGGCCTATCATGCGCTGGCGGTCCACACACACCACCTCGCCCTTGCTGAGCAGGCCCAGCGAGTGGTACACACGCCCCAGCAGCCGGGCCACGGTGGTCTTGCCCGTGCCGGGGTTGCCGGTGAAGAGTGCGTGGAAGGTGGTGCCGTCGTGCGTGCGCAGCCCCATCTGCCGCCGCTCGGCGTAGAAGCGCATGCGGCTGGCCAGCGTGGCCAGGCTCTCCTTCAGCCCGCTCAGCCCCACCATGGCGTTCAGCTGCTCCATGGCCTCGTCGAAGCCCGACCGCTGTCCTGCCATCGGCGCGGCGTCGATGTCGGCGGCCGTCGTCAGGTGCAGGTCGTCTGTCAGCGTGGCGTCGTGCACGCGCTGCAGCGCACCGTTGAGATAGGCAGGCAGCAGCTGGGCGCGCACGTACTGGTGCATGTCGTCCATGGTCCAGTGGGCAATCAGGCCGCGGTCGTAGGCATCGGTCAGCATCCGGCAGACATGCTCGCGGGCTTCGGCCGACAGCATGAGCCGGGCCTTGCCGGCCTCGCTGAAGAAGAGCTGCACCATCTCGTCGCGCGTGTAGGGCTCCTCGGCCAGACGGTTCTCGGGCGGGAAGCAGCTCTTCAGCGATGGGTACTGGTTGAGCAGCTCGTCCACCTCCTGCTGTGTGCCCATGAAGATGGCGGTGTGGGCACCGCCGGGCCACTGGCGCATGACGGCGCTCATGATGTTCTTGCCGCTGGCGTCGAGCAGTGCCCCTATGTGGTAGAAGGCGTACACCTGGCGGCCCGGCTGGTGCATGGCGCGGTCGAAGAGGCTGGTGTCCCGGTCGTCGGCCTCGCTGAAGAGGGCGTGCAGCCGCTCGTAGGCGTCGGGCCGGGTGGGGTCGAAGAGGGTGGCGCAGTCCACCGTCGTCAGGTCGCCGCTCATCTGCGCGGTGTGCTTCAGTTCCACGGCCACGAAGCTGCGCCACAGCTCCGAGCGGCAGCTGACGAGCAGGTTGCTGCAGAGCGTCATCGCCTCTACGCGTTCCTCGCGGCGGGTGTTCAGCTCGTTCTCCATGGCGCGGCGCATCGCCCAGGCCTTCAGCTGTCGTGCCCCGGGGCGGTTGCTCAGCCGCAGCCACACGGCGCGCTGGTGGCACAGGCGGCCGCTGAGCATGTCCTCGGCACTGAAGCTGGCACAGAGCCGTTGACCGGTGATGCGGAAAATGCCATCCGGGGCCAGCTGCAGGTCGAAGCGCTGCACACGGTCCCCGCCGCTGCGCATCAGCAGGAAGTAGTCGCCCGGCAGCCACACACCACGACAGCGCAGCGTCAGCCGCAGCGAGCGCCCGAAGCGCTCCACGGGGTTGTCGGTTTCGCTGCCCGTCACGGCCATGTCCATGAGTGCCAGCTTGCTGGTGTAGAGGAAGAAGGAGTAGGAGTCGGCAACCCGCAGGCTGCGGTCCAGGTTCACGACGACGCTCACGTCGCCGGCACGGTAAACATCATCTTGCTTGCTGCCGTCGGGCAGCATGTTCATAAAGATACGAGTCATTCGCGTTGTTGTTGTACTTGGAAAACAGAATTCTAATCAAACTGAATAAAGATACATGCACACCACAGCGGTGCGCAGACAGTGTGAGAGAGAGATAGTACGCAGCCGTACAAGGCTGCCGCATGGCTCAGCCGCACGGGGACAAAAAGAATGTAAGAAAGTCAAAGAACGCCACGACAGCTACGAGACACCTGCGGCACAAACGGCCGTCGTCAGGTGAGTGTAAAGCCTTGTCTGTTGCGTTCTTAACATCAGTTTAATCAGATTTCGGGTGCAAAGATACGCTTTTTCCGCCGAACCGCCAAAAGTTTTTCAACATTTTTCTGCATAAAATGTTTGCAGGAAAGAAAAATATGATTACTTTTGCATGAGAAAAGGAACGACTAATACATTATTAATATGAGCAAGAAAGTTTTTCTATTGTTTTTCAGCCTGCTCTTGTGCTGCACCCTGCTGAGCGCACAAGAGGCCGGGAAGAGTGAACTGCAGCAGACGGCCGAGGCTGCCGCCACACGCGGACAGGTGGCCACGGCCCGCTACACCTACATCCGCGCCTTCGACGACTATGCCGACCGCGGACAGATGGAGCCCAGCGTGCGCTGCGGACTGAAGGCCACTGCCCTGTACTACAAGGAGAACTACTGGCGCGAGGCTTTCGAGCTGCTGCGCCGCATTGACCAGACCATCGACGCCAAGGCTCCCGCCGAGGGCCGCGCTGCCCTGCACTTCCTGACGGCCAAGGAGCGCATGCAGATGTACACCAAGCTGCACAAGAGCGCCAGCGCCGCCGAGCAGCTGAACCACATGGAGAACTGGGCACGCCAGGCCAACAGCCCCGCCGTGAACGACGACCTGCTCTTCACCAAGGCCGCCTACTACTACACCCTGGGCCAGAACGACAAGGCCAACGCCATCTTCGACGAGATAGCCCAGAAGCTGACCGCCGAGAAGGAGTATGACAAGGTGGACGAGATGTTCCAGACGCTCATCGCCAACGGCCGCAGCAGCAGCAACGCCAACATGGTGGCACAGTCGTACAGCCACTACATAGCCTGGAAGGACTCGGTGAGCGCACTGAAGACCGCCGAGCACATTGACTCGCTGAAGAACCAGATAGCCACCCACGAGGCCACCATCGCCGACAAGGACAGCTCGCTGTCGTCGCGCAGCATGGTCATCGTGGGACTGCTCGTGCTGGCCGCCATACTGGCCGCACTGCTCGTGCTGGGTGCCATCGTGCTCATGCGATACATGGCCCTCAGCCGCAAGCAGAAGAACAACATCAAGGAACTGAAGGAGAACAGCGCCCTGAAGGCGAAGTTCATCAGCAACATATCGGCACAGCTCACACCCTCGCTGAAGAAGCTCGACAGCCGCATCCCCGAGGTGAAGGCCCTGCTCGACTTCTCCGACCACATACAGACGCTGGCCAGCCTGGAGTGCCGCCCCGAAGGCCCCGTTGAGACCGAGCAGGTACAGGTGCAGACCTTCTGCGAACAGCTGATGGACCAGATACGGCCGAAGGTGAAGAACGGCGTGGAGCTGATGGTGAAGGCCCCGAAGATGAGCGCCAACATCAACCGCGAGTACGTCACGCACATACTGCTGCACCTGCTGAACAACGCCGCACAGTACACCCCCGAGGGCGGGCACATCACCCTCGACTTCAAGAAGCGCAGCGCCCGCACGCAGCAGTTCCTGGTCCTCGACACCGGATGCGGCATTCCCGAGGAGAAACGCGAGGACATCTTCAAGCCCTTCCTCGAGGTGAAGGACCTCTCGCAGGGCGACGGCCTGGGGCTCCCCATCTGCAAGCAGATGGCACAGCTCATGAACGGCGACCTGACCATCGACCCCTCCTTCACCCGCGGCACCCGCTTCCTGCTCGACCTGCAGGTTTAGGCATCGCCCCAGCGGAAGCCCCCATTTACGGCAAAGCATGACTGAACTAAATATGAAGAACATACGATTACTGCTGGCCGTGCTCTGCTTCGGGGCCGCCACCGCTGCCCTGGGGCAGCAACACAGTGAAGACAGCATAACAGTGGAGGTGCCCGCCGGCTGTGCACCGCGACTGCCCTACCGCCTGTGGGTGCAGGACAGCGACGGCAGGGCCTCGTGGCGGCAGGTGCGCTGGCAGAACAGCTCGCCCATACGCGAACAGGCCGAGGCCGACACCACCCTGCACCCCGCCGGCACCACCTACCAGGTGCTGGGCTACGTCATCGGCGACGACATGACGCCGAAGGGGCGACCCGTCACGGCCAACGTCAGCGTCGGCCGGCAGGCATGGCCCGTGCCGCCAGTGCAGCCCGTGGCCCAGCCTCTGCCGCTGAACCAGGTGAGCATCGACGGCGACAACCGGCTCACCCACAACCGCGACCTCGACATCAGCCACCTGCTCACCCTCGACCCCCTGCAGCAGCTGTACAACTACCGCGACACCTACGGGCTGAGCACCGACGGCTACCCCGTGAGCGACGGGTGGGACTCGCCCACCACCAAGCTCAAGGGGCACGGCACGGGCCACTACCTCTCGGCCCTGGCCATGGCCTTCGCCAGCTGTCAGGACCAGGCACAGCGCGCGCTGCTCAGGCAGCGCATGCAGCTCATGGTCGACGAGATGCGGCGCTGCCAGGAGCTCACCTTCCTCTGGAGTGACTCGCTGGGCCGCTACTTCGAAGCCCGCGACCTGGCACCCACCGACGCCGACCTGCAGCACATGGGCGGCACATGGGCCGACTTCGACCGCTACAAACAGGACTGCCGACACTATGGCTACGGCTACCTGAACGCCATTCCGCCCCAGCACTGCTTGCTCACCGAGCGCTACACCCCCTACAACAACGAGAGCGGCGTGTGGGCCCCCTACTACACCGTGCACAAGCTGCTGGCCGGACTCATCGACGTGGCCACCTACACCGACGACCCCGCCACCGCCGCCAAGGCCCTGCGCACCGCCACCGACATGGGGCTGTGGGTGTGGAACCGCATGCACTACCGCACCTTCGTCAGCACCGAGGGCGACGTCGCCGAGCGGCGCCAGAGGCCCGGCAACCGCTACGAGATGTGGAACATGTACATAGCCGGCGAGGTGGGCGGCATGGCCGAGTCGCTGGCCCGGCTGGCACAGATGAGCAGCGACAGCACCGAGCGCGCCCGCCTGCTCGAGGCCGCCACCAACTTCGACAGTCCCGCCTTCCTCAGTCCCCTGACGCGCGCCGTCGACGCCATACGCACCCGCCATGCCAACCAGCACATACCCATGGTCACCGGAGCCCTGCACTGCTTCCGCGCCGGAGCCGGCAGCAGCTACTACGACGCGGCGCTGAACTTCTGGCTGCTCATACAGGGCCGCTACCGCTACGCCATGGGCGGCGTGGGCAACGGCGAGATGTTCCGCCAGCCCTACGCACAGATGACCGCCATGACGGGCAACAAGAGCAGCTGGGGCGGCGTGGTGCGCGACGAGCCCACGATGAACGAGACCTGCTGCGCCTACAACCTGGCGAAGCTGACCAAGGACCTGGCCTGCCACACCCCGAACGACGCGCGCTTCATGGACTACTACGAGCGGGTGCTCTGCAACCAGCTCGTAGGCTCGCTCAACCCCCGCCGCTACCAGACCGTCTACCAGTATGCCGTGGGCCTGAACGCGTCGAAGCCCTGGGGCAACGAGACGCCGCAAGAGAGCTGCTGCGGCGGCACCGGCGCCGAGAACCACGTGAAGTACCAGGAGGCCACCTACTTCGTGGGGGCCGACACGCTGTGGGTGAACCTCTACATGCCCACCACCGCCCACTGGCAGCAGCAGGGCATCGTCGTGCGCCAGCAGTGCCAGTGGCCCGCCGAGCGCAGCCTCATCACCCTCCACCCGTCACCCTCCACCCTCCACCCGTCCCCCGTCACCCTCCGCCTGCGCGTGCCCTACTGGGCCGGCAGCGACTTCGACATCCGCCTGAACGGGCGCAGCCTGGCCGACAGCTACCAGCCCGGCACCTACTTCACCGTGGCGGAGCGACGGTGGAGCGCCGCCGACACGCTCGAGGTCGTCATGCCCTTCCACCCGCACATCGACTACGGCCCCGACAAGGCTGACGGCCACTGGCTGGGAACCCTCATGCTCGGCCCCCTCTGCATGGCCACCACCGGCATCGACAGCTGGCAGCAGGCCACCACCGACCGTCCCACCCCGTCCGACCTGCAGGTGCTGCCGCCTCTCACGGGCACCGGTGCCGACGCCTGCGTGCACCGGCTGAGCTTCGCCGGCCACACCTTCCTGCCCGACTACTACCTCAGCGAAGGCATCACTCACTACCTGCGGTTTAACGCCAGCGAGAACGCCACCCATGGCGACATGGCGCAGACAGACATCTCAAACCTCAAGTATGAAATCGCCAATCTCGAAGACCTCCTCCTCGTGGCCCGTCAGCGCCAGCAGGAGCAGCAGCAGTGGATGGCGCTGGCGGTGAAGGTTCCCGACTACGCCCCCTGGGCGCCGCATGCCTTCGCCCGCATGGAGCAACAGGCGGACAGCTGCCAGCAGCAGTTGGAGCAAGCCCGGCAGCAACTCGCCCCGTCACCCTCCACCAGCTATCCTCCCTCCACCCTCCACCCGTCACCCTCCACCCTCCACCCGTCACCCTCCACCCTCCACCCGTCGCCCTCCACCCTCCACCAGCTGGAGCATGCTTCCGAGGCCCTGAACGCCACCCTGAACAGCATGCGCCCCGGCAACCTGCCCGAGCTGGAGGACCTGCAGCCGCTGATGCAGCTCACCGCAGAGGCCCGCCGCCAGCCCGCCGCCCAGCGCTCCCGGCAGCTCAGCGACGCCCTCGACTACGCCGGCATGGTCATACGCTACGTCAGCGACGGCAGCGGCACCCACGACATGATAGCCCGCGCCGTCAGCCAGCTGCAGCAGGCCTTAGCCGACAAGTGACTACAGAACAGGCACCTGCGCTTTTCTGCTGATAAAAACAAAAAACAGGGCCGTGATGACTGCCGTTTCAGAAAAAATGCGTAACTTTGCAGCCGAATAGTGACCACAATCATAAATACACACATAGTTTTAACCAAGAAATGGCTTATACAACACTGACCGCTGCCGAGGCAGCAGCGCTGATCAAGAACGGCGAGAGCATCGCCATGAGTGGCTTCACACCCGCCGGTGTGGCCAAAGCCACTACGAAGGAGCTGGCCAAGATTGCCACGAAGGAGCACGAGGCCGGCCGCGAGTTCAAGGTGAGCATCTTCACCGGAGCATCAACAGGACAGTCGACCGACGGCGACCTGGCCGTGGCACAGGCCATCAAGTACCGTGCCCCCTACACCACGAACCCCGACTTCCGCAAGCACGTGAACATGGGCGAGATTCCCTACAACGACCTGCACCTGAGCCACATGGCCCAGGAGCTGCGCTACGGATTCTACGGCCCCATCGACTGGGCCATCATCGAGGTCTGCGACATCGAGGAGGTGGGCGACGAGCTACGTGTTTACCTCACCGCCGCCGGTGGCATCAGCCCCACGGCAGCCCGCCTGGCCAAGCACGTCATACTGGAGCTGAACCACTTCCACAGCTCCAACGCCAAGTACATACACGACGTGTATGAGCCCCTGGACCCGCCCTACCGCAAGCCCATTCCCATCTTCAACGTCAGCGACCGCATCGGCAAGCCCTACGTCAGCATCCCCCGCGAGAAGGTGGTGGGCGTCGTGGAGTGCAACATTCCCGACGAGGCCCGCGCCTTCAAGGACAGCGCCCCCGTGACTGACAAGATTGGCTTCCTCACCGCCGAGTTCCTCGTGAGCGAGCTGCACGCCGGCCGCATACCCAAGGAGTTCCTGCCCCTGCAGAGCGGCGTGGGCAGCACGGCCAACGCCATCCTGGGCGCCCTGGGCGAGGACAAGCACGTGCCCGACTTCAACATCTACACCGAGGTCATTCAGAACGCCGTCATCGACATGATGCTCAACGGCCGCGTGAAGGACGCCTCGGCCTGCTCGCTCACCGTGAGCAACGAGTGCCTGATGCAGGTGTACGACAACATCGGCTACTTCAAGGATCACCTGACGCTGCGCCAGAGCGAAATCTCGAACCATCCCGCCGTCATCCGCCGCCTGGGCGTCATCGCCATCAACACCGCCATCGAGGTGGACCTCTACGGCAACGTGAACTCCACGCACATCAGCGGCACGAAGATGATGAACGGCATCGGCGGCAGCGGCGACTTCGAGCGCAACGCCTACCTCAGCATCTTCACCTGCCCGTCGACGGCCAAGGGCGGACTCATCTCGTCGATAGTGCCCATGGTGACCCACCAGGACAGCTCGGAGCACGACGTGAACATCATCGTCACCGAGCAGGGCATCGCCGACCTGCGCCACAAGAGCCCCATGCAGCGCGCCGAGGCCATCATCGAGAACTGCGCACACCCCGACTACCGTCCGCTGCTGCGCGAATACCTGCGCCTGGGCACCGGCGGTCACACACGCCACTGCCTCACCGCCGCCTTCG
>DGHX01000167.1:0-152 GCA_002392835.1 Prevotella sp. UBA3837 | reverse complement strand
CACGCAAGGGCGACATGCACCTGACTGACTTCGCCGAGTACGTGAAGTAAAATCTTCCAGCAACACTACGGATTCTTACAGGCCCTACACCTTCCACTTGGAGGGGATAGGGCCTGTCATTCATTATGGCAACTATATAGCATTTGACCCTA
>DGHX01000162.1:349-4572 GCA_002392835.1 Prevotella sp. UBA3837 | reverse complement strand
GGCACTGCAGTATGCTGCTGAAGCGACGTCGGCTTACAACGAGATACAGACGCTCACCAACAAGTACAACAAGCAGATAGCCGGAGGCAAGTGGAACGGCATCATGAGTGCAGCACCGCGCGGACAGGCCACCTTCGGACGGCCGGCAGTGGCCACGGCTGCTGACGTCAGTCCCGTCGAGAGCAATCTCTTCGAGGGGGCCCACATCACTGTTCCTGCTGCGTCCTATATGGTCTCCAGCCCGTCGGTCAGGAAGCTCGATGGCCTGGGCATGCAGGAGCAGGCCGTCTGCGTATGGCCTATGGACCTGACTAGCTACAGCCGTGCCGCCGATGCTCCCTATGTGGAGTATGAGCTACCTGTCAAAGCGGGGTCCAACACCATCACACCCCACTTCCTGCCCACCTTCCCCCTCCATGCCGGCGGCACCCTGCGCTATGCCTTCCAGTTTGTCGGCACCAGCGCCTCGCCCACCGTCGGCAGCATTGCCACCAAAGCGACGTCGAGCGTGTGGAGCCAGAACGTGCTGCGAGGATGGGCCACGGGCAACAGCTACGACTACGAGGCCACGGCCGATGGAACGGCTAAGGTGCGCATCTACCTGATGGATCCAGGTATCGCCCTCTGCGAGATTGCCATCGACCAGCCTGCAGATGCCACGCTGACCGATCAGTACATCGTGAACGCCGACTTCGAGCTTTCAGCTAAGGGCGTGGTCAACACGGGTGGAGGAACGGTGCGCGGCGTGCCCTACGGCTGGAGCATCAACAAGGAGTTCCCCGGCAACTCGCGAGGCATCAACAGCGACGGGGCCAACAAGCACGGCGACAACTCCTGCTGGTTCTGGAACAAACCTATGCCCAGCGACTTCGAGCTCTATCAGGTCATCCACGACCTGCCTGCCGGACGCTACCGCCTCACCTGCCGGCTGGGCTGCAAGTCGGGCTGCCTGGGCACACTGAGGATGTTTGCAGACCAGGACGTACAGTATTTCGGAAAAGAGACGGACTACGCCAAGAGTGTGCTGACCGCCGGCGAGCGCAACACCTTCGCCGCCCATAGCGGCACGTCGGACTACAACACACTGCAGAACATGTTCGTCGACTTCGAGGTGAAGCAGACCTCCGACGTGAGGATCGGCATCCGTACAGGCAACGAGAAAGCATCGGGAGGCACCGACAACGCTGGTGAGACCGGCACGTTCCGCGTCGACTATTTCCAGCTCTATCAGACAGACGAGGTGGAGAACGGCATCCAGGCCGTCGCCCCGCCGCAACCTTCTCCTTCGGTTGCCTATAATATGTATGGCGTGCGCGTTCAGCATCCGCGGCACGGCCTGTATATCATCAATCATCGCAAAGTACTCATCAAATGAAGAAAAAACAATGATCAGACGAGTCCTTTTTCTGCTGCTGCCCCTTCTCGGCCCGATAGTATGCCAGGCACAGACACTCGACGAGGTATTTCGGCATCCTCCGCAGGAGGCCCGCCCGCTGATGATCTGGCAGTGGATGGACGGCGTGGTGTCGAGCGAAGGCATCACCGCCGACCTTGAAGCCTACCGTGAGGCGGGCATCGGCGGCGTGCAGCAGTTTCTGGTGGGAGGTCCGCTGCAGACCATCGTCCGCGACACGACCAATGCCATCGGCACCGACAACTGGATCCGCCTCATGCGCCACGCCCTGAACGAATGCCAACGCCTGGGGCTGACGTTCGGCACGCACAACTGCCCTGGGTGGTCGTCGAGTGCCTTTCCCACGGTGCCGCCTGAGTTGTCGATGCAGAAGCTGGTATGGTCGGAAGCAGTGGCGGCTCCCATGGCCGATGACAGCCAGATACCCCTGCCCAGGCAGCCTGAGGTAGACAGCCGGTGGAACTTCTATCGCGACATTGCCATACTGGTGATGCCTGCCGACAGCCTGGTGCGCCTCAGCGACATCCGCGTGCTGCAGCCGACGGACTTCCCCCTGCATCGGGAGAAGGGTGAAGGAGCCCTGCGTGTGCTGCGTGTGGGTCATACCACCAATGGTAAGACCAACAAGGGTACGGCTCCCACGGGCGGCGTGGGCCTGGAGTGCGACAAGATGAGCCGTGCTGCGGTGCTCAGCTACTGGCAGGGCTATCCGCAGATGCTGCTCGACCTGAAACGAGCGTCGCTGGGGAAGACTTTCCAGCGCATCGAGATAGACAGCTACGAGGCCGGCGGACAAGAGTGGACACCGTTGATGGCTGAGGAGTTCCGGGAGCGCTGCCACTACGACATGCTGCCCTGGCTGCCCGTGCTGAAGGGGCTGACCGTGGAGAGCACCGAGCGCTCACGCCAGTTCAGCCGCGACTATGCCGCAGTAGGTCAGCAGCTCTTCACTGAGAACTACTACGGCTACATGGCCGACCTGGCTCATCAGAACGGCCTGAAGCTGCTCTACGAGCCCTACGGCACGAACAGCTCGAAGCCTTTCAACCCCATCAACACCGAGGCCATCGCCCGCTGGCTGCCCAATGACTATTTCTGCACGGAGTTCTGGACTCAGCCAACCAGCTGGGGATGGCCGCAGCTGCCGCGCCACACGCAGGCAGCCCACAAAGCGGGCCTGAGGCTCATCTTCGCCGAGGGTTTTACGCACTGGCCGCGAGGAGCCTGGCAGGAGGATCCTGCCTCGCAGAAGGTGCTGGCCGACAAGGCTTTCTGCATGGGAGTCAATGCGCTGATGCTGCATGCCGGTGCACAGAACCCCTGGCTCCACGTGCTGCCAGGCATGACCTTCGGACAGTGGGGGTCGTGGTGGACACCGGGGCAGACGTGGTGGCGCAGTGGGGCTGCCAAGCTGCTGTTCGAGTATATGGCCCGCTGCCAGGCACTGCTGCAGCGTGGCGAGTGGGTCGACGACTATGCCTCGAAGGGCACTTCCCTGCAGTGCGACGAAGTGCCCTTGCAGTGGACTCACCGTCGCGACGGCGATGCCGACATCTACTTCCTCTCCAATCCGCTCGACTCGGCCTTCACCACCGTGGTAAGACTGGCATCAGCGGCCAGGCTGCCGGAGGTGTGGCTGCCTGATACGGGCCGGCAGACAAGCGACGCATTGTGCCGCTGCAGCGACGGCACCGTCGAGGTGGCCCTCCACCTCGACGAGTATCAGTCGTGCTTCATCGTCATGCGCGAGCCGATGGACGGCGAGACGGCGAGGGCAAAGAACGAAGCCTTCGCAGCAGCCCTGCAGCAAGGCATGAAGCTGACGCCAGCCATCACCTCGGCACTGCCTGTCCAAGGGCCGTGGACGCTGCGCTTCCCTGCGGGCTGGGATGCACCCTCCGCCGTGACACTCGACAGCCTCACGCCCTGGAACGAGCACCCGCATGCCGGCATCCGCTATTTCTCGGGCACGGCAACCTACGAGAACACCATCCGCCTGAAGCGCATCGACCGCAAGGCCCGCTACGTGCTCGACCTGGGCACGGTGAAGAACCTTGCACAGGTGACGCTCAACGGACAGCCAGTAGCTCACCTCTGGAAGAAGCCCTTCCGCTGTGACATCACGCCCTACCTCAGGAAAGGCGACAACACCCTGCAGATAGCCGTCACCAACCTGTGGCCCAATCGCATGATAGGCGACGAGCAGTGGCCCGACGACCTGGAGTGGGGCAGCGACGATCCGTCGAGCCAGCCCATGGCCGGCATGTTCCTCAGGAACATCCCCGACTGGCTGCGCGAGGGCAAGCCGCGCCCCTCAGAGCACCGCAAGACTGTCGTCTCCACGAAATTCTTCAGCAAGGAATCACCCCTGCTCCCCTCCGGCCTCCTAGGGCCCATCAGGATCTGCGTCATGGGCAATAGCCGCTGACACTAGTCGTGCCACCGCCGGAGGAGATGACTACCAGTACGTCATCGAAGGGAAAAAAGTGTTTTCAACTTTGAGTCCACTTGAAAAAGTCAAGCAATGAGCAAACTACTTTACTAACCATATTAACTAATAAAAAAAAGCCTTCACTCTGTCTGATCACTCTGCGAGGACAACCAACATGTCGTGGTTTTCATCGGCAAAGGTAAGCATTATTTTCAGATGTATCGTTTCTATTTGTCTCAAATCTGTTCAACACAGGCACGGCGTAAGCCGAAAAGACAAAACGCAACACATTCTGCACCTGCCCGAACACAATGACCGGAAAATGTTGCACTACTTGCACCTACGTTAACCTTTGTTGAGATTTATCTTGCACCACCG
>DGHX01000162.1:0-183 GCA_002392835.1 Prevotella sp. UBA3837 | reverse complement strand
TGTTTTATCCTGCACCACTCCCGCGGCCGCAGTGCCCGACGCGTCAGCGTCGGTCCACCGCCCCCCGCCAACCCGCCACCCCCCGCATATCCATGCAACCGAACCAGCATAAACATCCATTTTACACCCCGCGCCCCCGCTTTCCCAAACGGAGGCCCCATTTTTTCAAAAGCGGGCCGCTTT
>DGHX01000172.1:52643-55225 GCA_002392835.1 Prevotella sp. UBA3837 | reverse complement strand
TCCACTTTCCTCTTTCCTCTTTCCTCTTTCCACCTTCCTCTTTCCTCTATCCCCTTCACTCCTTCTTCCTTCCGAACTGCGGGTCAATCTTCAGGAAGGCGCAAACGGCCACTGTGGCAGCGCAGCACACCATGGCCACGATGAAGAAGTGGCGGTAGCCGATGGTCTCCTGCAGCCATCCGGCCATCATGCCGGGCAGCATCATGCCCAGAGCCATGAAGCCGGTGCAGATGGCGTAGTGTGCCGTCTTGTGCTGCCCTTCGGAGAAGTAGATGAGGTAGAGCATGTAGGCAGTGAATCCGAAACCATAGCCGAACTGCTCGGTGAAGATGCAGGCGTTGATGGCCAGCAGGCTGTCGGGCTGTGCGTAGCTCAGGTAAACGTAAACCAGGTCGGGCAGGGTGATGGCCGCCACCATGGGCCACAGCCATTGCTTCAGTCCTCCGCGTGCTGCAGCTATGCCTCCGAGTATGCCTCCGAGTGTGAGCCCGATGATGCCCACGGTGCCGTAGGCGATGCCCACCTCCTTGGTGGTCAGTCCCAGTCCGCCTTTGTCCACGGGGTCGAGCATGAAGGGGCTGATGATTTTCACCAGCAGTGCCTCGGGCAGTCGGTAGAGCAGCATGAAGAGAATGGCCACCAGGGCGTGCTTCTTGGTGAAGAAGGTCTTGAAGGTGGCGGCAAACTCGCGCATGATGTTGCGTGCGGTGACGCCCTCAACGGCATGGTCGCTCTGGGGTCTGGGCAGGATGAAGCCGTGGTAGAGGGATGCTGCGAGCATGAGCACTGAGATGGTGCCTATGGTGATGGACCATGCCAGCGGAATGTTGCCTGTGCTGTCTTCTATGAATCCGGCCAGTATGACCAGCAGTCCCTGTCCGGCCACGGTGGCTATGCGGTAGAAGGTGCTGCGTATGCCCACGTACAGCGACTGCTCGTGGCTGTCGAGCGCGTGCATGTAGTATCCGTCGGCGGCAATGTCGTGTGTGGCGCTGGTGAAGGCCACGAGCCAGAAGGCTGCCAGCGTGAGCTGGAAGAAGAGCGATGTGGGCAGCGTGAAAGCCACGGCGGCAAAGGCCACGGCCATGATGAGCTGCATGGTCACCGTCCACCACCGCTTCGTCTTCACCAGGTCGACGAAGGGGCTCCACAGTGGTTTGATGACCCAGGGCAGGTAGAGCCAGCCGGTGTAGAGGGCGATGTCGGTGTTGGAGATGCCCAGGCGTTTGTACATGATGACCGAGATGGTCATCACCGTTACGTAGGGCAGGGCTTCGGCCATGTAGAGCGAGGGAATCCAGGCCCAGGGGTTGCGTTTCTTGTTCTGTGTCATTTACTATATATATAAGTACAGGAGTGGGGTAGCCACTCCTGTGCCTTTTTGGTTCCTGTCTGTTGTCTTATTGTATCTCCCAGCCCACGGCCGATGCTCCGAGCACTGCTGCCGATGCACCGTCGAGGCCACTGACGAGGAACTGGGCCTTTCCGCGGAAAATCTTCAGCACGTGCTCGTCGTAAGCCTCGCGAATGGGCTTCATGATGAGCTCGCCGGCTTTCACCATGCCACCGAAGAAGATGAATGCCTCGGGGCTGGAGAAGGCGGCAAAGTCGGCGCAGGCCTCGCCGAGCATGTGTCCTGTGAACTCGTATATCTCCTTGGCCAGCTCGTCGCCCTTTCCGGCTGCTATGCTCACGTCGAGCGACGTGATGTCCTCGGGGTTCATCTCGCGCAGCAGCGAGGGACGTGTGGTCTTGGCCAGCAGCTCGCGAGCCGTGCGTGCCACGCCCGTTGCCGAGCAGTAGGCCTCCAGGCAGCCCGTGCGCCCGCATCCGCAGCTGCGGCCTTTAGCGCCGCGCACCATCGTGACGTGTCCCAGCTCGCCAGCGAAGCCGTCGCAGCCGTAGAGCAGCTGTCCGTTCACCACGATGCCGCTGCCCACGCCGGTGCCCAGGGTGATGACTATGAAGTTCTTCATGCCGCGTGCCACGCCGTAGACCATCTCGCCGATGGCAGCAGCGTTGGCGTCGTTGGTCAGCGCCACGGGTATGCCGCCCAGCTTGTCGCTGAACATCTTGGCCAGGGGCACCTTGCCGTCGTGAGCCCAGGGCAGGTTGGGAGCAAACTCTATGGTGCCGCTGTAGTAGTTGCCGTTGGGGGCACCGATGCCCATGGCCTTGATCTTCTCAATGCCGCCCACCTGCTCAATGACAGGCTGCAAGGCCTGCACCGAAGCCTCGACGTAGGCCTCGGCACTCTGGAAGCCGCCCGTCTTGATGGCCGTCGTGGCCTTTATCTCGCCGCGCGAGTCAACAATACCGAATACTGAATTCGTTCCGCCCAGGTCCAGTCCGATGACGTAGGGCTTCAATCCTGCTTGTTCATTCATGATGTTATTATGGTTTTATGGTTATTGTTTGTTCGTTGCTGTGTGTGGAAAGGCTGAAAGGTCGTCACAGACTGTTGACTATGTCAGCGGGAATGCCCGTGATGTCGGCAATGTCTTCCGCACCAAAGCCCTTGGCTTTCATCCTGCGGGCGCTCTCCATATTTGCGGCTTCCATTCCCTTGGCCATTCCTTCCT
>DGHX01000172.1:30331-52520 GCA_002392835.1 Prevotella sp. UBA3837 | reverse complement strand
CCTCCATTCCCTTGGCCATTCCTTCTCTTATCCCTTCTTTCCTGCCTTCTTTCCTGCCTTTTACCAGTCCGCGTGCGAAGCCTTTGTTGTCGGCGGTACGGAAGGCACCGTCGAGGTCATAGTACACCTTCTCGCTCTCCACGTACTTGGCGTACTCCTCTTTGGGCAGGGCAGCCACTTCGGCCACGTCGAAGAATTTCTTGAAGATACGCTCCTGCAAGGCGGCGGGCCGCTCCAGCAGGCGGGGTAGGTTCTTCAGCGCGAAGAGCCACTT
Organism: Prevotella sp. UBA3837; assembly: GCA_002392835.1. GTDB lineage: Bacteria > Bacteroidota > Bacteroidia > Bacteroidales > Bacteroidaceae > Prevotella. The sequence continues at coordinate 52,246 of DGHX01000172.1, read as the reverse complement.
GTCGAAGAGCGTTTCCAACTCGGCCTCCGTCTTCTTGAACTTCGGCATTTCAAGGTAGATGTAGGTCAGCTTGTCGTAGAACACCTCCTTGGTGTTAACATCCATCAGCTGCACCGTGTGGTGGAAGTACTCTTCATCGTCCTTGTCCTCGTCGAACACGAAGTCGAGGATGCCTATGGTGTAGACAGCCTTCAGCCCAAAGCGCCAGCGCCCCTTCTGCCCTTGTTGGCGGATGGGGAAGGACGAATAGTAGACCGAGCGGTCCTTGAAGTACTGCTGGTCAGCCTTCTGCATCTCGATGATGATTTTCTCGCCGCGCTCGTTCTCGCAGTATACGTCGAACACCGACCTGCGGTCATCCTGTGTGTCGCCCAGCTGTTCGGTGGGCAGCAGGGTGAGGCTCTTGATGACCTCACGCCCCTGCAGCAAGGCATTCACGAAGCTGAGCGTGAACTCCTTGTTGGGCTCGGTGCCGAAGAGCAGCTTGAAGCCGTAGTCGGTATACGGGTTGATGAACTTTCCCACTATCTCGTCCATAGCGTCTTGATGGGTATTAGTTGTTATTGCACTGCAAATTTAGGCATTTTTCCACAAATAGAGAAAAAAAGTAGAAGAAAAGTACGGAAATACCGGAAAAAGTATTTATTTTTGCAGCTCAGTAGCAAAAAAAGTGTATTAAGAGAAGAAGATGGAACAGCAAAAAGTGTTTTTCTCGGCAAGTCTGGCACAGACGCTGACCGATGCCGTGGAGCAGACAGCCCACGACCGCTTGTTCGTGGTGTGCGACACCCATACCCGCGACCTGTGCCTGCCTCTGCTGAGCGGCCTGGCATGCATGAGCGGCAGCACAGTCATCACCATCGGCGCCGGTGACGAGCAGAAGACGCTCGACACCGTGCAGCAGGTGTGGAGCCAACTGCAGCAGCATGGGGCCACCCGCCACTCGCTGGTGGTGAACCTGGGCGGAGGCATGGTGACCGATCTGGGCGGCTTTGCCGTGAGCACCTTCAAGCGCGGCCTGCACTTCATCAACATTCCCACCACGCTGCTGGCCATGGTCGATGCCTCGGTGGGTGGTAAGACGGGCTTCAACTACGGCGGGCTGAAGAACGAGATTGGCGTCTTCCGCAATGCCGACGCCGTTATCATCGACACCGCTTTCCTGCGCACCCTCGATGCCGAGAACCTGCTCTCGGGCTATGCCGAGATGCTGAAGCATGGTCTCATTGCCACCGATGACATGCTCAGCCGCCTGCTGCGCTTCGACATAGAACAGCCGCAGCTGGCCGAGCTGGGCCGCATGGTGCAGGAGAGCGTGGGTGTGAAGCAGCGCATCGTCGGTGAGGACCCGCTGGAACAGGGGCTGCGCAAGGCACTGAACCTGGGCCACACCGTGGGCCACGCCTTCGAGTCGCTGGCGCTGCAGCGCCGACCTGTGCTGCACGGCTATGCCGTGGCCTGGGGCCTGGTGTGCGAGCTGTATCTCAGCGTGGCGAAGACGGGCTTCCCCGCCGACAGGATGCGACAGGTGGTGAACTTCGTGCTGCAGCACTATGGGCGCATGCCCATCACCTGCGATGACTATCCCACGCTCCTTGAGCTGATGACGCACGACAAGAAGAATACCGCCGGAACCATCAACTTCACCCTGCTCAGCGGCGTGGGCCAGCTGGCACTGAACCAGACGGCCACCCGCCAGGAAATAGAGGAGGCCCTCGACTTTTACCGCGAAGGGTTCTGATTCTTTCACGCGCGAGAAGCGCAGTTCTTCTGAGGCTACCAGCCCGTCGGCATAGTCCGTTCTGATTCTTTCACGCGCGAGAAGCGCAGTTGCAGCTGTTCGTCTTTTCGCCTGTCACCACTTCTAACAGCCGGGCGTGTGCCGAACTCTCTTCCATTAGCCAGCCAAGGCTGTCCTGCAGCTGGGCCATGTCGTTGGCCCTGCTGTATTCCACATGATTCTGTCGGCAGATGCCCTCGGCAGTGGTGTCGTGGCGGGCGGCCACCAGGTCGTCGCGTACGGGACTCTGCTCCAGGCCGGGCAGCTGGTCGAAGATGGCGCCGTGGCCGTTGTTCAGCAGCAGGATGCGCAGGGCCGGCGACAGCCGTTGGTTCCACAGCGCGTTCTGGTCGTAGAAGAAGCTCAGGTCGCCGATGACGCAGAAGACGAGGGTGGAGGGAGACGGGTGGAGGGCTGCTGCAAAGCCGGCGGCGGTGCTGAGGGAGCCCTCGATGCCGTTCACGCCGCGGTTGCACCACACGGGGTGCCCCATGGCGTAGCGGTTGGCCAGGCGCACGGCGCTGCTGTTGGCATAGTGCACTTCGTAGCCGCAGCCCATCTGTTGCAGCTGCTGTTCGAAGAGCCTCACGGCGGCCGCCTCGCCGTAGGGGAGCACCTCGCTGTCCGTGCGCTGGCGGGCCTCACTCAGCAGGTGCAGCCAGCGGCGACGGTAGTCGGCACGGGGGTGTGAGTGGCTCCACTTCTGTTTTGACATCTTGGCGCTCAGCGCCTGCAGCGTGCGCTCGGTGTCGCCCAGCACGATGCCCCGCAGGTTCTGGAACGTGTCCTCCACCTGGCCTGTCAGGCTGACGCGCCAGCAGCGGGCATCGGTGGCACGGCGCAGGAAGTGCTTCAGCCGCTTGCTCACCACGGCATCGCCCACGTAGAGGATAAAGTCGGGCAGCAGTGCCTGTTCGCCATCGCCCATCGTGGCCAGCACCTCGTCAAACAGGCTTACGCTGGTCATGGGTGCCAGTGCTTCATGGAGCACGATGACGCGACTGAAAAGCTGGTCGACGGCCTCGTAGTGGAAACGGCGTGGCGACAGCTGGCCGAAGACGATGAGGGGCCGCTGTGCCGCCAGCAGGTCGTCGACGAGCGGTTGCGGCAGACAGTCGTAGTCGGCAGCGGGGGCATAGCTGCGTATCACGCGCTCATCGGGCAGCTGAGGCGTGGTGAAGGCGAAGAGGGGCTCGCTGATGGGCACGTTGATGTGGACGCAGGGCCGGTGGTCGGCCGTGGCAGCCATGAGGGCCTCGTTCACCAGTCGGTTGCAGTGCCAGTGCTCCTCTTTCCACTTTCCACTCTCCTCATTCCACTTTCCACTCTCCTCCCACTCCGGCAGGCTGATGCTGCACTCCACCCAGGGGCTGAGTGCACCGGGCTGCTGCAGCGTCTGGCCGTCGAGCTGGTCAATCCATGCGGCGGGGCGGTCGGCGCTGACCACGATGAGCGACTGGTGCTGATAGTGGGCCTCGGCTACGGCGGGAGCCAGGTTGAGCAGCGCCGTGCCGCTGGTGACGCACACCACCACGGGCTGGTCGGTGGCCTGTGCCAGCCCCAGGGCGAAGAAGCCCGCCGACCGCTCGTCGGTGACAGGGTGGCAGCTGATGGTGGGACATTCGTTCAGGTTGTGCACCAGGGGGGCGTTGCGGCTGCCGGGGCATACCACGGCATGGCTGATGCCGTGCTCCGCGAGCAGGGCGGTCAGTGTGTTTACGTTTGGCTTGCTGCTGTACATGGTCTTATCGTTGTACGTATGGTCGGTCGTATGGTCGGTCTGCAGTGTCGGCCGTCATGCCTGCAGTATGCTGCGCATGGTGCCGAGCTTGGCCTCCGTCTCCTGCCATTCCTTCTGCACGGTGCTCTCCCTGAGCAGGCCGCCACCGGCGTAGAGACGGCAGCGGTGGGCCAGCAGCTGCATGCAGCGCAGGGTGACGAAGAGGTGGGTGCCGGGGCCCTCGGGGCTGACAGGCCCCATGAAGCCGCTGTAGTAGCTGCGCGGCGCATGCTCGTGTTCCACGATGAAGCGCAGCGCCTCTGCCTTAGGCAGTCCGCACACGGCGGGCGTGGGGTGCAGGTCGCTGAGCAGACGGCCTACGCGCGTACATATATTGTTACTAAGTGGGAAGGTGAAGTCGCTGCGCAGGTGCACCAGGTTGGCAGCGCGCACGGTGCGCGGGCCCTCCTCGCTGACGTCGTCGGCATGTCGGCGCAGCACGTCGTGGATGTAGGTGGCCACGAGGCGCTGCTCCTGGATGTTCTTTGCCGACCAGCGCAGGTGCTGCCCCTCGCCGCCCATCTCGTCGGGCCGCAGCCGCATGGTGCCGGCCAGGGCCATGGTGTGCCACAGGTGGCTGTGGGGGCCGTCCTCGTCGGGCAGGCACTCCAGCAGCACCTCGGGGGTGGCGGTGAGCCAGGTGCCGCTCTGCGGGGTGTGCACCAGGGCTATGAAGAGGCGCGGATAGCTGTGGCAGGCGCGCAGGAAGAGCTCTGTGGGCCGCGTGCCGCCGGGCCGCGGGGCCTCGGTGCAGCGGGCCAGCACCAGCTTCTGGAACGTCCCCTGCTGCAGCGCACCGTGGAAGGCGGCGAAGTCAGCGGCGTAGGAGGCAGAGGGGGAGGGGCCTGTAGCTTCTGTAGCGGGTATAGTCTCTATAGTGTCTATAGTTTCTATAGCTTCTATAGCATCTATAGCATCTATAGCCTCTATCCCCTTCCCTGTCAGCTCGAGGGGCTGCGCCTTGCCGCCGATGACCACCACCGGCTGCTGCGCCGATGCCAGGAACGGAGCCACGACAAAGCCCTGGCAACCGCCCACGGCGGCCACCGACGGCAGCACCTCGGCCTGACCCGCTACCAGCATGCAGCGGCTGCCGTAAGGCATTCTGTATATGGCAAAGCTATCCACGGCTCACTTCTTGGCTCCCACGACATAATTGGTGACGCGAACACTCGAGATGAGGTCGCCGCTGCTGTCCTTGATGTCTACCTGCCACACGTGGAGCGTGCTGCCGCCGTGCAGCAGACGGGCATAGGCGGTGACGGTGTCGCCCTCGGCCACGGCCTTCACATGGCTGCCGCTGACCTCGATGCCCACGCAGGCGCAGCCGGGACAGAGGGCCGACGAGCCTACGCCCGCCACGTTCTCGGCCAGCGCCAGCGAGGCACCGCCGCTGAGGAAGCCAAAGGGCTGGCGGTTGCGCTCGTCCACCTGCATGCGAGCCATGCAGGTGTCGTCCTCGGGCGTAGAGATAAACTCCATGCCCAAGGCGGTGCTCAGGTTGGGTTTAGCGTTGATAATCTGTGTAATGTGTTCTACATTCATAGTGTCTAAATGCGTATTTGTCTCAAAAAGAGTAGGCAAATGTACCATTTTTTCCTTAAACAGCCAAATGATTGTGGATTTTTTTTGCAGTTTTCAATTTAAATGCTTAATTTTGCTGCCGAAATAGAGAAAGAACTTTTAATCCTATATTATTCACTTTAAAATTTCAAAAGCAATGAAAAAGTTATTCTATGCACTGATGGTGGCTGTCGTCGCCGTGTCACTGACCTCGTGTTTCGGTAAGACCGCTACTCCCGGACAGGGTGATCCTCAGCAGGAGGCTCCCGCTGAGACCAACGACCTGAAGGCTGCCCTGGAGGGCCAGCTGAACGCCGGCAACGGAGAGGGACTCTTCGCACTGGTGAGCAACATTCAGGAGAAGGCCATGGGCTTCATCAAGGACAACCCCGCCAAGGCTAAGGAGTACCTGGGCACCGCCCAGAAGTTCCTGAAGGACAATGCTGCCAAGATTGGCGAGGTGCTGGGCAAGATCAGCAACAGCGAACTGGCCGGCCGTGCCACCGAGCTCATCAAGAGCGTGAGCGAGCAGCCCGTTGACCAGCTGCTGGGCCTCGTGGGAGGCGTGCAGGACCAGCTGGAGAACACCCAGGAGGCCGTTGAAGGCGTAGCCGGAGACGTGCAGGACGCCGTGGAAGGTGCCGTTGAGGGTGCCAAGGAGAAGGTGCAGGGTGCTGTCGAGGGTGCCGTTGAGGGCGCCAAGGAGAAGGTGCAGGGTGCCGTAGACGGTGCCGTGCAGCAGGCCGGACAGCAGGTGCAGGGCGCCGTGGATGCCGCTGCAGGAGCCGTGCAGAAGGGCCTGGGCATGTAACAGGTTTGCTGAATGAAACGGGGCATTCGCTGAAAGCTTTTGCCCCGTTCTTCTTTTCTCATTACCTTTGCACCAGTTATTTTCACTACATCAAGGTTTTAAAAATGGAAAGGAAAAAGACTATGAAGAAGGTAATGACAGGAATGCTCGTGCTGCTCGCAGCAGCGGCAGGCATGCAGGGCTGCCAGTCGGAGGACGACAGCTGGATAGACGAATGGTACGGAACCACCGACGACGGCAACACTGGAGGGTCGATGGCTGGTGGTACAGGCGGAGGAGCCTCGGCCAGCTCGGGCGAGCTCATCTCGTTCGCAGTAGACATCGACACCACCAGCGACGAGCCGGCCGCCACCGTGGCTGAGTACTTCCCCGACGAGGAGGACGACCTGGCACAGAACACTTTCGACACTACCGTCGACATCGTGTTCACCGGCAGCAGCGTCAGCTATACCGCAGCCGACGGAGTGACCGTCACCACCAACGGCGCACACCTCGTGGCCGACCACGGCGAGACGAAGGGCGTGTGCTACAACGTCAGCGGAACGACTGCCGACGGCTCGCTCACCATACTGGGCGAGAAGAAGTACGAGGTGGTGCTCAGCGGCGCCGACATTGCCAACCCCGACTCGGCAGCGCTGAACCTGCTCAGCAAGAAGCGCGCCTTCGTGGTGCTGGCCAGCGGCACCACCAGCAAGCTCAGCGACGGAACCACGTCGAAGGCCGACCACAAGGGAGCCCTCTACTGCAAGGGCAAGCTGCTGCTGAACGGCACAGGAGCACTGCAGGTGTATGGCAGCTACAACAACGGCATACACTGTGCTGACTACATCGTCATGCGCACGGGCTGCAACATCTACGTAAAGTCGACGGCCAACAACGGCATCAAGGCCAACGACGGCATCTACATCAACGGAGGCATACTGAACGTGGAGTGCAGTGCCACGGCAGGCAAGGGCATCAACTGCGAGAGCAACATCATCGTCAACGGAGGACGCACCACCGTCATCACTACCGGCAACGGCACCTACGACAGCGACGAGGGCGAGGCCAAGGGCGCAGCGGCCATGAAGTGCGACAGCACCTACACCCAGAACGGCGGCACCGTGCTGCTGAAGAGCACCGGCAGCGGCGGCAAGGGCCTGAAGGCCGACTACGAGGCATACGTGAACGGCGGAACGCTGTACGTCATCACCGAGGGGACGACCTTCAGCAGCACCAATGACACGGCATCGCCCAAGGGCATCAAGATTGGCACGAAGGGCGTGCACGGCCTGCTCAACATAGCTGACGGCACCATCATGGTGCGCACCAAGGGCCGCGGCGGCGAAGGCATAGAGTCGAAGGGAACGATAGCCGTCAGCGGAGGCAGCGTGCAGGTGTCGGCCTACGATGACGCCATCAACTCTGCCGGCGACATGACCCTCAGCGGTGGAAGCATAGTGGCGGTGGGAACGGCCAACGACGGCATCGATGCCAACGGCAACCTCAGCATCAAGGGCGGCAACATAGTGGCCTACGGAGCCAGCGGTGCCGAAACCGGCATCGACGTGGGCGAGCAGTACAAGCTCACCGTGACAGGAGGCGCATTCTTCGGCATCGGCGGGCGCGTAGACTGCACACTGGCCAGCACCACACAGGGCATCGTCAGCACCAGCGGCAGCACACAGGCCAACAGCACCGTCACCATCAGCAACGGCAGCAGCACGCTGGCCACCTTCACAATGCCGCCCTACAGCTACTCCGGCGGAACCATCATGGCCAGCGCACCGAGCATGAGCAGCGGAAGCAGCTACACGCTGACACTGGGCAGCAGCTCAACAAGCGTCACCGCCACAAGCTCAATCAGCAACGGCATGGGCGGAGGAGGAATGCAGCCCGGAGGCATGGGCGGAGGCGGAAGGCCCTTCTGAAAATGAAAAATGAGCTCTTTAATTAGTAATGAGTAATGAGTAATGAGTAATTATGATTAGTCTCGCATCTTCCAACAACATTCCTTCTGCCGCAGCAGGCGTATGGCCCGTGCCGGCACCTATCAGCTGGGCGTGCAAGATAATCATCATTACTCATTACTCATTTAAAACAGCGAATAGTCTTTTCCTAAAACCATAACAAAAACAACACAAACAGCATGAAGAAACATCTACTCACGCTTTTTGCACTGATGACTGCCGGGCTGACGGCCCTGGCCGTGAGCAACAACACGGTGGAGATAGTGTACAACGGACAGACGGCCACCGTCACCGTGGCATCGAACATCAGCAGCTACGTCACCGTTCAGAGCGGCACATCGTCGCACGTGAAGATTGTGCAGGCCGAGAGCTTCGCAGGCGTCAACCCCACGACGAGCAACAGCGACGGCGAAATCATCTACGTGCTTTCAGGCACCTCTGCCGACGGCGAGTTCTACCTGGAAGGCTCCTTCAAGTGCACCGTCAACCTGAATGGCATCACGCTGACCAACCCCAGCGGACCGGCCATCAACATTCAGAACGGCAAGCGCGTAGAGGTGAGCGCAAAGAGCGGAACCACCAACACGCTGAAAGACGGCGCCAACGCCGACTACAACGGCTGCTACCACTGCAAGGGACACACCAAGTTCAAGGGCAAGGGCACACTCAACGTAGTGGGCAACTCGAAGCACGCCATATACAGCAAGGAGTATATAGAAGTGAAGAACCTGACCATCAACATCACCGGTGCCGTGAAGGACGGCATACACTGTAAGGAGTACTTTCTCATGGAGAGCGGAACGGTGAAGATCAGCGGCGTACAAGAGGACGGCGTGCAGGTGGAATGGGCCAACGAACCCGTCACCGGCATCACCGCCGACCACGAGGACGAGAACACGGGCAATTTCTACATGACCGGAGGCACGCTCACCATCAGCGGCTATAGTGGCAAGGCCATCAAGGCCGACGGAACCATCACCTACAACGGCGGCACAAGGAACTTCGATACCAGCGACACCGTTATCAACGCCGACATCAGCGAGATGACCGTAGGCAGCGCACAGCCCCAATACTACACACTCAGCGGCACAGCCGTTAGCATGCCGCAAAGCGGGGCAGTGTACATCGTCAGACAGGGCAGCCGCACGTACAAGACGATAGTGAAGTAAGCCAACGCAGCACAGGACGAGATGGCAAGGATAGTGGCTTTCCTCAAGGACAACCGACAGGAGCTGTGGGTCTACGCACTGCTGTGGGGCCTGCTGTTCATGGCGCCCGTCGTGGCGCACTATGTCAGCACCGACCATAACGGCAACCAGCAGCTGGAGTGGGCCGACGTGCTGCACGTGTGGCGGCACTATGCCATATTCTTCGCAGTGTTCCTCGTTCATAACTTCCTGCTGGCGCCGCTGCTGGTGGAGCGGCAGCGGCGCTGGCTCTATTTCTCAACGACGGCAATGCTGCTGGCAGCCTTCACCGTGGTGCAGTGCTCGCAGCATCCTGACTTGGCACATCACGATAATCCCGCCATGGATATGCACGAGCACCACGGCATGCCTCCGCGCGGCGACGGGCCCGACGCGGCATTCCGGCCCGACAGCATGCATCGGCCTGGCGACCTGCATCAGCCTGACGGCATGGGGCCCCGACCAGACAGGATGCCCCATCCGGGCGGGGGCGGCGAGGCTGAGTTCCGCCCCGACGGCGATCGGCCTCCCTTCATCTTCGCGCAGCACGACGTGGTGGCCGTCATCGTGCTCATACTCATGCTCGGCATGAACGTCGGCGTGAAGCTCTACTTCCGCCAGCAGCGCGACCGCAGGCGCATGGAAAGCCTGGAGAAGCAGAGTCTGGAGCAGCAGCTGCAGTACCTGCGCTACCAGGTGAACCCCCACTTCCTGATGAACACGCTGAACAACATCCACGCCCTGGTCGACATCGACGGTGAGCGCGCCAAGGAGAGCATCATCGAACTGTCGAAGATTATGCGCTTCGTGCTCTACGACGGGGCCAAGACCACCGTGGCCCTGAGCCGCGAGCTGGCCTTCGTTGAGGACTACATACGGCTGATGCGCATGCGGCTGACCGACCGCGTCAGCGTCAGCGTCAGCCTGCCCGCCCAGGTGCCCGACGCCCAGGTGCCGCCGCTGCTGCTCATCACCTTCGTAGAGAATGCCTTCAAGCACGGCGTCAGCTACCGCCAGGAATCGTTCATTGACATCAGCGCCACCGTCAGCGACGGGAGCCTGCGCTTCAGCTGCCGCAACAGCAAGATTCCGCAGGCCGACGACCAGCACGGGGGCGTAGGACTGAAGAATGCACGCCAGCGCCTGGACCTCATCTACGGCCAGCGCTACCGGCTCGACATCAATGATCAGCCCTCAGAATATAATATTTTGCTGGAAATCCCGTTATCATGAATGCCGGGTAACCGCCATTACTCACCATATTATTACACAGCAGCATCATGATACGAGTATTAGCCATCGACGACGAGCCACTGGCGCTACAGCAGCTGGCCGCCTACATCAGGAAGATTCCCTTCTTCGAACTCTGCGGCGAGTGCATGAGTGCCCTGGAGGCGCAACAGGTCATGGAGCACGACGTCATCGACGCCATCTTCTGCGACATCAACATGCCCGACCTCAGCGGCATGGACTTCGTGCGCCAGTTGGTGGCGCCCCCGCTCATCGTCTTCACCACCGCCTATGCCGACTACGCCGTTGAGAGCTACCGTGTCAATGCCGTCGACTACCTGCTGAAACCATTCGGTCTGCAGGACTTCCAGCGCGCCGCCTTGAAGGTGCAGGAGCGGTGGAAGGAGCGCAGCGCGGTGCACGGCGACGACCTGCCGGCCGCCACCGCCGAGTCGCCGCAGCCTGTCGCCGGCGTGCAGCACGACGACACTTTCTTTGTGAAGACCGACAGCCGCACCCTGCGCATCAGCACGGCCGACATACGCTATGTAGAGGCTATGAGCGAATACCTGAAGCTCTACCTCGACAGCCAGCCGCGGCCCGTCATTGCCTACCTGTCGATGAAGAAGATGGAGGAGTTCCTGCCCCCGACGTTCATGCGCATACACCGTTCATACATCGTCAACCTACAGAAGGTGCAGGAGGTGAACAAGAACCGCATCATCATGGGCCCCGAGGAATACCTGCCCATCGGCGACAACTATCGCGAGGCTTTCAACGGCTATCTCAGCGACCGCATGCTGGCGCGCTGAACGGCCTGCGCCACAGCCGAGACAATGGGGCTAAAACATAGCAGCGACTGCCGTACTGTTACGGCAGTCGCTGCTGTATGATAATAGATGTGGCGTTACACAATCTGGTGCTGCAGCAATCGCTGCTGAGCCATCTGCTCGTACTTCGTGCCCGGCCGCCCGTAGTTGGCGTAGGGGTAGATGCTGATGCCGCCACGGGGCAGGAACAGTCCCAACACCTCAATAAACTTCGGGTCCATCAGGCGGATGAGGTCTTTCATGATGACGTTCACGCAGTCCTCGTGGAAGTCGCCGTGGTTGCGGAAGGAGAAGAGGTAGAGCTTCAGGCTCTTCGACTCCACCATGCGCTTGTCGGGCATGTAGAGAATCTTCAGCTCGGCAAAGTCGGGCTGCCCGGTGATGGGGCAGAGCGTGGTGAACTCGGGGCAGTTGAACTGCACCCAGTAGTCGTTGTCGGGGTGCTGGTTCTCGAAGGTCTCCAACAGCGAGGGGTCATAGTTGCTGGCATAGTTGGTCTCGTTGCCCAGCAGCTTCAGATGTTCGTTATTTCTTGGCATGGCTCAGTATTCAAAGGAGTAGGTGACGTTGCTCGTTGGCTCTGTGGCGTGGGCTTCGTAGCGGTTCACTTGCAGCTGCTTCACGCTCTGGTTGCCGTTCAGCGTTGCTTCTGCGGTGTAGCGGCTGCCGTCGCCGATGGTCAGCAGGCTGACGATGCTGGTGCTGCGCGTATAGCGGAACAGCGAGAGCAGCTGGTAGGGATCGCACTGCTCGGCACCGGTAATGAGCTGGTTCACGTCGATGGACTGGTAGCGGTTGTCCATCTTCGAGTACTCCATCTTCATCTTCGTCACCAGGGTGCTCTGTCCCTGCATGTCGGCAATGCGCAAGCTGTCAGCACAGTGCAGGCTGTCGGGGCTGAGGTTCTGGCCTCCCATGAGGTAGGCGTAGTAGCGGTTCTGGCCATTGGCATGGCGGTGCTCCAGGTTGAAGGCGAAGCTGGCCGATACTGGCATGCCGTTCTGGTAGTACTGCGAGGCATAGCCCACGGTGTCGGTGAGTCCCACGAGCTTTTCGGGTTGCCAGTCGCGTCCGTACTTGCTGCTCAGCTGCTGTCCGTTGTCGCTGACGGCGATGGTGCTGTCAGCTTCGTTGTAGCTGATGGTCAGGTTGCGCAGCTGTGTCTCGCCCAGGGTGATGCGCAGCTGTGTGGGGCGGTGCAGCGCGTCGTAGGCGAACTCAAAGCGCGAGCCGTCGCTGCCGCTGATGGCACGCACGTCGGCAGCCAGGCCCAGCGAGCCGTCGCCGCGGGTGGCATGCTGCCAGTAGAAGATGGTGGCGTGGGCGTCGTCGGGGTGGTCGGAGTCGTAGAAGGTCAGGCGTGCGTGACGGCTGTCGCCCGTGGCGTTCTGCTCGAAGCTCAGTGGGTAGCTGTATACCGTGCCGCCCTGTCCCTGCGTGGCGGTGGTGGTGCACCAGCTGGCTTCGCGCACCAGGTACCATGGCCCGTAGCTCATGAACTGTATGGAGTCCTCCACCGTGTTGGCGAAGATGGCGGTGACGGGCTGTAGGGGGCGGCCGAAGACGAAGCCTGCATTGTAGGGATCGTCATTGTTCAGGCACGATGTGGTCAGCGCCAGCAGCGCTGCACCCAGTGAAAACTGACGAATAATGTGTTTCATATTTTCCTAATGCTTGTTTCTGAATACTTAACTGAATTTTCCTACCCTTTTATGACAACCTTCAGTTTTCCCAGTCGAAGCCCTCGAGCGACGGTCCTACGAAGGCGTCCAGCTGTCGGCGGTCCTTCTTTGTGGGGCGTCCGGTGCCGCGTGCGCGGTCTACGAATCCGCTGATGCGGGTCATCTCCAGCAGGTCGTACTGGTCCTGCGGCGTCACGTTCTCGTATATCTCGGGCAGCAGTTTGGCACCCACGCGCTGCTCAATGGGCTTCAGCAGGCGGAAGCTGTAGGTGATGGGCGGCTTGCGCACGCTCACCACGTCATCGGCCTTCACCGTGCGCGATGGCTTCACGCTGACGCCGTTCACGCTGACGCGCCCGTTCTTGCAGGCGTCGGCGGCAATGCTGCGCGTCTTGAAGATGCGTGCCGCCCACAGCCATTTGTCTATTCTCGCTTCGGTGTTCATGGGGTGGGGGCGTTCTGTGTTGCTGCGGGGCGCTTGCCCAGCTTGTTAAATTGGTTCATGGTGATGTCGATGCCGGCCAGCACGAAGCTCTCGACGATTTTCACCGCCGTGTCAATGGCAGGCTGCAGCTGTTGCTGCTCCTCCTGGCTGTAGCGGCCCAGCACCCAGTCTATCTGCCCGCCCATGGGGTAGTCGTTACCGATGCCCATGCGCAGACGCGCGTACTGCTGTCCTATGAGCTGCTGTATGTGTCCCAGCCCGTTGTGCCCACCATTCGAGCCGTTGGCCTTCAGGCGGAAGGTGCCCAGTGGCAGTGCCACGTCGTCGCTGATGACGAGCAGCCGCTGCTGGTCGATGTTCTCCTTGTTCAGCCAGTAGCGCACGGCGTTGCCGCTGAGGTTCATGAACGTGGTGGGCTTCAGCAGGAAGAGCTTCCGGCCGCGCAGCGATGTCTCGGCGACGAAGCCGTAGCGGCGGTCGCTGAAAACAGCATTGGATGCTTTCGCAAAAGCATCCAACACCATGAATCCTGTATTGTGGCGGGTCTGGGCATACTCATCACCTGGGTTGCCCAGCCCCACTATCAAGTATTTGTCCATAATTATTCAGCAGCAGCGGCGGCAGCCTTCGAAGCGCGGGTCTCCTTCACCGAGCATACCACGACCTGAGCGGGAGTAGCCAGCTTCAGGCCCTCGAAGTTCAGCTCGCCCACCTTGATGGCCTTGCCCAGGCCCAGGTTGGTGACGTCGATTTCCAGGATCTCGGGAATGTTCTTGTAGGGAGCGGTGACGTCAATCTTGCGGATGGAGAGGTTCAGCTTACCACCCTCGCGCACGCCCTGTGCCAGGCCGTTCAGCTTCACGGGTATGCCCACGGTGATGTCCTTCTGGTCGGTCACCTCGTAGAAGTCAGCGTGCAGCAGAGCCTCCGACGTGGGGTGGAACTGCAGCTCCTTGATGATGGCCTTGTGCTCCTCGCCGTCGATGTTCAGGCAAACGATGTAGACGTGGGGGGTGTAGACAGCCTTGCGCAGCTCAGTGAAAGGAGCGGCAAACGACAGGGCCTTGGGCAGGCCGTTCTCGTCCTTGGCTTCGCCATACAGGTTGCAGGGCACCAGACCCTCCTTGCGCATCAGTTTCGTGGCCTTCTTGCCAGTGGTCTCGCGCTTCTGACCGTTGATTGCAATTTCTCTCATAACAGTGTTGTGTTACTCTAAATTAAGTTGTTGTTTTGAATGGTTTGTTTTGACTTAATTCGCCATCACACGAAAAAAGCGGGTGCAAAGGTACAAAAAATCTTGATAAAAGATAAATGTTAGGTGATATTTTTTCAAAAAAAGCGTCTTTTTCTTGTGTAATAGCGAAAAAATCGCTAATTTTGCAGTCGATAAACAACGTAAGACTAAATGATCAACAGGGAACTCATACGCATTAAGATAGTTCAGTTAACCTACGCTTACTATCAAAACGGCAATAAGAACATCGACACAGCCGAGAAAGAGCTGTTCTTCAGCCTCAGCAAGGCCTACGATTTGTACAATCACTTGCTGGCGCTCATCGTGGCCGTGACGCGCGAGTCGCGCCGCCGCCTTGAGGTGCTGCAGGCCAAGGCACTGCGTGAGGGTACGGCCGAGCCGTCGCAGAAGCTGGCCTACAACCGCTTCGCCCTGCAGTTAGAGGGCAACAAGCAGCTGGCGGCCTTCATGGAGACGCAGAAGCGCACCTGGGCCGACGAGCAGGAGTTCGTGGGGCGCCTGCTGGAGCAGATAGAGCAGAGCCAGATTTACAAGGACTACTTGGAGGCCGAAGATACATACGAGGTGGACCGCGAGCTGTGGCGCCGCCTGTACAAGACGCTCATCCAGGAGAACGACGACCTGGACCTGCTGCTCGAGGAGCAGAGCCTCTACTGGAACGATGACAAGGAGGTCGTCGACACCTTCGTGCTGAAGACCATCAAGCGTTTTGACGAGAAGAACGGCTCGAAGCAGGAGCTGCTGCCCGAGTACGACAGCGAGGAGGAGAAGGACTATGCCCGCAAGCTCTTCCGTGCCGCCATACTCAATGCCGACGAGTACCAGCGCTACATGAGCGAGGCCTCGCTCAACTGGGATTTCTCGCGACTGGCCTACATGGACGTCATCATCATGCAGATAGCCATTGCCGAGATGCTCACCTTCCCCAGCATACCGCTCATGGTGACCATCAACGAGTTCGTCGACCTGGCCAAGGTGTACTCCACGCCGCGCAGCTTCAGCTACATCAACGGCATGCTCGACGGCATTGCCCGTCACCTCATTCGCCAGGGCCGCCTGCTGAAGCAGCTCGTGCCGCCGCGTCCGGCCCAGCAGCGAAAGGAGGACGCCGGCGACGAGCAGGAGTAAGGCCCCCGAGCCCACACGCTCCATTGACAGAACATTCATTTCATTAATAACCAACAATCAATGACAAACATCCTATTACAAGCCCAGCAGCAGGGCGGTGGCGGCATGATGATGCTGCTGATGATGGTGGCCATCTTTGCCATCATGTATTTCTTCATGATTCGCCCGCAGCAGAAGCAGCAGAAGGAGATTCGCAACTTCCAGAACCAGCTGGCCGAGGGCATGTCGGTCATCGTGGGCAGCGGCATCTACGGTACGGTGAAGAGCGTTGACCTGGCCAAGGGCACCGTCGACGTGAAGATAGCCAAGGACACCGTCATCACCGTGGCCAAGAGCGCCGTGTTCAAGGATATGGCCAACGTGGCCGCTACCGCAACGGCTCAGAAGTAAGCCCTGGCGGCACACGGCGCGGCAATGGGCACTCTCAACGGCATCAGGCGTTTCCTGCTGGGATGGATGAACAGGGAATTCCTGATTTTCCTGTTCTTTCTGGCCGTGGCGGGCATCTTCTGGCTCCTCATGACGCTCAACGAGAGCTTCGAGCAGGAGGTGAAGATTCCCGTCAGGTATGTCAACGTGCCCGGCAACGTGGTCATCACCTCAGGCGAGAACGACACGCTGCGCTATACCGTGCGCGACAAGGGCATCAGCCTCATTACTTATATATATAGCCAGCCGCTGCAGCCGCTCAGCATCGACTTTGCACGCTATGCGCACGACGGCCGGGGCACCGTCTCCACGTCCGACCTGCTGCGACTGGCCGACACACGCCTGCCGGCATCGGCCAAGGCGGTCGGCGTCAAGCCCGACGGCCTCAGCTTCTACTACAACAACGGCGAGAGCCGACGGGTGCCCGTGAAGTACCGCGGAACGGTGGAACCCGACATGCTCTACTACATCAGCGACGTAGCCTACCAGCCCGACAGCATGGTCACCGTCTACGCGTCGGCCGCCATGCTCGACAGCATCAGCACCGTCTACACCGTGCCCCTCAGCTACAGCGGTTTCCGCGATCCGCTCATGGTGAAGGCGCGGCTGCAGCCCATGACGGGCGTGAAGATGGTGCCCGACGAGGTGACCATCCTCTTCCAGACCGACATGCTCACCGAGGGAACCATCAGCGACGTGCCCGTGGTGGGCATCAACATGCCGCCGGGGAAAGTGCTGCGCACCTTCCCGGCCAAGCTCAGCGTCAGCTTCGTCACGGGCATGAAGAACTACCAGAGCATCTCGGCCAGCGACTTCCTTATCGTGGCCGACTACAAGGAGTTCAGCCTCACCCCCGAGGCGCGGTGCAACGTGTACCTGCGGCGCCAGCCCTTGGGCATACAGCGCGTCAGGCTGGAGCAGGAGCAGGTCGACTACCTCATTGAGGAGCACGACGCCGAACAGCAGCCGCAGTAGGGCCGACGCCACTCACACACGCACCATGATGAAGGAAGAAGACCAGTACATGCGCATAGCCGTCACCGGAGGCATCGGCAGCGGCAAGAGCTTTGTCTGCCGTCTCTTAGAGCAGCGTCTGGGCGTGAGCATCTACGACTGCGACGCCGCCGCGAAGCGCCTGATGCGCACCTCTGACGCCCTGCGCCGCCAGCTGACCGCCCTCATAGGCCCCGATGCCTATACTGCCGACGGACTGCTGAACAAGGCGGCAGTGGCCCAGTTCCTGCTCTCGTCAGAGCAGCACACGCAGGCACTGAACGCCATCGTACACCCCGCCGTGGCCCGCGACTTCTTAGACAGCGGACAGCACTGGATGGAGTGTGCCATACTGTTCGAGTCGGGCTTCGACCGGCTGGTGCAGCACGTCGTCGTCGTCACGGCCCCGCCCCAGGTGCGCCTGCAGCGCATCATGCAGCGCGACGGCATCAGCCACGAGAAGGCCCGGCAGTGGATGGACAAGCAATGGCCGCAGGACGAGCTGCTGCGGCGTGCCGACTATGAGATAAGCAACGACGGCCGCGAGCCGTTAGAACCACAAATAGAAAACCTATTAAGACATCTACAAACATGCAAAAAACCATTTTAGCCATCGCCGGCAAGCCCGGCCTCTACAAACTCGTTTCACGCGGTAAGAACAACCTCATCGTCGAGGCTCTCGACGCCACCCATAAGCGCCAGCCGGCCTTTGGTACCGACCGCATCACATCGCTGGCCGACATCGCCATGTTCACCGAGACCGACGACGTGCCCTTGATGGACGTCCTCGACAGCCTGAAGAAGCTCGAGGAGGGGAAGAAATCGTCCATGGACATCAAGAAGGCCAGCGGCGACGAGCTGCGCGAATACTTTGCCAAGGTGCTGCCCAACTTCGACCGCGAGCGCGTGCACGTCAGCGACATCAAGAAGCTGCTGCAGTGGTACAACATCCTCGTCGACAACGGCATCACCGACTTCAAGGAGGAGATGAAGCCCACCGAGGGCGACAACATCGCCGATCGCGAGGAGGCGGAGTAGCCATTATCTTTCAGGAGTTAAAGGAGTTAAAGGGAGTTAAAGGAGTTAAAAGACGATAGACTTTTCACTGAAAAGCATTCGTCAGTGGAACTAAAACCGACAGCAAAAGTATCGTCTTTTAACTCCTTTAACTCCTTTAACTCCTTTAACTCCATAACTTGCGAAAGTTGAGTTTCTTATATGAACAATGCAGCGGACGGCAAAGTCGTCCGCTGCATTTATTATTTATTCAAGTTTCGCATTCGCCCACTTTCACTCCTTTCACTCCTATCACTCCTTGCACTCTTGCGAAAGCTGAGTTCTTAATCACTTCATCAGAAGCGTCCCGGTCCGCCGAAGCCTCCGCCTCCGAATCCGCCGCGGCCTCCGCCTCCGAATCCGCCGCGCTGTCCGCGCTGTCCGCCGGGGCCGCCCTGCCCGCCGGGGCCGCCCATGCCCATGCGGGCTTCCTTCGTGCCGAAGAGGTTCAGGCGGTAGTTCACGCGCAGCATGACGTAGCTGTTGATGGCGTTCGACTCGCTGTCAGAGCGCATCATCGCGTTCAGGGTGCGCGAGAAGCTCGACTGCTGGCCCAGTATGTCGTAGAACTCCAGGCGCACGCTCAGCGGCTTGCCCTTCAGGAACGACTGTGCTATCTGTGCGTTCCAGATGAGCTCGTTGGTGTTCATCGACTGGTCGCTGTATCCGCGGCGGCTCTGCATGCCCAGGTTGGTGCTCAGCTGCATGCCCCAGGGCAGCTGTGCCGTGGCGTTGAAGCCGTAGCTGAAGTTGTAGGTGTCCTCGTTGCCGTTGCTTTGCAGCTTGTTGCGGCCGAAGGTGTAGTTGATGCTGCCGTTGGGCTCGAACTCAAACCAGTCGTTGCGGTAGCTGAAGCCCAGGCGCTGGCCCAGCGTCGTCTCGTTGACGGAGTTCTTCAGCATGTTGCCCATGTCGGCACGGTCGTGGGTCACGTTGTACTCGTCGAGGTAGCTCACGCTGTGGGCGTAGCTGGCCGTGGTGCGGGTGTTGACGTTGAAGCGTCCCAGCGTGTCGAGAGCGGTGTTGAACATGAACTCGGCGCGGGTGTTCCAGTTGCCGTTGATGTTTTCGCGCGTCGAGGTGCGGCCGCCCGTCGTGGGGTCGTAGGTGACCTTGCTGGTCACGTCGTTGCTGGTGGTGGCGAAGCGCACGTTGGCGAAGATGAAGCTCTGGTGCTTCTGGTAGTAGTTGTTGAAGCGCCAGTTGAAGTTCTGTGTGAACGAGGGCTTCAGCTTCGAGTTACCTATTGAGATGTTCAGCGGGTCGGTGTCGTCGGTAATCTCTAAGAGGTCGGTCATCGAGGGCTGGCTGGTGCTGCCGCGGTAGGTGAAGCGCATCTGGCCCTGGTCTGAGAGCTTCCAGCGGAAGTTGGCCGTAGGGCTCCAGTTCACCACGTTGCGCGTGGTGGTGCCGTAGTCCTTGCCTAAGTAGATGTAGTGTAGCTTCGAGGTCTGCGGAATGATCTGCACGCCGACGTTGAAGTTGTATGCCTCCCTGACCACGCGCAGCATCACCTCGCCGGTGTGTATGAAGTTCTTGTACTCCGAGAACTGGCTCAGCTCGGCGTCGTAATAGTCGTCGATGGGCTGCACGCGGCGCATGGGGTTGAGGTAGCTGTCCCAGTCGCGGTAGCGGAAGCCGATGCCCATGAGGTCGCCGAAGGTGCCGGTGGCGTAGGGCGTGGGGGTTGAGAAGTCGTAGGTAGAGCGGTCGTTCTTCGTGTAGCGGTACTGGAAGTTGTACGAGAACTGCAGGTAGGTGGCCCGTGCTATGGGCTCGCTGTAGGTGAGCTGCACGCCGTAGTTGTAGTTCTTGTTCGGCGTCAGGTTGTAGCGGTTCTTCATGTAGGTGGAGTCACCGTCGTAGGTGTAGTTCATCAGCTGGTAGAGGGTGACGTCCTGTAGCGAGAGCGACTTCGAGTCGCCGTCGGTGTAGCTGCCGGTGAGCCTGAGGGTGATGTTGCGTCCCGTGCTGCTCAGCTTGCGGTTCAGCTGCAGCTCGCCGTTCAGGCTGTTGTTGTCGCTGTACGAGAGCGAGCCGTTGTCGCGGCTGTTCACCACGAGCGAGTCGCTGGCGAAGTTGTTGCGCATGTAGTTCAGGACGTTGACCAGGCTGCTGCGGGTGTTGAGGGAATAGTCAACGTAGCTGTAGGGGTCCTGTGCGAATGATGCTGAAATGGACTGCGACTTCGAGTCGTTGTTCGACCAGCTGAACGACGGCCGGAAGCTGATGGTGGTCATCGTGTCGGGGGTCCACTCCATGCGGAAGTTTCCGCTCCATGATGTGGAGCGCGAGTAGTTCTGGCTGATGCTGTTCGAGAAGGCGCCTGCTGCGCTGACGAAGTTCTCGGTGGCGGTGCGGCGCCAGGTGTCGGTGTTGCTGTGGTTCCAGCGCACGCCGCCGTCCAGTCGCAGCTTGCCTTCTTTCTCGTAGTTCAGGTTCACAGCGGCCATCTTAGGGGCCGACAGCCCGCCGCCACCGCCGAAGCCGCCGCCGAAGCCGCCGCCGCCGAAGCCGCGGTCGCCCACGTTGTTGGCATTGGCGAAGCCCATCAGGCGCAGGCCGTCGCGGAAGGTCATGCCCATCAGTCGGCCGGTGTAGCGCTGCTCGGTGCCCACGCCGGCGTCGACGTTGGCAAAGGTGCCGCGGTTCATGCCGCGCTTCAGCCCGAAGTCGAGCACCGTCTGGTCGTTGCCGTCGTCGATGCCGGTGATGCGGCTCAGGTCGCTCTTCTCGTCGTAGGCGCGCACGCGCTCCACTATGCTGGTGGGCAGGTTCTTCATGGCCGTCTGCGTGTCGCCGGTGAGGAACTCCTTGCCGTCCACCTTTATCTTCTTCACCTCCTTGCCGTTGATGGTAATCTTGCCGTCGTCGCTGAGCTCGGCGCCGGGCAGGCGCCTCACCAGCTCCTCGAGCACTGACCCCTCGGGGGTCTTGAAGGCGGCGGCGTTGAACACCACGGTGTCTGCCTTCGAGTACACGCGGGCCTGGTTCTTCACCACCTCCACGCCTTTCAGCATGGTGGCGTCGGCCTCTATCTGCAGCTTGCCTAACCGCAGGGGCTGACCGCTCATGGTGATGTCGCGCGTCAGCTGTTTATAGCCCACGTAGGTCACGCGCAGCACGTAGCGGCCGTCCTGAGGAGCCGTCAGCTGGAAGTTGCCGTCCATGTTGGTCACGGCGTTGGCCACGCGGGTGCTGTCCTGGCGAAGCAGGCTCACAGTGGCCTGGATGACGGTCTCGCCGCTTTCCTTGTCTACCACGGTGCCACTCACCGTGCGCTGCGCATTCAGAGAGAGGGCCGCAGACAGCATGACGGCCATCATGAGAAGGATTCGTTTCATTTGAATTGGAAAAAAGTTCGTTGACTATCTGACGCACCCCGGCGGCAAAGGTTTAAAACGGTGTAGAAAAAACACGTTTTATTCACTGAAAAATGTTGCACTACTTGCACCTAATTGCTTGGAACGGCTTGATGAACAATATGTTAAAGCGGAATGCAGCTGTACAGTCAACGAATGTTAACAGCGGGTGCCGCGGGGGGTAAATGCATAATTATGCAGTTTCACCAGCGGGCCACTTTTTTTTCTGTGCGGCCTGTTTTTGAAAAAAAGTGATATGGGATTTTTTCAAAAGCGGCCCACTTTTTTTCAAAAGCGGCCTCCATTTTAGAAAACGGAGGCCGCAGGGGTGAAAATGCATATTTATGCGGTTTCTGTCGTATATTTATACATTTCCGGCCGTCCGGCTGGCTGCAACGTGCGGTGCAGGTTAAATCTCAACAAGTGTTAACGGCG
>DGHX01000172.1:29855-30290 GCA_002392835.1 Prevotella sp. UBA3837 | reverse complement strand
AAGTGTTAACGGCGGTGCAAGTAGTGCAAGATAAATCTCAACAGAGGTTAACGAAAACGCTCGTGGTGCAAGATAAATCTCAACAAAGGTTAACACAGGTGCAAGTAGTGCAACATTTTTCTGCCATACGGTTTCAGTACAGGCGCTTGATGTCGGCCCCCTGGTAGTAGTACTGCAGTATGTCGCGGTAGTTGCGGCCCTGGTGCCCCATGACGGCGGCGCCTATCTGGCAGAGGCCCACGCCGTGTCCCCAGCCGTTGCCGTGCAGGGTGAAGGTCAGCTCGCCGTCGGCGGTGGTGTGCTTCTCCACGGTGAAGTTCGAGCTGTACAGGTGGCTGTCGCTCAGCGCGCGCCTGATCTCCAGCTCCTTGCCTATGGTGAAGGTGCGCTTCGTGCCCACCAGCTGCAGGCGCCAGATGCGGCCGCTCTTGCCGC
>DGHX01000172.1:29549-29688 GCA_002392835.1 Prevotella sp. UBA3837 | reverse complement strand
CCTGGTCGTAGTCGTTCAGCACCTGGCGCAGGATGTCCTTGTCGCTGGTGTTGCACCAGGGGCATTCCACGCTCCTGAGGTAGGGGCGCGGCGTGTCGTCCCAGCAGTACTGGTACTCCTCGGTGCGGCCGCCGCAGCA
>DGHX01000172.1:0-29395 GCA_002392835.1 Prevotella sp. UBA3837 | reverse complement strand
TAGCGCTGGCAGTGGTCGTCGGCGCAGACGTCGAACAGGGTGTGCTCGCCGCCGTCGTACCAGCGCAGCAGCTCGTCCTCTTTCTTGATGAACGAGAAGAAGCTGTTCTCCTTTCGCTTCTCGCGCTCTGCCTTCCGCTTCTTTTGGTACAGCAGCCACGAGCGGCTGATGACGGCATGGGCCTTCAGCAGCTCGGCCGACGATGTGGCGCGCATCTCGCTGGCTATGACGCTCTGCAGGTATTCCTCTACGGCTATCTCGTTGATGGCCACCACCTTGTCGGCCTCTACTATCAGGCGCAGCGCTCCGCGGAAGGTCTGCTGCTCGTGGCGCTGCCAGTGGAATCCGTTGCCGATGATGACGTCGCTCAGCGTGAAGGTCGCCTCGCTGCCGTTGCCCGTGGCGGGCTGTGGTGCGAAGCGCAGCTCGCGGTATTGCTGTCCGCGCCACAGCAGGCCGCCGTCGCTCAGCTCCACGGTCTGCTCGCCGCTGATGCTCTCGCCCTTGGCCTGGTAGGTGCCGTTCAGGCGGAAGTCGATGCGCTGGGCGCTGACGATGCCCACCGTTACCGTGGGCTCCGGCTGCAGCGTGTCGTCGGCGGGCGGCGTCTCGGTCAGCTCGGCGCACAGCGTGTCCATGTCGGCGGTGCTGATGCTACACTCGGTCAGGATGGCCGCGGCCCGAGGGCCGTCCAGCCGGTCGAAGTCCTCGCGGCGGGGGGTGATGATGAGTCCCGCCATGTCGAGTGCGCCGGGGCTGACGAGCAGCTGGCCGTCGCCGCTGGCGTAATAGCAGTCGGGGCGGTGCTTGCCACGGGGGAAGACGATGCTGAGGTAGCTGTCACCCTCGCGCCAGGCCACGATGTTCATCATCGGCTCCTCCAGGTCGGCCTCGGCGCCGGGCAGCTGTTCCATGGCGCGGTACACCATGGTGAAAAGGCGCTCGCTGGCCTTGCGGCTCTTGCTGCGCAGGGCCAGTGCCGCACAGGGGTAGCCGTCGACGCGGGCCAGCAGGGTGTCGTCGCCGCTCTGCACTAATGGGGTGAGGCTGCGGCTCAGCATGGGCCAGTGGCGCTGCAGGGGCAGCACGCTCGTGCCCTGCGGGCCACGGGTGATGCCGGCCTGCAGGTGGGCATGGTCGGGGGCGGAGGCCCCGCAGCGCGGCCCGTTGTAGAACACCGTCAGCGCGGGGTGCTTCGCCAGCAGGGCCAGCAACTGGCCGTACAGGGGGCGTATACGCTGTGGCTGGTGCGTGGTGGTGGGCAGCGTGAAGTGCTGGGGCAGGATGGGGTAGGGGTTCACCAGCAGCTCTATGTCGTGCGTGGCCGTGCCAAGGGGGGCGTTCAGCGTCAGCTGCTCGGCCGGGCGGTTCTGTCGGCAGAGGAAGCAGGGGCGCTGGCTCAGCGCCTGGCGGGTGATGGTGGCGCCGGTAGAGGCGATGCGGGCGGGGTTCCACTGTGCCGTCAGCGTCAGCTGGCCGCAGTGCAGCTCGTGCGTGGCCACGTCGGTCAGCTCGCGGTAGCGCTGCAGCGTGGCGGGCCACAGGGCCAGCTGGCGGTCCAGGAAGCGCTCCAGGGCCGTGCTCTCCTCGTGCGTCTCGCCGTGCTCCTGGCGGTTCATGCGCTGGCGCGCAGCTATCTCCATGGTGCGCAGCCGGTCCTTGTACAGGTTGTTCTGGTTCACGCGCTCCACGCTCAGCGCAGCGTCGCTGTTGCCCTCCCACCGGCGGCACAGGTACAGCTCGTCAAAGATGCGCCCTATGCGGTAGCGGCGGCTGAAGGCCAGCCCCATGGCGTAGTCCTCGCCGTAGCTGGTGTTGGGCAGCTGCAGCTGGCGCAGCAGGGGGGTGAAGAAGGCGCGCGGAGCACCCAGACCGTTGATGCGCAGCGCGTTGTTAGGGCCGTTCTCGTCGGTCCACTCGGCGTGGTCGATCAGGCCCGGCGGCAGCGTCTCGAGCTGGAAGTTGCACATGCGGTAGCTGCCCACCACCATGGCGCAGCGCTGCTGGCGGAAAGCATCGACAATGCGCTGCAGCGTCTGGGCCGACGAGTACAGGTCGTCGCTGTCCAGCTGTACGGCGAAGCGGCCGCAGCGCGCGTCGTTCACCGCCATGTTCCAGCACCCGCCGATGCCCAGGTCGCGCCGTTCGGGCCGCAGCACCACAAGGCGCCCGCAGCTGTAGCGCTCTCCCTCTCTGCCCTCGTCGGCTCCGGCGCTTTTCCCGTTCTCGTTGGCTCCGGCGGGGTTTTTGTTCTCGTCGGCTCCGGTGGGGTTTTTGTTCTCGTCGGCTTCGTCGCTTGTCTCGTTCTCGTTGGCTCCGGCGGGTTTCCCCCGCCGGCCTGCCTCTTCGTTCAGCAGCCCTTCCAGCACCTCGCTGGTACCGTCGCTCGAGTGGTTGTCCACCACGATGACGTTGAAGGGAAACGACGTCTGCTGCGAGAGGGCGCTCTCCACGGCGTCCCTGATGGTGCGTACGCGGTTGTAGACGGGGATGATGACCGATGCCTCATGGCTGAAGGGCTGCTCGTCGAAGTCTACATCGGCGTAGGCGCTGGTGTCTATCAGCGCGCCGATGGCCCGCAGGTGGGCCGTGGCGGCCTGCTCCATCTCTATCTGTACGGCGCGGTTGGCGGGGTTCACATAGTCGAACTGCTTGACGCCCGAGGCGCGGGTGTCGGTCTCCACCACCGTGTAGAGGTATTCGTTCAGGTGGAGCAGGCTGCCCCGTCGGCTCAGGAACAGCCACAGGTCGTAGAAGCCGGCATATTCGTAGTCCTTGCCGGCGGTCTCTTCGGCCCACTGTCGCAGCAGGTCGCTGCGCAGCAGTACCAGCGGCCCGAAGTCGAAGTCGTTGCGGATGGCCCCCAGCTGGTGGTCAATGACGGGGTGGCGTTCCTCTTTCCACTCTCCACTTTCCTCTTTCCTCTCTCCACTTTCCTCTTTCCACTCTCCACTTTTCTCTTTCCTCTCCACCCTGTCAGCATACACCATGGCGGCACCGCTGTCGTCGGCGGCTCGCACCAGGCGTGCCACGGCACCCTGGACCAGCACCAGCGGGGCGGGCGTCAGCACTATCAGCACATACTCGGCACGGGCCTGTCCGGCCACGCGGCGCAGCACGGAGCTCGGTGTCAGCGGGCGCAGCGCTTCGCTGAGGAAGGCACGCACGGCGGGCTCACACTGCAACTGTTCTATCATCGACTGCGCTGCCGTATCGGCGCCGGCAGGCAGGAAAACGTCTACTCTTCTGTTCATATTTCTGCTTTTTCCTGCAAAAGTACTCATTTTTTCGCAGACGGCGACACCTTTTCCCGTTTTTTTCAGCACAATGTTTGCAGGATTGAGGGGAATTGAGTAATTTTGCACCCTATGAACTACCAGTACCATATTTTTTCTCCCTATCGGGTATGCCCGCTGGGAGCACACGTAGACCACCAGCACGGGCTGGTGACCGGCTTCGCCATCAACAAGGGCGTAGACCTGTGGTTCAACGTGCGCGAGGACAGCCTTGTCAAGCTGTCGTCGCGAACCTTCGAGGGCGACGTGGAGTTCCATGTCAACACCCCCTCGCAGGTGAAGGAGCACCACTGGGGCGACTACGCCCGCGGTGCCAAGTACGCGCTGCGCAAGCGCTTCGCACTCAGCCGCGGCATAGAGGGCGTGCTGCAGGGCTCGCTCCCCGTGGGCGGACTGTCGAGCAGCGCCGCCGTACTCGTGGCTTACGTCATGGCACTGGCAAAGGCCAACGACGTCACGCTGCAGCCCTTCGAGGTGGTGAAGATTGCCAGCGAGGCGGAGCGTGAATACATAGGCCTGAACAACGGCTTGCTCGACCAGGCTTGCATAGCCCTCGGAAAGAAGGACGGGCTGCTGTTCCTCGATTGCGACAGCAACGAATACCGGGTCATACGCCGAAACCCCGACATGCCCGACTTCGAGATAGGCATCTTCTTCTCAGGACTGACACGCTCGCTCGTCAACAGCGACTATAACCTGCGCGTCTACGAGTGTAAGACTGCCGCATGGAACATGCTCGCCTACACAGAGCAGCCGCTCAAACCCTTTGAGAAGACGTTCTTGCGCGACATTCCAAAGGCCACCTTCGACAAGACACGCATAGCCATGCCGGCTCGCTTCGCACGTCGTGCGGAGCATTTCTACACCGAATACCGCCGCGTGCGCCAGGGTGTCACCGCCTGGGAGACAGGTAACCTGAAGCTCTTCGGAAAGCTCAGCTTCGACTCCTGCGAGAGCAGCATACACAACTACGAGTGCGGCAGCCCCGAGCTCATCGCCATCTACGAGGCCATGCGTGCCCTGCCAGGCGTCTGGGGTGGTCGCTTCTCCGGTGCCGGCTTCAAGGGCGCCTGCATAGCCCTCGTTGACCCCGCCCACAAAGCGGAGATAGAGCAGAAGCTCACCGAGCGCTACCTCGCTCAGTTCCCCGAATACGAGCGCACCTTCCAGGTGTTCTGGGTACGCCCCGACGACGGCGCCCGTTTCCTGGAAGAATGAATAGTGAATAATAAATGGTGAAGAATATGCTGCAGCGCATGAGGTAATCATAATTACTCATTACTCATTACTCATTACTCATTAAGCATTACTCATTAAGCATTAAGCATTACATAAGATGAAGACCATAGTCATTGCCGCAGGCTATGCCACCCGTTTAGGTGAGCTCACGCGCAACTTTCCCAAGCCCCTGCTGCAGATAGGCACCAGCACCATCCTCGACCGTATGCTCGACGACATCGATGGCATCGATGACATCGACGAGCACATCGTCGTCACCAACCATAAGTTCGCGCCCATCTTCCACCAGTGGCGCCAGCAGCGTATGGCCTCCGCCTCCCTTAGCGCGTCGGGCGATTTGGCCGCCCGTCCCCGCAAGCCCATCACCATCATTGATGACGGCACGGAGACCAACGACACCCGCCTCGGCGCCGTCTGTGACCTCCTCCTCGCCCTTGAAACCATCTACGACGACATCCTTGTCGTAGCCGCTGACAACATCCTCTATTTCTCCTTCCAGGAGTTCATCGACTTCTTCCACCAGAAGCGCACCTCCTGCATCATGTGCCATGAGCAGCCCTCAGTGGAGAAGCTCCAGCGCACCGGCGTCATAGAGGTCGACGACCAGTGGCGTGTGCTCAACATGGAGGAGAAGCCCCAGCACCCACGCTCTCACTGGGCCGTGCCCCCCTTCTATATCTACAGGAAGGAGGACCTCCCCCTCATCCGCCACTCCATAGAGGACGGCTGCGGGCGCGATGCCCCCGGTAACCTGGCTCACTACATGGCCACCCGTACCACCCTCCATGCCTGGCACATGACCGCCGGCCGTTTCGACATCGGTTCCCTCGACACCTACCGCGAGGCCCAGCGGCTCTTCGCGTAGCGCTCTGCCTCCCCAAAAATCACCCGTTGGCTGCAGGCGGTTCCCCCGCCTGCCCTCCCTAAAAATCACCCCTTCATGCAAACCATCACCCTCGAACAGAAAACCATCTTCGTCACCGGCGCCGCCGGCTTCATCGGCTCCAACCTCGTCCGTCGCCTCCTCGCCGACACCCACTCCGCCCACATCGTAGGCATCGACAACATGAACGACTACTACGACCCGGCCCTGAAGGAATACCGCCTCCGCCAGCTCGCCGATGACCGCTTCACCTTCATCCGAGGCGACATCGCCGACCGCGCCACCATCGACCGCATCTTCGCCGACTACCGCCCCGCCGTCGTCGTCAACTTCGCTGCACAGGCCGGCGTGCGATACAGCATCACCAACCCCGATGCCTACATACAGTCGAACCTCATCGGCTTCTACAACATCCTCGAAGCCTGCCGCCACAGCTATGACGACGGACAGACGGGCGTGGAGCACCTCGTCTACGCCAGCTCATCCAGCGTCTACGGATCGAACAAGAAGGTGCCCTACAGCACCGATGACAAGGTCGACAACCCCGTATCCCTCTATGCCGCCACGAAGAAGAGCAACGAGCTCCTCGCCCATGCCTACTCCAAGCTTTATAACATCCCCTCCACGGGCCTCCGCTTCTTCACCGTCTACGGTCCCGCCGGCCGCCCCGACATGGCCTACTTCGGCTTCACCAACAAGCTGGTGAAAGGGCAGACCATACAAATCTTCAACTACGGCAACTGCCGCCGTGATTTCACCTTTGTCGATGACATCGTAGAGGGCGTGGTACGCATCATGCAGGGAGCACCTGAGAAGCAGCTCGGCGAGGACGGCCTTCCCCTCCCCCCATACGCCGTCTATAACATCGGCAACTCGTCGCCTGAGAATCTCCTTACCTTCGTCGACATCCTGCAGCAGGAGCTCATCGCCGCCGGCGTCCTTCCCGCCGACTACGACTTCGAAGCCCACAAGCAGCTCGTGCCCATGCAGCCCGGCGACGTACCCGTCACCTTTGCCGACACCTCAGCCCTGGAGCGCGACTACGGCTTCCGCCCCAGCACCCCCCTGCGCGAAGGCCTCCGCCGCTTCGCCCAGTGGTACAAAGAATTCTACGGATAATCAATATGCATTATTAATTAATCATTAATCATTAAGCATTGAGCATTAATAATTAAGCATTAAGCATTAATAATTAAGCATTAAAAAAAGATGGATCTGACCAGCGCCCAGAACCCCCGCATCAAGCATTTGCTGTCCTTGCAGCAGAAATCCTCCTTGCGTCGTGAGGAGGGCCTCTTCGTGGTTGAGGGTCAGCGTGAGCTGCACCACTGCCTTGCCGCCGGCTACCAGCTTCACTCCCTCTTCGTCTGTCCCGAGCTGGCCGGTTCCTTCTCCGTTTCCTCCTCGCCGCTTGGGGCTCCTGCTGGTACTGCGGAAGTGTTCACACTTCCCCGCTCCCTTTATGAGCGCATGGCCTATCGTGGCAGCACTGAGGGGGTCATTGCCATCGTCCGTGAGCGCCGTCTCTCCCTTTCCGCTCTCCTTCCGTCCTCGTTGGCTGCGGGCGGTTTCCCCGCCCGCCCTGCCTCCGCTCCCCCTCTCTTCATCATCCTTGAGAGCGTGGAGAAGCCCGGCAACCTCGGTGCCGTCCTTCGTTCCGCTGATGCTGCCGCCGCCACTGCCGTCATCGTCTGTGACCCGCTCACCGACCTCTATAACCCCAACCTCATCCGCGCCAGCATAGGAGCCATCTTCACCGTGCCCACCGTGGCCTGCACCACAGCAGAGTGCATCGCCTTCCTGAAGCAGCACGACATACAGATCCTCACCGCCCAGCTACAGGACTCGCGCCCCTATTACGACACCCCCATGACCGGCCCCACCGCCATCGTCATGGGCACAGAATCCACCGGCCTCACCGATGCCTGGCGGCAGGCCGCCACGGCCCACATCCGCATACCCATGCTTGGCCGTCTCGACTCCCTTAATGTCTCCGTCTCGGCCGCCATCCTCCTCTTCGAGGCCGTCAGACAGAGAACCATCCAATAAAACCGCTCACCTTTCACCACTCACCATCTCCTCCACCTGCTTCAGCGTGCCGTCTTTCACCAGCACCCGTTTCTCAGCGTCCAGCAGATAGAGGGCCGGCAGCGCAGGCAGGTAGTAGTCCTTCCTGATGTGGGCGTTCTCCTTTGCCTCAATATTAATATAGAACACCCGCACCCGCTCGCTGTTCGCCCGCAGCACATGACTGCTTCGGATGAACGGCATCAGCTCATGGCAGTGCTCGCAGTCAGGGTCGTGAAAGACCAGAAGCACCATCGGGCTCTCCACCTCATACAGCCGTTGCTCGGCCAGCAGTGTCGTGTCCCGTCCGTTGTCAGGGCGGAAGGTGATGTCCGCCGCCTTTGTACCCCGCTGGTTCATCATCAGCTGTCTCAGCAGGAACTGCCGTTGCGCCGTTGCTGGCAGCACCCGCAGCAGCTGTACGTAGGTGGCGTCGTTGCGCAGCGGCGAGTCGGGGTTCCCTAAGTAGTGATCCGTCAGCGCGTCGAAGCGCTGCTGTCGCTCTGCCGTACGTCCTATGCTGTCTGCCCACGCCTGTGCACTCCGTGCTGCCAGTGCCGAGTCAGCATACTGCAGCAGGAAGATGAAGTCCACGAACCCCTGTTCCTCGCAGGTGCGGTTCACTGCCGTAGTGTCATCAAACTCATGCCGGCTCCAGTAGTGCTCAAGCACATAGGCCACCCGTTGCTGCGCCTCCCTCACCGTGTCAGGCACGGCAGGGTAGGGGAACGGCCGCTCCGGCGCAGGCGGTGGCACCTGCTGTCCCCATGCGGCGGTGTTCATCAGCACCGCTGCCATCATTGCGGTTATTGTTTTTCTCATCATGTTCCTGTTTTCTTTTTCCCTTTGTTCTGCTTCGGCGGGTTTTCCCAGCGCCTTTCCCTTTGTTCTGCTTTGGCGGGTTTCCCTGCGCCTTTCCCTTTGTTCTGTTTCGGCGGGTTTTCCCCGCCGCACTATTCCTCCTTCCACCAGCTGTCCTTCAGCCGGCAGAGAGCCTGCGCCACGCAGTTCATGGTCTTGCACTCCGGCTGGCTGATGCCCTCTTTCTGGGGGCGATAGTGGTAGCGCCATGGCGTTACTATCAGCAGGCGCCCCTCGGCGCACAGCTGCAGCCGCTCCATGGAAGGGTGGTAGCGCTCTGGAAATCCGTTGTCGTGTATGAGTATCACCGTTGCCCCCGCCTTCATGGCCTCGTCCATGATAGCCTGCTCCCCCTTGGCGATGCGTGCCGACACCAGCACAGCTCCCGCTCTGGCCGCCTCTATGCACCGCCGCCGCTGCTTTTCAAACTGCTCCAGGTCCTTGCGGTGGCAGACCACTGGCAGCAGCCGTCGTTCCAGCAGGTGTCGGTTGCCGTAGGTGTCGAGGGCAATGAATGGTACCGCCTGTGGCGTGGCTGTTGCTGTCAGCAGGCGTGGTGCCAGTGCCTGCCATGATGGCTCCTCCTCAAAGTGTGGAAAGGCGCGCTCCTGAACGAGGTACCGCCGCAGGGCGGGCACTGTCAGTGCCGTTGTCACCGAAAGCCGCTCGGTGAAGAGCCGCTGCTGCTGGCGCAGCAGCCGGTTGCGCGGGTTGTTGCGGATGTATTCACGCTGTGTCTGCAGCTGTCCTTTGTGCAGGGGGATCACGTCAACATACCCCGGGGTAAAGAGCGGTGGCCGACCGGTGCCGGCCCGAGAGGGCACCTTCCACCGCTCCTGCGGGGAAACCGCAGGACACCAACTGACGCCTGCTCCCGTGCTTGCTCCTTGCGCTGCTTCCGTGCTTGCTCCTTGCGCTGCTCCCGCGCTTGCTCCTTGCGCTGCTTCCGTGCTTGCTTCTTGCGCTGCTCCTGCGCTTGCTCCTTGCGCTGCTCCTGCGCTTGTGGGGGTTCCTTCCTCGTTGGCGTTGGCTGCAGCGGGTTTCCCCCGCTGCCTTTCCGCTGCTCCTGCTGCTTCCTGACCTGTGATGGCCCAGAAACGGCGGTTGCAGCCTTTCTTGAATCCGGCCATCACCTGTCCTAAATGCGTGCTGCGCCCGTTAGCGCTCTTCAGGCTTCCGTGCACCTCAATGATGAAGTGTATATGCTCCGGCATCACCACATAGTCCTGCACCTCTATCATAGGATAGTGGCGAGGCAGGCTGCGCGTCAGCTCTTCTTCCACCATCTTCCCTATAGGCGACAGTGCCACATGGGGCGTGTCGGCCTCTCCTGGCGCTGCGGTGGCGTTACCCTTCACGCATCCCAGCGGCTGCGCCTCTTTCTCGGCTACTGTCATGGTGATATGGTACAGCCCGGCCTGGGAATAGTCGTGCTCATAGCAGCGCTGCCCCATGTCTGGCTGCGTTGCCGGTTCTTTCCTTGTGTTCCGCTCTGCTTCCTCGCTCATAGCTTGATGATTCACCGCTAAGCATGGGTACGAGAAGTGCTTCACTTGCGGTGGCCGCCGGTGTGACACCTGCGTACCCATAGCTGGCTGCAAAGATAGCATTTATTTGCGAAACGGCCAAACAATCAGAGTAAAAAAAGGAAAAGTGCTGTCGTCCTTCGCTTCTCTCCATGCTGTTTCTTTCTAAAAAAAGGCGGCGGGCAAAAGGCCCGCCGCAACAGTCGTCAGTTTGTGGTGACAGCTACTGCCGGTCCAAAGTACTTGATTTTTAGGAACAGCCCAAGGTCGCTGGCTCGGTTTCCAGCAGCACGCAGTCCGCGAACATCATCGAAATAGATGGTATAGGTGTGGTCGCGTGTGTCCTCGGTGCTGACACCGTCGTTGTCCACTGTCGGCTTCATGCCCAGTTCATAGGTGTACCAATAGTTCCATGGCGAGCCCGTTGCGCGGTAGTTCCATGCGTTGCCGGAGGTGGTATAGCTCATGCCCTCCAGTGTCTCGCCATTCACCTTATTGCCGTTCTCAGTACCTTCCATCACCACGCCGATGGACGTATCCTCCGTCCCGTCGTCTTTGACGCATTTGAATGGGTTGAGGGTCGTCGTGGCCATGTAGATGTCGATTGGATAGAGTCCTACGGGATAGTTGCCGGGAATTTTCAGCGTCATCTTATAGGTAGGGCAGCTGACGCCGCTCACCGTGCGTGTGTTGGTGCCATCGCGCTCCAGGGTTATGGCTGTTGCCCCTGAGGGCAGAAAGCTGAACTGCGTGATGGTATAGACGTTGATGAAGCGTGTCAGATTCGAGTTGATGTCGTGCAGCTCTATCGTTCCGCCTTGTAGTGCCGTATTAATGACAGTACCTAAGGTGAACTTTATCTTACCGGTAAAGGTTGTTCCGTCGTTGCTGACCTGTTCTACCGTTATATCAGGGCTGGCAAATGATTCTCCCGCAAATGGCTCCTTCCATTTCGCAGTGAAATTGCTGGTCGTGATGCCGCTGGTGTTCACAGCATCGTTAAGGGCCTTGTAGGTGAAGGTCACTTCTTGGGTGCTCTCTGTCAGGCTGGGGTCTTGGTAGAGCAGGTATGTGTCGCCACTAATGCTCATCAGGTAGTTGCCGTCGTTCACGTCGGGTACCTTGTCGTTGATGCTCACCGTGCGGTTGTTGGCATACTCCACGCTGTTGACAGCTTCGTTGAAGGTCATGTAGCCTAAGCCCTCCCACGGCAGTCCATAGATGTCGAGCTTGTAAGTGTGGTTGCGCCGTATCTTGCAGGGCTTGTTGCTACTGTCGAGCAACATCAGCGTGTGGTATTTCGTCACCTGATCGGCTGTGCTTGTCTGGTTACGATGCTTCTGGTATTTCACGCGAAGGATAATCTTTGGTGGGTTTTCAGCATCGTTCTCATCCTCGAACAGGAAGAGTGGATTGCTGACCGAGCACTGCAGCGGGTTGCTGTTCTGCGAGGAATTATAGATGGTTACCATATCCTCTTCTGTTGGCGTATAGCGTGCGCCGTCGCTCTTGTCATAAGCAGTCAGACGGTCGGTAGCCAGTGTGAGCACGCCGCCATCGACGAAATAGTAGTCCTTGAAGTGGTCGGCTGAGGCACTCTGGCAGAAAGGGGCTATGTAGCCATGGTCCAGGCCGTTGGCAAGAATCCAGTCCACCTGCAGAATTTTGTAGTCGGCAGTGTTAGCATCCAGCTCCACATTTTCGCCGTCGATGTTGACCGTTGTCTTCTGCGCACGGTAATAGTCGAACATGTGGCCGAACTCGATGCGGGCACGGTCGCGCACTAAGTGTACGATGGAACCCTCACGCTTGATGTAGTCCGTCATGTATTCCTGTACGTAGTTGTCGGGGTTGGTGGTCACGTTGCCATTCACGTCTAAGTACTGGTTATTGTCATTCTTCATGTAGGCCTTCTCATAGCCTGAGGTTACGTCCACCTCCTGGTCGTTTTTGTCATAATACTTGTCATTAACCAGTTTGAAGAATACTTTGTTGCCAGTGGCATTTTCAATGAAGGCATATTTCATCACCACCACGCGCAGCCAGTCGCGCATGGCCTCTGAGCTGTTCTCGCCATGGAATCCCCAGTAGCAGATGCGGTCGTTGTCGGTGGCGTTGACGGCCATCAGGGCCGATTTCACCAGTGTGTTCTCGTTACCGCCGATGTGGTCGTTGCCGGGGATGCTCTTCGCTGGGTTTACGTTGCCCACGAAGTGTATGCGGGCGGTACGTGCGGGCACGGTGCCTTCGAACAGCTCGCGCCCCTGACAGGTTACGCCGTCGTGGGTGTAGGGCCCTTCCTGGTCAACAAGCGTGGCTTGGCGGTAGCCAAGGTAGATGCCGTCCCTGGTGAAGCAGACCATATAGAGCGTCTTCACATACTCTGTGTTGTCCTCCGTTCCGCCTACCACGCTGGCGCGTGTGGCAGCATCGGAGCTCAGCGGCTCTTCGCCGGGCAGGTCGAAACCAATGCGCACCTGCACCTCGCCGTCCTCCTCGCCGTCGGCCGTGGGCGCCGTAGGGACAGGGGGCAGCAGCTCCGCCAGCTCCTCCTCGCCCGTGCAACCGGCGGTCAGCAGAAGCAGGGCCAAGCAGAGCAAATGCGTGCATGCATGCATGATGGCATGTATGCTGTCCTTCGCTTGTATAGTATGCTTTCGTTCCATTCTCGTTCGTTCTTTTTCCTGTTCTTTCGTTGCTGCAGTCACTTACCGATAGGGTGATATGATTGATGACAGCCTCGCATCAGTCGTTGTGATGGCTAAGGCGTTGTTGATTCGCCATTGCCATTCAGCTTGTTTAGCTCGTCAAGGGTCAGGTCGCGGACACAGCGGACATAGGCGTTGTTTGCTGTTCCATCACTGCCTGTACTTACATAGGCAGAGGTGCCGTCAAGTGACCAATAATACCTTCCTCCTAGCACTTCAACCATTGTGATATTCTTTGTGTAGCTACCATTTTGGTAATCAATAATTACCTCTATTTCTTGTTTCGTGGGCAGGCGCCAGTTCACATAGCGTGTACCATCTGTACCGACTTCCATATATGTGCCGCAGTGTGATGCAGCAGTTGTAGGTGAATTAGTATTGGTGACAGCACCTAATTGCGATGCTATCATAAATGCCGGCGAAACAACTTTGTCTGTTGACTGATAATTTCCATCAAGTGTAGGATATCCCAAGGCATATTTGCTACTTGCAGAAGTAATCTGAACCACATACATGTGGTTGTTAGTTAAAGAGCTGCCAACAGAAGTGCCTATTGAATAGTTACCATTATTGTAGTTTATATATTTACAAACTCCCCCATTGTAGATTTTTGCATTGTAAATGCCTTCTGAAGTTATTGTTCCTCTCTTTTTCTCCCAGTCCACCCAGCTGCCGGTGCTTATGTCGGTAGTAGTGGTGGTGGAACGATAGTAGCGGCGGGCATAATAGGCTGAAACGTCTTCCTTGGTATAATAGTAGGAATACTTATAGCAATTATAATCTCCATCATAACTTCCATTATAATAATAAGACCAATAATCCCAATCATTAGAGGTCGTTGCAGGATCAGGTTCATAATAATAATTGGAAGAATAATACCTTACATAATCAGCCCCTGTTCCCCAGTACCCGTTCACTGCATTCGCTTCGCTGTTGGCAGCGGCACGGTCGGCATTGGTTGTCACGTTTTGCAGAAATGCAGCGCGTGTGGTCTCTACGGTTTGTTGTGCAGTGCCTATATATCGGTGTTCACTTTCTGCAATGTTATATTCTTGCTGCGTACACTGGACATCGTCTTCATAGCCATCCCATGAATCCCATCCGTCAGCAGCGGGGTTCCAGCTGTATTTATTAGAAGTCACCGTACCCGAAGCTCCATCCCATCTTGATGACCAGCTGCCTGCTATGCTCTGGATATTATCCAGCGGGAAGTGCCTGATGTGTACATGCTCCTCGTTGAGTCCTGAACTTTTGAGTTCCACGTCGAACTGTATGTCCTTCACTGCCCGGCTGGCGAGGGCTTCCGACTGTACGGTGATGAGGCCTTCGGGGGTGATGGTGATGATGACCTTCTCGCCGTTGGCTCCACTGGTGGGAGCGGTCATGGTGTAGCGTATGTTCTTCGTGCCGTCGGTATTGGCGGTGGTGGCCCATGTACCTGGGCTCGTCTCCACCTGCTTCACCGTGGTACCAGTGATGCGGACGGTGTTGCCCAAGTAGTTCTCGTAGGTAATGGCGATGTCGTTGATGTCGACATATCGGCCGTCGTCGGTGCTGATGCTGGCGAAGTACTGCAGGTCCACGCTCTGTGTGTTGTCACCCTTCAGTGTGTAGGTGGTGGGTGTCACCATGAGGTACTTCGTGTCGCTCACACTCACGGTGGTCAGCTCCGTTCCGGGGTCGACACTATTCCAGGGTATGACATGATACTCCACGCGCACGTTCTCGTCCTGCAGTTCCAGGTTCTCGTTGAACGAGCCGATGGACGAGATAGTGGCGTCGACGATGTAGATGTTGTTGCGGTCCAGGCTGCTGACGACGCTCTCGTCGCACACCGGTATGCGGTAGTAGCAGATGAGGCGGTCGCTGCTGTTGTCCTTTTTGGTGTAGGCAAACGACACGAGGATGTACGGAATCTTGTTGAACTGCGTCTCCGGGTCCCAGTCGAAGCTGTAGCTGTAGGTGTTGATGGTGTACGAGGCGTCGATGTTCTTCACCGCCGGGTCGTCCTCGTTCTTGTAGCTGTTGAAGTTGCCGCCATAGGTGTCCAGGTCGGTGCCGTCCAGGTCGATGGTGTAGCTGCCGTCGGCGATGTCTGCCGTGCGCAGCCCGAAGTTGACGTACTTCCAGCGCGGCAGTCCCGGCTCGCGTCCCACGTAGGCCAGGTACTCCTTGAAGGTGCCGTATTTCACGCTCTTGTGGCCCGTGACGGGGTCGGTCTCCATCTCCTGTTGCGTGCCGTCCTCGCTGACCAGTGGCATGGTTTCTTCTTCGTCGTCGAACCGTATGTTCACGATGATCTTGGCGGCAGCACGGCGCAGGTCTACGTCGAACTCCTGCTCCTTGGCATTCGGGTCAACGGTCCACTGCTCAATCTTTCCGTCCATGAGGAACTGCTTGAACTCCTTGTCAGCGTTCTGATACATGTAGTTCGTCGAGCTGACATTCTCCGAACTGACGGGCTGGTAGCCCAGGCTGTATCGGTAGATGTAGGTGTCGCTGGTGTCGAGGGCCTTCAGTGCCTGCAGGCTGGCAGGAGCATTGCCGGCACTGGTGTGCGCGTTGTTGGCGGTGACGTAGATGTCGTACTCCGTGCCCGGTGTGTAGCCCTCGGCTGCCCAGTTGTCGGCCAGCAGCTGGCGGGCTTGGTCGAGCAGGCTGGTGGGTTGGTCGCTGCCGTCTAAGTAGCGATCGGGGTCGGTAATCCATTCCCCCTCACCGGCCACCAGGTGGTACTTCTTGAACCAGGGAGCGCTCTCGGCGGCGTCGTGCAGCTTCACGAAGACGTCGAGCGTGCCGAGGAAGTTCTCGCGCAGCTCGTCGCGGGCGTTCACCAGGTCGTCCTGCACGATGTCGGCATCGGTATCGTCCTTGGCGCGTGTCTGCTGCCGGCTTGCCTGCTGCCCGGGCAGTGTCAGGCGTGGCAGCACGCTCAGGGCGTCGTCGGGCCACAGGCGTTGCTGCCCCGTCAGTTCAAGGTCTTCGGTGGCGCACGACACGGCGACTGCCATGCCGACGGCGGTCAGCAGGTAGCACAGGTGGTGGTATATGGTCTTTGCGTGTGGCATTTCTTTATATGTGTAGTCGTCGTATGCTTTTTTGTACTATTCCAGGTCTTGCCACCAGTACTGATAGCTCTGTATGTTGCCGGGCTGCGGTTTGTATACCGACTGGTTCTGGTACTGTGTCCATGTGGCTGTTCCTGGGTTGTAGAAGAGAATGGTGGTGTGGTCCTCGTCGCCCGGCAGGTTGTGGTTGAAGGGCTTGTTCACTGGCGGCATGCCGTCGCCTACGTGTATCTCGGTGAGGAACACCTTGGCGATGTTGTCACTGGACTGTGCCGTCGTCGTAGGCACTACGTAGAAGAAGGTCGACTGCTGCTCGTCAGACGGTGCTATCTCTATCATCTGCCCGCTGTGGATGTAGACGGAGCCCTCGGCGTTGGTCTTGATGAAGAAGAAGTGCTCGTTGTTCAGCTGCAGCAGCTGCTCGTTGTTGTTGATGGTCTTCAGCTCGATGAGTGGCGAGTAGAGGGGCTTCTTGCTCTCGTCGTTGTCTTCGAAGCCGTAGGCCACTGCCACGTAGGTGTCGTTCCATGTAAATGCGTGCTTGTCTTTGTCGTAGCGCAGATAGCCCTCGTAAGCCATGTCGGTGCTACCCTGTGTGTTGAAGGCATAGCGGTCGTGTGCGGCCTCCCACGGCAGTATGGTCGGCTTGACGTACAGTCGTCCGCCGAGGAAGTAGGCATAGACAATCCAGGTGTGGTTACGGCTGAAGTTCTTCGCCCCTTGGTCGGTGGCGTCCATCTGGAAGGTGGCCGTCTTCGTGGTGGTGCCGCCGTCGACGCTGAACTGTATGGTGCCGGTGAGGCGCTTGTCGCTCTCGCGCAGGTAGATGGGACCCACCTCGGTCACCTTGCGGCTGCTGACGGCCTCGTCGATGAGGTCCTCGTACTCCTGCGGCTGCTGCCCGTCGAAGATGAGGCCGGTGATGTCGTCGGTGGTGGCGATGGTGGCGGGTGGCGTGATGGAGGTGGGGCTGCTGATGTATGTGGCGCTGATGCTGTAGGGGTTGGCGGTGAAGTTAAAGACGTTCTCGGTGGTGGGTATGAGGCTGGCGTCGAGCTGCAGGCTCATTATCTGGCAGTCCATGCCGTTGTCCTCCAGTTGTGCAAAGATGAAGCGCACCTTCGACACGCAGCGCAGCAGGCGCACCACGGGCACCTGGAACGAGGGTCTGTTGCCGGTGATGGTGGTGTTCTCTAAGTAGCCCGACATGGGCAGCCCCTCTGTGGCGATGTCGGTGGTGAGCGTCGTGGTGCCGAAGTGGTCGCTGCTGATGATGGCGGCCTTCACCTCATCGCGGGTGCTGCTCTCGCCGAGCGTGCTGCCGATGCTGCTGCCGTTGGCCAGCACGTACACGTCGACGGCCAAGCCTTTCAGGGCCTCAATCTTGGCATCCGTCCATCCGTTCTCCTCGCTCAGGGCATAGGCGTAGCGCTCTGCCTCGCCGCTGATGAGGTTATTGCTCTCGGGACTCATGTAGAGCAGTTGCTGGCCATCGCTATGGCGGAAGAGCCAAATCTGCAGCTGGTGCACGGCCTTCTCGCGTGCGTAGGCGTCTACCAGCCCCTCGTCGGCGCGCGTCACCATGGGCTGTCCGCTTGGGTAAATGTACACGCTGAGCACGGCGGGCTGTTGCTGCTCGCCGGGCAGCTGCTCGTCGGCCGTGACGCAGCCGTTGGTGAGCACCGCCAGCAGGCAGCACAGCGCTGTGAGGAATATGTGGTACGTCCGTTTCAATGTTCTATGTTTTATTTGTTTCAGTACATGGGCACGGTGGTGGTCGTGGCCTGTATCCATTTTGTTTCCAGGCTAACGCCCAGCTCTATGCGGTCGTTACGCATGTCGGGTATGATGTTCCAGGCATCTTTCAGGCTCTTCACCGTCACCTCGAGTATGGTCTTTTGGTCGGGGGCGAAGACGCGGTTCCACTGGTCGTCGTCCGGGTTATACGTCGCTCCGCTGTTGGGGGTGACCGATGTGGTCATGTAGAAGTGCGAGCCGTTGACGATGGTACCGTTGGCTCCCATGAAGTTCTGTCCGCTGTTGTTCAAGAACTCTAGTATGATGTACACTTTCTCGTCTTTCAGGGTGGGCAGCACCATAGTGCTGGTGGGGCCTGAGAGGGTGGTGCTGAGCGTTATCTGCTGGTTGTTGCTGATGTTGACGGGGTTGGGGTCGTAGGCGCAGTAGTCGTCGGTGGGGAAGGGCAGGAAGTCGAAGCCCACCTGGCGCTGGTTGCCCACGATGATGCCGGTGAGGGGGAAGTCCGTATTGCTGACGTTGCTGTTGTTGGCATCCTGTAGCGTGTTGCTGCTCTTCTTCACCTTCACACCGAGGTTGGCCACGCCGTACTGCAGCTGGTCGATGATGGCCACCGACTTGGTGGAACTGGTCACCACGGACTTCTTCTCGGCATACTCGTCGAGGATGGACTGCCATGTGAGGTACGTGGGCACATAGTGGTCGCGCTCGTCGTCGGCCGACGAGGTGTTGATGAGGCTGTTGGCGGTATACCATAGCTCAGCAGGGTAGCAGAAACGGTCGATGGCCATGATCTGGCTCTCTGTCGTTGTCTGGTTCACCACCTCGAACTCCTCAGCAGTGCTGTTCCAGCGGATGCCCGCCGCACCGTCGGGAAGACCGAGCGAGGAGGGGTAGTTGGAGTAAGCGAAACTCAGGGTGACGGTGGCATTCGTACTGTTATTGGAGTTTGCTATACTAACATAGCTGCTATTATTTATTTTTTCAATGATGGCATTTTTAATAGCTTCATATAAATGTGAGTATCTGACCCTAGTATTTGTATTTTGTGCCAGATATAAGTTGTTATTGCCGTAATTGTAATAATTGGTATTATTTGATGAATAAGCAAGTAAGCTACGATATAGACTTGTGAGTAGCTTCTCAATAGCGGTGGAAGAACCACTGAAAGTTTGACCGTCGTATGTAAACTGGGTAAATAAACCCTTTAAAGTGCTTTCAGCTGTTTCGCTCCATTTATCACTTATGTTGTAAGTGTACCATCTTGCATTGTACCCATTCCCAGTCCTATAATACGCTGTTAAGTTTGAAGTCGCTTTTGCAATCCCCGTAAGGAAGTCTGCTATCGACTGCGCCACTTGTGGCACAGCAGGGTTGTCCCCTGTTCTATTGGTGTAGATGGGGTCTGGTGCGAAGGTGATGCTGGCGGGTGCCTCACTGCCGCTGATGGCTTCGACATCGTAGATGAGTGAGCCGTTGGCGAGCTTGTCTGTGATAGTGCTCTTTGTTGCAGGTGCATGGGCATAGACGAGGAAGGCTGAGGTGCGGCGTGGCACGTTGGCGAAGAGGTAGTAGCGTGCGTTGTTGTTGGCGATGAGCCCGTCGCTGCCTATCTGGTGTTCTATCTCCACATAGTCTATCAGCCGCTCGTCGGTGGGGGTGATCTTCCGGTTCCTCACGTTGAAGGGTATGACATACAGGTCGTCGATGCCGCGGAAGGGCTTGCCTTCTTCCTGTGTGATGGTGTTCTCCATGCGGGTAGCATAGCCGTCGCCTCCCGCCACCGACAGTGCCAGCCGTGTGCCGTTGTCGCCAGTGTCGGCAACAGCATCGACGGGGCAGCCGCTGTCGTCGTCGGCCATGCAGGCGGCGAGGCAGAGGGTGGCTGCGGCAAGCAGGAGGGTATATAGCTTGTTACTCATCATTATTGTTTATACAGTTGTCACTTATTATAGATTTGTCCATCCATTTATATAACAGGATTGAATTCAGCTCCTGACTTCCAGTCCAAGTCGACACTCACGGAAGCATTGCTGTCATAGATTCTGACGACACCTTCGTCATCGATATGTCCGCACAGTATTTTCAGCTGTCCTGCGCGCAACGGATGGTGTATATATATGGTTGTTTTGGTGATGCTGCCATCGGTCATGGTAACATAGCATTCATATTGCCAAAGGTCTTCTCCGCAATCTTCATAGAGGAAAGGAGAGTCAGTGTCCTGACATAATCGGGTAGACGGACCTTGAGCCTTGAAATGGTTTGTGCGTGTGAAATGGGATGGTTCACGCGAAGGGAAGCTGACACCGCAGAAGGCGATGTAGCGTGTGGTATCGGGCATGGCCACGCTTTCAGTGCGGACCAAGGGTGAGTTGTCGTAGTGATAGGTGCTATCAGCCATCGAGAATGAGGTGGCGAAGCCTGTGGTGAAAATGCTCACGCTGGTGAAACTGGCCGTACGGGGGTCGAGCACGAGTGCTGCCGCGCTGTTGGCCATATAGAGTGGAAGTCGGTAGGTGTACTTGCCTTCCTTCATGTTTATGAATGAGTGGCGTCCTGTATACACACCAGTAGCCTGGCTGGCAATTGCATCCTGTTGACCTGATGCTTGACTGGTAATGACGAGTCGGCCTTGTGTGAAGCTGTCATTGTTCTTTAAAGCAATCACACCATTGTTTTGAATGTTTGCAGCAGAAAGGTGATAGTAGTCCATTATGTCAAGGAGACTCCTGACATTCTTTGTCGGCCCGTTCATCGTTTCTGTCCGTTGGAGTCGCAGCGATGCTTCGCTGTCAGTAGAATAAAACGCAAGGCTGAGGTCATTGCCATGGTCTGAGAAAATGCTGCTAAGATGATTTCGCAGGGCAGCAGCGATGCCAGGCCTTTCGCCCAGCGTACGAGCCAGCTCCGCCTCCTCGTTAGTTACCAGGTGCAATTCATACTCGGCTTCCATGTCAATGAAGCAGTCGTCGAGATTGTCATCAATGCTTGAGCATGACGACATGACGATGATTGCTGCTATGGCAAATGTGTCGAGTGTATGATACTTCCTGATGAAATACATAGCCTCCGTTTTATTTATACTTTGTTTCGCTGTTAACGGTTTGTTGAAAATAAGGTAAAAGCATAGGGGCACGGCGCGATGTCCGCGCCCCTTTATGCTGATGAAGGTGTTAGAGTTCTATTTCAAACGTGGCACCACTCCTCCACATCAGGTCAACCGACAGACCGAAGCGGATTTGGGTTGCCTGCAGGTCGGGCACGGTGGCGTATGCCTTCTGAAGAGCGTCCTTTGACAGCTTGAACTTGGCAATTGTGACGAAGTCCTGCGTGAAGATGCGAGGAGTCACAACATTCTTTCCGTCAGCGTCAACAGGCGGGCAGCGGTATCCGTCGCCATCGGTGTTAACGGGGTAGTTAGCCGTGATGGCAGCGCGTGAAGTCTCGTCAAGTTTCAGCTCGCCCACAAGATAGAAGTGGCTGTTGTTGGGAATGAGATTGTCAGCTCCCCAGAAGTCGGTTCCTGTTGCGTTCATGAACTCAAGAGCTATGAGGACATTGTTCTGTCCATCTGTACCCTTGCTGCTGTCGTAGTTGTCGAATACAACGGTGTAGTTGGGATCGGAATAAGAACCTGAGGTGATGGGGATATTCACAGCACTTCCACCAGCGACACTATTGTCGTAGATAATGTTGTCGAAAGCGTCGGTAGTAGACTTGCGAACCCAGTTCCAGCCCATGGTCGAAGGCTGTCCGCCAATGAGTACACCAGTGAGCGTCAACTTAGATGCTGCAGCAACTTCAACCATCTGGTTTGTCTCATCTGGAGAGTCGGCGTGGAGCGCTTTGCGGTTATCCTCCAGCTCGATCTTAGAACCATTGAAGGCATCAGCAGCATATCCGACAGAGGTCTGCAGCAGGGCAGTGCCATAGTGGATGTTGTTGGTCATGGCAACAGACTGTGTGCTGGAAAGAATCTTTCCTTTCTTAGTCCATACGTGTCCAGTCCATGTAGCAGCATCCCATGTAGACGTTGTCTTGGGGTAGTCGGCCGTAGGAACATCCTCGTCGCTAACATTGATGGGGCTGCATGACCAGTAGGTAAGCTCTGCAGGGAACATAATCTTACTGATGCTGACTGCGCCGCCCTTTATGGCTGCAGGCTCATAGGTGTAGCCAAAAGTTGCTGTTCCGTCAGCAGCGAGATTACAAGTCATTTGTGCCGAGCCGGCGGGCATGCCCATGTTCTCTGGGAAACCCTTGATGTCACCCTCTGCGAGACTGGCTGCGATTGTTCTTGCTTCTCCGTCGAGATGTTCTGCCATGGCTGAAGGAGTGCGCCAGTCAGAATCTGTAAGGAAGTAGCCGATACGCTCAGCAATATTGTTGGCTAAGCCACGGACAATCATTGGCATAGCAGTGTTGCCGCCTATGTCATTCATTGCAGATTTCAATTTGCTCAAGAGTGCAAAGACAGCATAACCTGATCCTAAGCGTAATTCG
The DNA here is from genome assembly GCA_002392835.1 of Prevotella sp. UBA3837. GTDB lineage: Bacteria > Bacteroidota > Bacteroidia > Bacteroidales > Bacteroidaceae > Prevotella. The sequence goes on along the minus strand of DGHX01000172.1, from coordinate 7,486 downwards.
TTAGCCCCAACGGTAGTCAAACGCTGATAAGCGACCTTTAGCGACTGATACATGGGGTCTTCATTCTGTAATGTTGACTTCCATGTGGTTGTCGTTCCTTCATTAGTGTATTGAGCAGCGCAAATGACATTCATGATGGCGGCAATCACGGTAGCACGGTTCTGGAATATAGTCGCTGTGTAGGTGGTGCCGTCGAGGCGCGGAGCCAAAGCAAAGCTTGTGGCATCTTTCGTTTCGCCCATCGTCCACGTAATCTTACCTTGTTCCTTGTCTGTGCCATTTTTAAGAGCCTTTCCGTAGAACAGCATGTTGTTGGTGTTCAGGGGGAAGAACAGGTTGTAGAAGCGATTGGAGGGAAGATCATCACTGTTACCAATGGCATTAGTGCCAAGTGATCCTAAGGCATAGTGATTACCTGATGTGAAATCTTGATTGTAGGGACGGTCTGTAAAGGTAAACAGGTTCATCTCCTCCATTCCTCTGAAGGTAGGAGTTCCTGTAGCTACGTACTGGGCTGTTGCAGCTGACGAGCGTGTGGGGGTAGAACCAGTAGCGATGTTGATGACGAAAGTGGTCTTCACCGAATTGGTCGCTGCGTCGTAGTTCGGGCTGTTCACCACCTCGTCCTCGGACGAGCAGGCGGTGAAGCCGATGCTCAGCAGGGCTATCGCCCCGGCGTAAGCATAGAATTTGGTTTTGTTCATGTTGTAAAAGAAATTTAAATGATTAATAATGATTGTTGTTTGCTTTCTTTAGTGTTACTGCGGATAGTCGGCGCTGTACTTGGCTTTTGCTTGCTCGTACTGGCGCAGATGTTTGAGGTAGGCGCTCAGGCCCTTGTAGTTCTCGGCTGCGTCGGCGTTGCCGTTGTCGGCGGCTTGGCGGAAGTAGCTGAGGGCCTGGTCGTACTGGCGGTCCATGTAGAGACAGACGGCGAGGGCGTTCCACGCGCGCGCGTCATCGCGTACATTATTTAATATATTGAGGGCTTCAGCGTATCGCTGCTGCTGCATGAGCTGTGTGGCGTCGTTGATGGCCTGGGCGCGGCGGTCGGGCACGCGGTCGAAGTATATGCGCAGGTAGCCTGAGTTGCGCTGGTCGGGGAGCAGGCGGTCGCGGATGTAGGCGTAGGTGCGCCCGCCGTTGAGGCGGCGCAGGCGCTGCTCGCGTCGGGCCAGGTCGGGCTCGGCGTCGATGATCTCCAGGGCCTCCTTGAGTGAAGAGTGAAGCGTGAAGAGTGAAGAGTCTTCCTCGCCGATGGCATCCTGCAGCTGGTCGCGGAGCTCGGCCCATGCCTCGCCGCCGGCGTTGAGCTCGAAGAGCTGGTCGGTGGCTTCGGGTATGTGTTGTTTGATGTAGTCGCGCAGGGCGGCGGCGCGGTTGGCAGAGAGGTCCTCGTTGTGGGGCACGGTGCCTTCTACGGAGGCGAGGCCTATGATCTGTATGAGTCGGACGTTAGACATGGAGTCGGCCATGATCTGGCGGGTGATGTCTACGATGCGGTCGAGGGTGGGCCCGTTGTCGCGGAAGTCGTGGCGCAGCTCCCACTTGTCGAGGGGGAAGTGTACGTAGAGCATGCCTTTCTCCTTGCGGAGCACGCGTGTGCGGTCGTAGGGTCGGTAGTTGGCGTACTCTTCGAGTACGGGGTTGTCGGTGGCCAGCAGGTCGCTGACGGTGGCCGGTGGCAGCAGGTGGAAGGCGAGCACCGGTGGCGTGGGTGGCGTGGGTGGCAGTGGCTTCACGAGCTGTGTGGTGGTGGTCCGGCGTGGGTTGAGGACGATGTTCAGCGCCAGCTTCGGCAGGAGGAAGATGTTGTCGTAGTCGCCGAGCTTGGTGCCGCAGTGCCCGCATTCGTAGCGGTCGCCCCATGTATATCCGATGTCGAGCCCTGCCTCTGCCTCGAGTCGGAACAGGCGGCTGATGCGCCATGAGTGGCCTATGCTGGCACCTATGGCAAGTAGGTCGCCCTGTCGGCGCTCGTCCTTGACGGCGGGGTATAGTGTGGCAACAGGGAATCCGAGGTTGGCGGCGTTGTAGTGGCTCCACACGGCGTTGATGCCCTGGAACCAGGTGTTGTCGCCGAAGGTGGAGTCGTTCCAGTGGCGGAACTCGGGCATGACGAGCAGGTGGCGCCACTTGGTGCTGACGTTGTCGTCGGTGGGCCAAGGCCGGTAGCCAGCCATGATGCCGAGGCTGGTGTGGCGGCTGGTGCGCAGGTCGAAGGCGATGTTTGGCGTGAGGGCGGCGTCGTAGAGCAGGTTGTTGCGCACGGCCCATGGTGCCGTGCGGCTGTTGGTGACGACGATGGTGTCGGCCTGCACAGCCTCGGTGCCCGCAGCTACGGTCTGTGCTTCGAGCGTTTGTGCAGTAATACCTGCCATGCCGGCAAGGAGGAGCCTTGCGGCGCGGCAGATGTGGGATGTCATATTCTTCCTTCGCATCGCGCGTGTATTATGTTCAGTACATGTAGTTGCAGTGTTGCTGCTTACAATTAGTTCGCAAAGATACGAATTTTTTTTTAATGTATATTCTTTTCGGAAAGAAAATGCATGTTTTTCGTACGTGTTTAACGTAAGTTAACTTATAGGGGGGAGGTAATTTAGGGTGTCGTTGACTAATTTTAAGGAGAGGGGCGCCCGGAGGTATGGGCGACACGCCGGTTGCTTTGGTCGGCCCTCGCGCGCGCGAAATAAAAGCAGAAAATATGTTGCACTACTTGCACTTCTTGCACTACTTGCACCTGAGTGGCTGACGGAAACGCCGGATGGATGGCAGGACGGCGGCTTTTCCGGCAATACAAGTTGTTTTGCTGAAAATGCGGGCCGCATTTTTTCACGAGAGGCCCGCATTTTTTCACGAGCGGGCCGCATTTTTTTGTCCCAGGCCCTGGGATTTTTACGAGCGGGCCGCATTTTTTTGTCCCAGGCCCTGGGATTTTTATGAGAGGGCCGCATTTTCAAACCTCAGTCAGGGGTAGTGGCGGTGCAAGTAGTGCAACTTTTTTTTCTGTATGCGCGGGGGACCGTCGCTGATGCGACGGGCACTGCGGCGGTGCAAGTAGTGCAACATAAAACGGTTAATAGAAATGGATGCTGACGGCGAGGTAGACGGCCAGCTCGGTGAGCAGGAAGAGCGCTCCGCAGCAGTCGCCGGTGTAGCCTCGCAGGCGGCTCCAGATGAGGCGGTATAGGAAGTACATGGTGAGGCTGGGCAGGGCTATGAGCCACTCCCACTGCAGCACGTCGCGGTAGTAATAGATGTAGAGGGCGATGGGCGTGAGCCCCTGGATGGCGAGGAGGATGCCTGCACGGGTGTCGATGCGCCGGTAGACGACATGTGCCTTCGACGTCTGCTCGTTGCGTGCGTAGGGCAGCATCATGACCAGCTGCGCCGAGAGCATCTTGGCGAAGGGGTCGGCGGCGAGGATGGTGAGCGCGGCGGTGAGGGGCGTCATGGCATGGAGGAGCGAGAAGAGCATGGCCACATAGACGATGAGGGCAAGTACACCGTAGGTGCCTATGTGGGAGTCTTTCATGATGTCGAGGGTGCGCTGCCGGTCGCCTCCTCCGCCTCCGAATCCGTCGAAGAAGTCGGCCAGCCCGTCCTCGTGGAGTGCTCCGGTGAGGAGCATCCGTGCCGCTATGGCGAGCAGTATGGCCACGCCGTAGGGCAGGACGAGGCTGGCGTAGTAGAGCGTGGCTGCCATGACGGCAGCGGTGAGCCATCCTACGAGCGGCCACCACTCCACTACTGACTGGTAGCAGCGGCGCGGCGGCTGGTGCCACCGCCACAGGGGCAGACGGGTGAAGAAGAGCAGGGCCGCCCAGGGGCGGTCGTACCATCGCTCGCGGTCAGAAGTATTTAGTGATTCTTGCATCTTGGAAGTTGTTCATTTCGTTTATCATGCGCACGGCACTGTCTATGATGGGGTAGGCGCAGAGGGCGCCGGTGCCCTCGCCGAGTCGGAGGCCGAGGGTGAGCAGGGGCTGTGCGTTCAGGAATTGCAGCATCCGCCGGTGGCCGCTCTCGTCGCCGCAGTGGCCGAAGATCATGTAGCCGCGGCAGGCGGGATGGAGATGGACGGCGGCGAGGGCGCAGGCGGTCATGATGAAGCCATCGACCATGATGAGCATGCGCAGCTCGGCGGCGCGGAGCATGGCACCGATGGCGCCCACCATCTCAAAGCCTCCGAAATAGGAGAGGGCAGCCTCTTTCCACTTTCCACTTTCCTCTTTCCACTTTCCGCTTTCCTCTTTCCCCTTTCCGCTTTCCTCTTTCCCCTTTCCGCTTTCCTCTTTCCACTTTAAAAAGTTGTCGAGGGCCTGGCGGAGGACGTCTCGCTTGTGGACGATGGCCTCGTCGTTGAGGCCGCTGCCTGCGCCGATGCATTCGTCGAGGGGGATATCGCAGAGCAGGCTCATCCAGATGCTGGAGGGCGAGGTGTTGGCGGCGCCCATCTCGCCGATGCAGATGATGTTCGAACCTTCGCGGTGGCAGTCGTCTGCGAGGGCGGCTCCGGCGTCGATGGCGCGGGAGAATTCTTCGTCGGTCATGGCGGGGCCGTGGAGGAAGTTATGGGTGCCGGGGGCTATTTTCCGGTTGAGGATGGGGAGGGGATAAGCGGGGGCCGACGGGGAAACCGCCGGCAACCGACCGGGGGCGGGGTAGAAGGGGGAGAGGTCGTGGTCGACGCCCATATCGACGATGCGGAGGTGGAAGCCGTGCTGACGGCAGAACATGTTTACACCACCGCCGCCACGGGTGAAGTTCACCATCTGCTGCCAGGTGACCTCGCGGGGCGTGGCACTGACACCCTCGCGCTCTATGCCGTGGTCGCCGCCAAGGAGGAGGTGACAAGGGTGGCGAAGGACGGGGGAGAGGGTCTGCTGGACGAGGCAGATCTGCAGGGCCAGCGACTCAAGGGTGCCGAGGGAGCCGAGGGGCTTGTTCAAGTTGTCGATCTTCGCCTGGATGTCGGGCTGAAGGGAGCGGTCGAGGGGGGATATGTGGAATGTGTTCATTGGGGGGAGGAAGATTGGTTGGGGGTGGGGGCGGGCTTGATGGTCAGCGGGATGCCGCTGACCATGAGGACCACCTCGTCGGCGCGGCGGGCTATGTGCTGGTTCATCCATCCCTGCAGGTCGGTGAAGTGGCGCTGGAGGGCGTTCTCGCTGGTGCCTCCGAGGCCTATCTCGTTGGTGACGAGGATGATGGTGGCGCCGGGAGTGTCGGCGAGACGGTCGAAGTCGGCCTTGGCGGTGGCGAGGGCCTGTTCGGCGTCTTGGGTGTCGAAGAAGAGGTTGGTGAGCCAGAGGGTGACGCAGTCGACGAGGACTACGCGGCCTTCAAGGTGGTGGCTGCTGAGTGTGCGCTCCTCCTCGATGTTGGTCCATTGCGGGCCTCGGCGCTGCTGGTGCAGGGCCACGCGGCGGCGGAACTCGTCGTCCCAGATATGGGCGGTGGCGATGTAGACTGGGGTGGGGGAGAGGGCGAGCGCCCTGCGCTCGGCCTCTTCGCTCTTTCCTGAACGCTGTCCGCCGGTGATGAGTATGATACGTGCCATTTCAGCGTGCAAAGATACTATTTCTTTGTCAGTTGTGCAAGCGGAGAGGGGCGAAAATGAATATTTTTCGGAAAAAAGAAGCGTAAGTGGGAAAAAAGTGTTACCTTTGCAGCCATGATAGTAAAGAGAATGACAGTGATGGCGGCGCTGGCCGCCATGGCCATGCTTGCAGGCACTACGGGCTGCCGCCAGCGGAGCGGCGAAGAAACGGCTCCGGCCGAGACGTTCATGCAGCAGCCGGGGTGGAACGGCGGAACGGGCACCACGGTCGGCGGGAAAACCGCCGACAGCCAACAGGCTGAGAGGAGGGGTGCCACGGTCGGCGGGATAATCGCCGACAGCCAACAGGCTGAGAGGAGGGGCACCACGACCGGCGGGAAAACCGCCGACGGCCAACAGGCTGAGAGGAGGGGCACGGGCCGCAGCGAAACAGGGGGCGGCGATGCTGCCGACCTGCTGCGGCAGCGTGTGGGGCGCGGCATCAGCGAGACGATGCTGCGGCGCACGGGCTATGTGACGAGCTATAACAAACGGACACGGTGCCCGAACTGGGTGGCGTGGACACTGACGAAAGAACATACCTACGGCCGGGAGCTGCGCGACGAGGAACGCTTCGAGGAAGACCTGGACGTGCCGGAGCCACGGGCTACGTACCAGGACTACTACAACAGCCGGCTGGACCGCGGCCACATGTGCCCTGCGGGCGACAACAAATGGAGCGCACAGGCCATGACGGAGTCGTTCCTGATGACGAACATCTGTCCGCAGAACCACGGGCTGAACAAGGAGGACTGGAACGACCTGGAGATGCAGTGCCGCACGTGGGCGCGCCGCTACGGCGAGCTGACCATCGTCTGCGGCCCGCTGTTCGAGGAAGAGAACCCCCGCCAGATAGGCCGCAACAAGGTGACGGTGCCGAGTGCCTTCTTCAAGGTGGTGTACCGCGAAAAACCCCAGCCTGCGGCCATCGGCTTCATCTTCGGAAACCACGGGCGGCGCCAGCCCTGGCGTGAGCAGACGGTGAGCATCGACGAAGTGGAGCGGCGCACCGGCATCGACTTCTTCTGGCAGCTGCCCGACGACGTGGAGGACCGCGTGGAGGCCCAGGACGACGGCGATGACTGGAGATAGGGCATAACGGCATCCTGGCATAACACTCCGGGAAATAATATCTTTAGAACTAATATATGGCAACACATTACATCTCGGCCGAGCACTTGACGATAGAGCGCATCGGCGAAATTATCCGTAACGGCGAGAAGCTGGAGTTGAGCGACGACGCCCGCCAGCGCATACGCCGCTGCCGACAGTATCTGGACAAGAAAATCAGCCAGAACGGTGCCCCTGTGTACGGCGTGACGACGGGCTTCGGGTCGCTGTGCAACGTCAGCATCGGCAAGGACCAGCTGTCGCAGCTGCAGGTGAACCTCATCAAGAGCCATGCCTGTGGCGTCGGCGAGCGCGTGAGCAATGACATTGTGAAAATTATGCTGCTGCTGAAGATACAGTCGCTGAGCTACGGCTACAGCGGCTGCAAGCTCGACACGGTGCAGCGGCTGGTACAGTTCTTCAACAACGACGTGCTGCCCGTGGTGTACCGCCAGGGGTCGCTGGGTGCCAGCGGTGACCTGGTTCCTCTGGCCCACATGAGCCTGCCGCTGATAGGCCTGGGCGAGGTGGAGTATCAGGGCAAGGTGATCAGCGGTGCCGAGCTGTGCCACAAGAAGCGCTGGAAGCCCATTGAGCTGGCCTCGAAGGAAGGTCTGGCGCTGCTGAACGGCACTCAGAACATGAGCGCTCATGCCGTGTGGTGCCTGCTTGAGGCCGAGCGGCTGAGCAACTGGGCCGACCGCATAGCAGCCATGAGCCTCGACGCCTTCGACGGCCGCATCGAGCCCTTCCTGCCGGCTGTTCACGCCGTGC
>DGHX01000096.1:18880-33790 GCA_002392835.1 Prevotella sp. UBA3837 | reverse complement strand
CACGGCTGGGTGCTGCTGTTCGACCACGATTTCATACAGGGTTCGGTCATAGAACAGAAGATCGGCACCTACCACTTCTTCTCCTACCATTCAAACGAGGCACTGATACTGACTCAGGCGGAGAAGGACATACTGACCCAGCTGCTGGCGCACCTGCAGCAGGAGCTGGACACGCAGTCGCAGGCATTTGGGCACAATGACATTATCAGGAACTACATTCTGCTCATCCTCGACTATTGCAACCGCTTCCATTTCCGGCAGTTCAACGAGATGAACGCTCAGGGCAGCGACATCCTAAGCCAGTTCCAGCAGGTGCTGACCGATTACTACACACACGGCAAGCAAAAGGGCAACGGGCTGCCCACCGTGAAATACTGCGCCGGCGAGTTGTGTCTTTCACCTGGGTACTTTGGCGACATCATCCGCGATGCCCTTGGCGAGAGCCCGAAGGACTACATACGCCATTTTGTGATTATGCGGGCCAAGAATCTCATCCTCAGCGGCAAGACCATCATGCAGGTGGCCGAAGAGCTGGGCTTTGAGTACCCACAGCACTTCACCCGGATGTTCAAGAACACAACGGGCATGACCCCACGCCAGTTCTTCGACAACCAGCGCAAGAAGTAGCGATACGCCCCCGTATTGTCACGCCCGTTTCCTATAAAGATAGGCGACAGCTGCACCCGACAGATTGTGCCACACGCTGAACAGGGCACCGGGGATGGTGGCCAGCGGATAGGCCGCGAAATGTATGGTCGCCAGGCTGCTTGCCAGCCCTGAGTTCTGCATCCCCACCTCGATGGAGATGGCCCGCTTCTTCGGTTCAGACAAGCCGAGCAGCCGTCCTATCAGATAGCCAAGGCCCAGCCCGCACACATTATGAAGCATGACCACCAGGCCGATGACGAGTCCGCCCGTCAGCAGCTTGTCGGCATTTGCAGCGATGATGATAGCTACGATGCTGGCTATGGCTACCGATGAGAAGGCAGGAAGATAGTCGGTAGCCCTCTCGGTGAACCGTGGCCACATCCATTTCACCACAAACCCCGCGACTATCGGAAGTATCACCACCCAGAGGATGCTCAGGAACATGCTTGCCACATCCACGTCGACGCTCTTCCCTGCCAACGCCCAAGTCAGCAGCGGTGTCAGCAACGGAGCCAGCAAGGTTGAGACGCCGGTCATTCCTACCGATAGGGCCAGGTCACCCTTTGCCAGATAGGTAATCACATTTGAAGCAGTGCCGCCGGGACAGCAGCCCACCAGCACCACGCCAAGGGCCAGGGCCTCGTCGAGCCGGAACAGCCACGACAGCACCAGGGCAAGCAGAGGCATGACGGTGAACTGCGCCAGACAGCCCGCCAGCACATCACGCGGATGGCTGAACACTACTTTGAAGTCGTGCAGGTTGAGCGTCAGCCCCATACCGAACATCACCACACCCAGCAGGTAGTTGATGACCGTGGGGCGTATGCCCTGCAACAAGGAGGGGAAGGCCAGTGCCAGCAATGCGGCAGCAAGCACCAGCAGCCCCATGTATTCGGAAATGTAGTGGCAAAGCTTTCTCACTTCAACTGCTTACCGTCAGAGAAGGCCTTCCCTTCTGTTACGCCCAAACGGATATAGGTGTGACGAACAGGGTCATAGGTAATAAGAGCCATCGACTCCACGTCAGGATTGCCATCCTTGTCCAGATACTTCTCGTCACAGAGGACGTTCACTATTTCGGCCACGAGGTAATAGCCTGTCTCGCTTTCGTCGATCTTACGCTTTACGCGGCATTCCAGTGTCATCGGGAACTCACGGAACACAGGGGCATTGACGTTGGGAGCCTTTTCAATGGTCCAGCCCGTCTTCTCCATCTTGTCAGCGGTGTTCCTGCCACTGACGATGCCCACATAGTCGGAGGCCACCAGCGTAGCGGCAGTGCCGAAGGTGACGGTGAACTCAGGATTCACGGCAAGGTTGTCGGTAGTCTGATGCGAACTCAATGAGATCATAATCTCGTGCATGTCCCACTGGCCACCCCAGGCAGCGTTCATGGCATTAGGCTTTCCGTCTTTGTCGTAAGTACCGATAATCAGTACGGGTTGTGGAAGAATCCAAGGCTTTGATCCAAAACTTTTCATGATGCTAATACTTTTTTATTTTCAACCGACAGGCCCACACGGCGCTATACGCTGCCTACGACGGGGCATCATGCCTCATGCGTGCGGGCTTTGTTGGCGCAAAGGTAATACTTTTCTTTGAATCAGCAAAAGAAATCAGCAGAAAACTTACGGTCCCACCATGTGCCGCTTCAGCACTTTACTGCATGAAAAGCAAGTCCTCCCCCACGACCTAACAACCTAATTGACACTTGGCACTGCAGTACTGCTGGGGCTGCTCTTCGCCAGGGTGAAGAGACATTAAAAACCGCTGATCCTGCATGAATCAGCGGTTTTATCATTGAAGGCGGTCGGGAGTGCTGACGATTTATCGAACTTTATACGAGATTTTGAGAAGGTCGTTAATTTCATAAAAGGTTAATTTGAGTCAGTTTTGATAGTTCGAGATGTCCTAAATAAAGAAAATTAGCATCAAAAGTCAAGTTTACACCAGTAACTTGATGGACTTACAGAAATTTTGATTACCTTTGCATCGTCATATTGCCGTAATAGGCTTTTGACAGACATATTAGATAGCGCATTTTCGCTTTTCTGAACTTGTGAACTTGGACACTTCACCTGTTGGCAACTGCCAATGAAATCATCAGAAAGTGGGAAACGCTCTCTTGGTGTGTAATCGTATCTAATGCGATATACTGCCAGGCGGAGTAAACTTTCCTATTCTGTGATTTCAGGGAGTCCAAGCCCCACAAGGCAGTATAGGCAAATGGTGACTCCGCTTTTCTTGTATGCCTACTTAACTTTAATAACAACCAGCATCGCAGGGTCACAGATGCCCAAACCTTCAAATATGAAAAATAAATGGTTTTTAATGGCATTAGTAGCCGCAATTAGCTTTTCGTCATGTGGAAGCGAGAATGGAACAGAGGGCATAGACGAAAAAAGAATCACTATTAACGATGTTCAAATTGCCACAGGAAAAGGAAAAATCCTCAATGGAGCAGAAGGTCCAGAAGGCAGCGAATGGCCACATCATGGTTGTAGCGTTCTTTATAAAGGTAAGCCTTTTTCAGGAAAAGTATGGTCTAAAGACGGGAAGACGGCAGCTACAGAAGTTTATAGTGGCTTTCCTGTTTCATTCATAGGCTATTATGATAATGGAAATGTTGCAGTAGTCATGACAGGCAAAAACGCAGATGTTGTTTTGTATGATGAAAATGGGTCGTATAAAGAACATATAAGAAATAGTGAGTCATGGGATAATCCGTTGTGTGAAAAATACATGGAATTATTGGAAAAAGAAAATCTAATTCAGACATTTTGGGATATGTAGTCCACATCAATAAAGTACAAAAAATTGGCGAACGATGAAAAATCTTTCATTTATACTAATCGTGTTGTTTGCATTATGCAGTTGTAAAGCAAAATGGAAATCTCCCGATGGGAAGACTGAAAAAGAAATAATTGAAATTGGATATAATACAGGTCATGAGTGGGGCTTGGAATTTGGCACTCACATGTATGAAAACAATGGATGGGAGAAACTAAAAGAAGCTGCTAAAAATGAATATTTCGGAGAAATAATAACAAGCGAGGACAATAGAATCTTCCAAGAATTTTCCAAAGAATTATTTCGAGGAATGCAAGAAGGTGTTCGTGAAAATGTTGGACATAAATAGAAGAAAGACCGATTAGTAATAGTCGGTCTTTTTATTTTGCGTGGTATTGTCCGTTGATGTCGTTTTCCATAATATCTTCATTTTGCAGCGTACTTTTTATTTCGGCCACAAATCCAAGGAGTGAGTTTATATCGTCTGTTACCAGTGTTTCCCCTCTCCAAACGACAATAGCTGTTAGGTCGCTTTGGCCCAGAGAAATATTGAATAGGTCGGCAACCTTTACATTCAGATTGCTTGCTATGCTTTGAATGGTGGAGAGTTGAGGATTTCCGTTAATTGCCCTGCTTAAACTCTCCGGCGCAATTTGCATTTTTTCTGCTAATTGTCGCATAGTGATACCTTGCTTTCGGCAAAGCATTCTTACTGATTGACTCAAGTTATTTTCCATATATATTCTTTTTGGGGTGCAAAGATACGAAAATAACTTGAAATATCAATTATTTTAAAGAAAAATGAGAGAAAATATCTAAATAATTTGGTTGACATTGATTTTTGTTGTATATTTGCAACTGAAAAGATAACATAAAATATCAAGACAATGGAAAAGAAGAATATAACAGCAGTGATTTACGCAAGAGTTAGCACTAACGGCCAAGACTATGACAGGCAGTTAAACGACCTCCGAGAATATGCAAGTCGTATGGGTTATGTGGTTATTAAGGAGTTTGCCGAGAAAATCTCCGGCGCAAAGAAAGTGGCAGAGCGAGAAGCACTGACAGAAGCCGACAAAAATCTATCGAACCTTCAGAAATTCATAGACCAAGCCATCGCAATGTCTTGTAATTTAGGCACTTTGTGGAAAAATGGAGATTTCGCAAGTAGGCAAAAACTGCAAAATTTGCTGTTTCCGAGCGGGATTTACTTCGATAAGAACACAGATGATTATCGAACCGAAACAGAGAATGAGGTGTTTAAGACATTTCGTTTGTTTTCAAGCAGTTGCAAGGATGGAATAGAAAAAGCGACAACCGATATTAACCGATTGTCGCCTTTGGTCGAGGTGACAGGACTCGAACCTGCGACATCCTGGTCCCAAACCAGGAACGCTACCAACTGCGCTACACCTCGTCGAATTTTTTTTGCGGGTGCAAAGGTACTAAATATTTGGAACATGCAAAAGGAAGAAGGGGGAAAAGTGGCGGTGCGTTGCATTTTTTTAACTATTGCGAGGCTAACTGGTAACTGCTGTCTCTTTACGCGCGCGCGAGGACAAAGACGCAACACTCCCTACACCTATATAGTGACATCAGGCGGCTCGCGGCTGCAAAAACCACTGCACAAATTTTTGTCCCAGGGCCTGGGACAAAAAAAAGCGGGTCACTGAATTTCGTCCCAGGGCCTGGGACAAAAAAAAGCGGGTCACTGGCAAAGCTGGATAAACCGCAAACTCCTGATAATGAGTTTAGGTGTAGGGAGTGTAGCGTATTTATCCTCACGCGCGCGTAAAGGACTTCGTGTTTTCATAAGCGGCTCACTTTTTTTCACAGGCGGCCCACTTTTTTTCACAGGTGGCCCACTTTTTTTCACAGGCGGCCCACTTTTTTAGCAAAACAACTTGAATTGCTCTTTTTACTGAACAGTCATGGCAATAAGGCTTCATGTTAAAATCCCTGCACTTATGGTTAATTTCATGTTAAACGCCCGCAGCGTCTGGCGAGAACAGTTACCTTTGTGCGCACAATTCCATATTCAGCACACTACACGACATATATCTAAGCGATCTCTTAAGGCATGTTCTATAAATTACGAAAGGCAACTATATCCCCTCTCACTCCAAACATGCTATACGACCGAGGCCACCCCCTGGTGAAAGGAGGTGGCCTCGGTGAGAAGTACTTTCCACGCGGACGTGGCGCAGGACAAGATTAGAACTGGTAGCGCTTGTCGCTGACCTTTGCCTTGTCGTAGAGCACGTCGAAGATGCCGGTATAGCGGTTGTACTGCGAAGGAGTGATGGCGTTCACCAGGTTGCGCATGAGCTGTCCCTCCTGCGAGCGACGGTCGAAGGTGGTTCCCTCACGCTGTGTACGCGACACCACGTCGAAGAGGAACACGCCGTTGGTGCCCTTCACCACCTGCTTCGAGCTCTGTCCGACCGGTGTGGCAGCCACGGCTCCGCTGAGTCCAGCCTCCTGCAGGCCACGCACGTTGACGCGCTGGGGGAAGTTGATGCGGCTGATGGTGAGCGAGTCGGCGCCCTTAGCCACGGCCTCGGCCACGTTCTTGGCACCGGCCAGCTTCTGCACGAGCAGCTCGGCACGCTTGTCCTTCAGCACCTCGGCACGCAGGTAGTCGGTCACGCTCTGCTGGTCGAGATAGCCCACGGGGTGAATCTTCGTCACGGCGACGGCCAGGAAGCGGCCCTCGGCGCTGTTACGGAAGATTTCGCTGATGCTGCCCTCGTTGGCGCTGTTGAAGACCCACTTCACGGCGTCGCGGGTGTTCTCGAGCTGCTGGCCCTGGCCGATGTTATAGGCCGAGCTGAGCAGGTGGCTCTGCTGCATGACCATGTAGTTGTTGGCGGGAGCGTTCTTCTCGAAGTCAGCAGCACTCTTGCACTCGCTGACGAACTGGCTGAAGCGGTTGTAGGTGTTCTCCTCGGTCTCAGTGGAGAAGCGAATCTCGTTGTTGACGATGGTCACGTCGTAGAGCTTCACGGGCTGGCGGCGCTCGCCTGCCACGCACACGGCTACGCCACCGCCGAGGTTGAGCTTCTTAGCCTCGCCCACGGCTGAGCCATGAAGCAGGTTGTAGAGGCTCTGCAGGTCGGGATCGACGGTCTCGCTGCCCTGGTACATATTGGCGCTGAGCCACTGCTCCTGCACATTCTGTCCGAGGTTCTTGGCCACCGAGTCAACGCTCTGTCCGCCCTTGATGACGGCAATGAGGCTGTCGGCACGCTGCTGCATGTCGTCAATGCTGGTGCCGGGCACGCCGATGAGGCGGAAGCTGATGGAGTCGACATCGACAAAGCGGCGGTTCAGGCGGGCCACCATCATGTTGTTACCCTGCATGATGGTTGTGGTGACCTGCTTCTCGGCCATGGTGTCGAGTGCGTTGAAGAGCTGCTGCGATATGCGCTTCAGGCCGTCGGCGTTGTAGGGCATTCCCTCGCGGTAGGCGATGGTGCTGTGGTGCGAGCCCACGATGTCGGCCACGCTCATGCTGTCGGCCTTCAGCTGCTGTGCAGCCTCGGCCAGGTTCTCGCGCAGGGCGGCACTGTCGGCAGCCGACGGAGTGACGTAGCACACCACGTAGCTGATGTCGCGCGTCTCGGTGTTCCACTTGAACATTTCCTTCTTCTCGTCGTACTTGGCCTTGAGGTCCTTGTCGTCGATGGTGATGCTGCTCTCGTCGATGCTGGTATAGGGCATCATGGCGAGCAGAATCTGCGTGTCGTTGTTGGTACCGTCGAAAGCAATCTGGGCCGAAGCCTCGTTGGTGAGCATGCAGCCCTGTAGCAGCGATACGTATTTCTCCATGAGGAGCTGCTCGCCGAGCATGTTCTCGACGGTCTTCCAGTAGCGTTCGAACTCCTGGAACTGGTCGGGCGACTGCTGCTGCAGCATGTTGTAGATCTGCTGCACGTTGTTATAGTCGAACTGACCAGTCTGCTGGTTGAAGAACTCACGCATCAGGGGCAGGTTGCGCAGCACGGGGTGTGTGCCCTGCTGCAGCACGTTCTTCTTCTCTTCTTCGGTGACCCCCAGGCCCAGCTTCTTGGCCTCGGCCTGAACGATGGCGTTGCGCACGTAGTCGCTCCACGCATACTCGCGGAGGAAGTCTTCGTTTCCGTCCTGACCGAGGAACTTGAGCACATTCTTCAGTTCCTCAATCTTCGACTGATAGTCCTGGATGGACAGTTTCGTGCCCATCACCTCACCTACTTGCTGGCGAGCCTGATTGCTGGAGGTCTCGCACGAGCGTGTAAAGTCTGTCGCAATGAAGCCGAACAATGCCAGGCCGATAATGCCTACCAGCCATGGTCCCCAGCTTCTGATTTTTCCAATTGCTGCCATTTAATTGTTTTGTTTTTTGTTATTTTTGTTATTTCAGTTTTCTCTATTTTTCGTTTCAGCCTGCAAAATTACAAATTTTGCGTGAAACAACGGCATGTTTTCACGAAAAATTCTCACTTTCTTTGACTTTTAGGCGCACAAGCTCTATTTTCGTGGCTGTATTCTTGACAATTTTGAACTCATAGGGCCCAATTTTCACCACCTCGTTGAGTTTTGGGAAACTCTGATACTCGTGCAGTATGTATCCGCCGACGGTCATGTACTCATCGCTTTCGGGCAGACTGAGGCCGAAGAGCTCGTTGACTTTCTCTATCTCCAACCGAGCCGAGAGCAGGTATTCGTTGTTGTCGAGGCGCTTGGCCACATAGTTCACCGAGTCGTGCTCGTCCTCGATGTCGCCGAATATTTCCTCTACGATGTCCTCGAGGGCTATGAGCCCGCTGGTGCCCCCGAACTCGTCGACGACGATGCCGAGCGACTTCTTCTGCTGCAGCAGGGTCTGCATCATGCGGCTGGCAAGCATGGTCTCGGGCACGAAGGTGATGGGGCGTATCTGCTTGCGCCAGTCATCGGGTTGCCGGAACATCTCCTGAGAGTGTATGTAGCCCACGATGTGGTCAATGTCATCGTGGAAGACGACGACCTTCGAGTGGCCGCTCTCTATGAATCGCTGCTTCAACTCGTCGATGGTGGCGGTGTCCTCGACAGCGTCGATCTCGGTGCGGGGCACCATGCAGTCGCGGACCTTCGTCTCGCTGAATTCCAGGGCGTTCTGGAAGATTTTCACCTCCTCGTCAATCTCCTTGCCATCGCCGGCGTTGTCGATGCTGCTCTGCACTAAGTAGTCGAGGTCAACCTTGGTGAATTCGTGCCCGTCGCTCTCCTTGTCCATCCTGATGCCCACCAGGCGCAGCAACCCCTTGGAGAGCAGGGTGGCAAAGCGTGCTATGGGCCACAGCAACCAGTAGCACACAAGGGCAGGGATGGCAAAGAAGGTGAGCATGCCGTTGGCGTTCGACTTGAAAATGGTCTTTGGAAGGAACTCTCCGGTAAAAAGTACGATGAGCGTGGAAAGCAGCGTGTCGGCCAGGACGCGGCTGGCATCGTCGAGCGAATGGAACAGCGTCTGGTCGAAGATGTCGGCGAAGAGGATGCCGTAGAGCACCAGCGCGATGTTGTTGCCGACAAGCATGGTGCTGACGAAGTTGCTGGGGTGGCGATAGAACAGGTCTATGGCATACTGCGAGGGGCCGCCTTTCTCGCGAGAGACCTCGGCCAGCAGGCGGTTGCTCGACACGAAGGCAATCTCCATGCCTGAGAAGAAGGCGGAGAAGACCATGGTGATGATAAGACCTATAATGAGCGGTGCCATCGGGGGTTACTTTTTTTTCGGAATTTCGGTATTACGGTATTACGATATTTCGGGATAACGGGTTTTCGGTATAACGGTATTACATATTCTCACTGACAGCCGGTTAATACTTGCGGCGTTTCTCCGGAGCCGGCCGTCCGTACTCCTGCTCGGGCGTGGCTTCCGAGGTGTCGGTGGTGGCCGGTTCCTCCTCCTCGTCGTCCATGTCGGAAGCCAGGAACGACCCCTTGGAGTTGGTTACCATGTAGTGTTCCATCTTCTCGTCGCTGCGGAAATAGGTGCCCTCCATGGTGCGCTCGGGCGTGACGACACGCGAGAACACGGTGGAGTAGAACTCGTGGCGGATGCCGTCCCAGTAGAGTTCCTCGCTGGTATAGATGAGTCCCTTCACATTGCGAATGTTCACGCGCCCGCGCAGCTTCCACAGCCGCTGCTTGTCGAAATACCAGGCTGTGTCGGCCTGGATGTAGGCCTGCACGTGGAACTGCTCGTCGAACTGCTCGAAGAAGATGCCTTTCATGAACTCCCAGCGCGAGGGCTGTCGCACGGTGTTCACGTCCCAACGCTCAGTGACGATGCGGTACTTGATGACACCAGAGTCGCTGATGAGCGTGTTCACACCGTAGGTGGTCATCACCGACACCGAGTCCTCGGGGTTAACGGCGGGCGCCGTATGCTCCTGGGCCTCGGCACAAGAAGTGAGGAGTGACAAGTGATATGTGATAAGTGCCAGAGGCACCACCACACGCAACAGGGATATCAGCTTTTCACTCATCATTTATCACTCATCACTTATCACTCAACATTTATCACTCATCACTTCTTACTCAATTCTGAACTTGGCAAACCAGCGCTCATTGAAAGTGAGACCGACGCTGACGCGGAAAGTATTGTCGGTGATGAGCCCGTCGGCCGACGAGTGCACCCACTGTGCACTGAGGTTCAGCTCCGACCTGCTGCGCAACAGGGGAATGCCGAGACCTGCGCTGACACTCAGCTCGCTGGGGCCGTCAACGCCGTTCACCTTGTAGTAGGGAGTGGTGTACGAGGCTCCGAGCCTATAGTGGACATGCTTCAGATAGCTGCGCTGGTCGAGCGGATTGGGTACATAGTCGAGCCCCACGCCATAGCGGGTACGGTCGGTAAAGAGGTTGCTGCGCGAGGCGTAGCTGTTGGTATGCTCCTCATAGCTGGGATAGCTGACGCTGCCCCACTTCTGCAAGGTCACGTCGGCAGCGACGGTCAGCTTGTCGGCATGGGTCCACGCCAGCCCCACCCCATAGCTCATCGGCAGCTCCAGGGCGTTGTGGGCCGTCAGCAAGGTCGTGTCGGGCAGGCTTGTCAGCGAATTGGTATTCACGATGGAGCACGTGGGGTCGGCATTGAGCTTATGGCCCACGCCGACGGTGGCTCCCAGCGTCAGCCGCTCGGTACGGCTCAGGGGCTGCTGCCACTGCAGGCCGAAGTCAAGCAGATAGTTGCTGACGCTGGCCTCGTAGCTCTTCGACAGCGAGTTGACGATGGAAGTGCCCACAGAGCTGACGCTGCGCTTGTAGGTTCCCCACAGATAGGCAATGTTGAAGCCAATGGACAGGGGCTTCAGCGGACGCCAGCCCACGCCGACGAAAGCCTGGTGCAAGCCGCCGGAACCGCTGTGCAATTCAGATATGGAACCTATTGACGAATTGAGATAGGTGGAAGTGGTGTAGGAATAGCCCACATCGCTATAAGGCAACAGGCCGAAGCTGACACCCAGGTTGCGGCGCATGCGGAACAAACCCACGGCATAGTCGAAGGAAGCGCTGCGGGTGTTGACGCTGACGCCGGCCTCCTTGAAATTAGTGAAGCGTCCCGACAGGCCCATGTCGAACAGCATGGTCAGCGAGTCGACGGCTGAATAGGATGCTGGGTTCAGCGTATTGACCAGCATGCCATTGCGCAGGGCCAGCCCCACGCCGTTCATGCCTCGGCTGAAAGCCTGCGACTGGTCGGCCAATATGCCGAAGCCATACTGACTGTAGGGCGATATGGTGCTGCTCTGCGACGTGTTCTGAGCAGTGATGCCTATGCTACTGACAGCAGCCAGAAGGCCGCCAATAAGAAGTCTTTTCATTCTTAATCTGTATTTCAGCCTGCAAAATTATTAAAAAAAATCGAACTAAATGCACTGAAAGTGGAAAATATAGCGTAATTTTGCATCGTGAAACGTTTTGAAAACATTTTTAGGACATTTTTCGTCCTTGCCACAGCACTTATATGGAGCCGGCCAGCCCCTGCACAGGAAACGGCGCTGGCCAGCATGGACAGCATTGAGGTGGGGCTGCTCACCTGCTCGCCACACAACGAGGTGTACAGCCTCTACGGCCATACGGCCCTGCACTGGCACGACCTGCGCACCGGCAAGCAATGGGTGTTCAACTACGGGGTGTTCGACTACAGGAAGCCGCATTTCGTGTGGCGATTCATGATGGGCCAGACCGACTACATGCTGGAGGCCACCTCCAACCTGGAAGGCTGGTGCCGCTACTACCGGCGGTGGGGCAGCAAAGTGGAGGAACAGGTGCTCGACCTGACAGCCACGGAGAAGCTGCGGCTGCAGCAGGCACTGGGCAAGAACCTGGAGTCGCCGGTCTACCGATATAACTACTTCTACGACAATTGCTCCACGCGTCCGCGCAACATTCTGGAGCAATGCCTGGAAGGCAGCATCAGCTACGCTCCCCGGCAGGGGGAAGCACCCACCTTCCGCCAGCTGATACACGAACTGACCGAAGGGCACCCCTGGGCAGCCTTCGGCAATGACTTGCTGCTGGGTTTCAATGCCGACAGGAAGACCACACAGCGCGAGCAGCAGTTTCTGCCTGCATACCTGAGCTACGACTTCGACCATGCCACCGTCGACCGCCAGGGTGTGAAGCGCCCACTGGTGCTGCGACACATAGTACACGTGCCGCAAGGCGTGCAACAGGCGGAGAAGGAATTCCCGCTCTCGCCCCTCGCGTGTACATTATTATTATTAATAATAACAGCTGCCATCACCCTCACAGAGTGGAAGCGGAAGCGCACATTTGCGTGGTTCGACGGCCTGCTCATGCTTGTAACGGGCCTGGCAGGCTGCCTACTGGCGCTGATGTTCTTCTCGGAGCATCCCGCCACCAGCACCAACCTACAGGTGCTGGTGCTCAACCCGCTGTCGCTGCTCTTCATTCCCGCAGTGCTCAGGCACCGGCGCACACGCTGGTTCACCATCAGCCTCGTCTGCTGCCTGATCTTCTTCGTCGGAGCCTTCTGGCAGGACTATGCCGAGGGAATGGAATGTGTGGCACTATGTTTGCTGTTAAGATACTGGATACATCGGAATGACAAATAAATATCTCTACATCACCCTGCTGGCCATACTGGGTTTCAACAGCGAAGCCGACGGCCAGACACAGCAGCTACGTAGCACACCGAGGCTGGTGGTAAACATTACCGTAGACCAGCTGCGCTCTGACTATCTCGAAGCCTTTGCCCCACTCTACTCTGAGGGCGGGCTGAAACGGCTGCTCAGTCAGGGAAAGCTCTACGTCAACGCTTCCTACACCTTTGCCCCACTCGACCGTGCCTCGGCCATTGCCGCCATTACCACCGGCACCACGCCCTACTACAACAGCATCGTGGGCAACCAGTGGCTCAACCGCGAGACGCTAAGGCCCGTGGGATGCGTTGACGACCCGAAGTACACCGGCATGCTAACAGCCGAAACTGCCTCACCTACAGGACTTTCAACCTCGACCATTGGAGATGAGCTGAAAGTGGCTACAGGCGGAAAATCGCTCGTCTACGCCATCGCCCCTTTCCGTGAAGCAGCCGTACTCTCTGCCGGCCACGCCGCCGACGCAGCCCTGTGGCTCGACGATGTCTACGGCGAGTGGTGCTCGTCCATCTACTACCTGATGAACGTGCCCACATGGCTCGAGAGCTACAACAGCCAGAAGGCGCCGCGCCGGAAGATAGGCCACACCGTATGGGAGCCGTTAGACGACTACTCAGCATCGTTCAACTATTTCCTGCAGACCAGCAGCGGCAAGCCCTTCCGACATAAGTTCACGGGCGACTACCGCTTCGTCAACTACAAGGAAAGCGGGCTGGTGAACAGCGACGTCACCGACCTGGCCATGCACTGCATAGGCAGCACTGCCATGGGCAGCGACAATGTGACAGACCTGCTCAACCTGACATACTATGCCGGGACATACGGCCACCAGCGTGTGACAGATTGTCAGATGGAGCTGCAGGACACCTACATGCGCCTGGACCGCGAGCTGAGCCGACTGATAGCATACACCGACCACTTCATCGGAAGCGACAAGGTGCTCTACGTTCTGACCAGCACCGGCTACAGCGACGTGGAGACTGCCGACTACGACACGTTCCGCATACCCACCGGCACCTTCTACATGAGCCGCACGGCCCACCTGATGAACATGTACTTAGGAGCCATCTGGGGGCAGGGCAACTACGTGGAGACCACCTTCCGCAACCAGATATTCCTGAACCACCAGCTGCTGGAAACCAGAAAGATAAGCATAGGCGAAGCCACCGGCCGCGCGCAGGAGATAGTGGCCATGATGAGCGGCGTGAGGCATGTCTACACCTCGCTGCAGCTGCTCACCAGCCAAAGTGCACAGAGCGAGAAGACGCGCAACGCCTTCCATCCGCAGCGCTGCGGCGACATCATCATCGAGGTGTCGCCGGGCTGGCGCGTGATGAACGAGGACACCCAGCAGAGCGAAGTGTCGGTGGCATCCTTCACACAATTCCCCATTGCCATCGCGGGAGCCGGCATCAGCGCCGAGCGAGTCATCACCCCGGTCACCATCGACCGTATTGCACCCACCATTGCACGGTGCATACGCATCAGGGCGCCCAACGCCTGCTCATCGGAACCCTTGTTCTGACGTTTTATGGGTGTGAAACGTCAAATTATCAGTGATTTATGCTTGTTTTCCATAAAAAATCACTAACTTTGCACCCCAAAACAGCATTATTAGCAAATCAGTAAACAATAAATAAAAAATGAACTTAAGTAAGATTCTGAAGTCGCTCTTCGGCGACAAGTCTTCACGCGACATGAAACTCATACAGCCTTTCGTGGAGCGCGTGAAAGCACAGACGCCCAAAGTAGAGGGACTCGACAACGACGCTCTGAGAGCACGCACACAGGAAATCAGGCAGCAGGTGCAGGCCGCCGCCACAGAGCAGAAACAAGAGATTGCAAAACTGAAGGCAACCATCGAGGGCACGCCGCTTGACGAGCGCGCCGACATCTTTGCCAAGATAGACAAGCTGGAGAAAGAGGCGCTCGAAGTGTACGAGACGGCCCTGAACGAGGTGATGCCCGAGGTGTTCGCCATTGTGAAGGAGACCGCCCGCCGCTTCGCCCAGAACGAGGAGACCATCGTCACGGCCAACGACTTCGACCGCGAGCTGGCCGCCGACCCCCGCAAGGACTTCATCACCATCGACGGCGACAAGGCCATCTACCACAACCACTGGACGGCAGGCGGCAACGACCTGAAATGGGAGATGGTGCACTACGACGTGCAGCTCTTCGGCGGCGTCGTGCTGCACCAGGGCAAGATAGCCGAGATGGCAACAGGTGAAGGTAAGACGCTCGTGGCCACGCTGCCCGTATTCCTGAATGCACTGACCGGCAACGGCGTGCATGTGGTGACGGTGAACGACTACCT
>DGHX01000096.1:18662-18827 GCA_002392835.1 Prevotella sp. UBA3837 | reverse complement strand
ACGACTACCTGGCCAAGCGTGACTCAGAGTGGATGGGACCGCTCTACATGTTCCACGGACTCAGCGTAGACTGCATAGACAAGCACCGCCCCAACTCACCCGAGCGCCGCAAGGCCTACATGGCCGACATCACCTTCGGAACGAACAACGAGTTCGGCTTCGACT
>DGHX01000096.1:18170-18604 GCA_002392835.1 Prevotella sp. UBA3837 | reverse complement strand
CTGCGCGACAACATGGCCACGTCGCCCGCCGACCTGGTGCAGCGCGCACACAACTACGCCATCGTCGACGAGGTCGACTCAGTGCTCATCGACGATGCCCGCACGCCGCTCATCATCAGCGGACCCGTGCCCAAGGGCGAGGTGCAGATGTTCGAGGAATACCAGCCGCTGGTGGAGAAGCTCGTCGGCGTGCAGCGCCAGCTGGCCACACAGTACCTGGCCGATGCCAAGCAGAAGATCAGCGAGAACATGGGCAAGGAGGACAAGGAGAGCAAGAAGATGCTCGAAGAGGGCTTCCTGTCGCTCTACCGCTCGCACAAGGCACTGCCTAAGAACAAGCCCCTCATCAAGTTCCTGTCAGAGGAAGGCATCAAGGCCGGCATGCTGAAGACCGAGGAGACCTACATGGAGAACAACAACCGCCGCATGCCCGA
>DGHX01000096.1:3118-18109 GCA_002392835.1 Prevotella sp. UBA3837 | reverse complement strand
GCCGTGGAGCCCCTATACTTCGTCGTCGACGAGAAGCTGAACAGCTGCGACCTCACCGACAAGGGCACCGCCTGGCTGGCCGGACAGGTGAACGACAAGGACCTCTTCGTGCTGCCCGACATCACCGCACAGCTCTCCGCCCTTGAGGCTGAGACCGGCCTCACCGACGAGGAGCGCGTGAACAAGAAGG
Source organism: Prevotella sp. UBA3837 (assembly GCA_002392835.1). Classification (GTDB taxonomy): domain Bacteria; phylum Bacteroidota; class Bacteroidia; order Bacteroidales; family Bacteroidaceae; genus Prevotella. The sequence continues at coordinate 17,919 of DGHX01000096.1, read as the reverse complement.
ACGAGCTGATGGCCCACTACGCCGTGCAGAGCGAGCGCGTGCACACCCTGCAGCAGCTGCTGAAGGCCTACTGCATGTTCAACAAGGACGACGAATACGTGGTCATCGACGGCGAGGTGAAGATCGTCGACGAGCAGACGGGACGTATCATGGAGGGCCGCCGCTGGAGCGACGGACTGCACCAGGCCGTGGAGGCCAAGGAGCACGTGAAGGTGGAGGCTGCCACACAGACCTTCGCCACCATCACGCTGCAGAACTACTTCCGCATGTACCACAAGCTGGCCGGTATGACCGGTACCGCCATCACCGAGGCCGGTGAGTTCTGGGACATCTACAAGCTCGACGTGGTGGAGATTCCCACCAACCGCCCGGTGGCCCGCAACGACATGGACGACCGCGTGTACAAGACCGCCCGCGAGAAATACCGCGCCGTGATGGACGAGATCATCCTGATGCGCACCTCAGGCCGCCCCTGCCTGGTGGGCACCACGTCGGTGGAGATTTCCGAGATGCTCTCGAAGATGCTCTCCATGCGCAAGATTCCCCACCAGGTGCTCAACGCCAAGCTGCACCAGAAGGAGGCCGACATCGTGGCCCAGGCCGGACAGTCGTCGATGGGCACGGCATACGTGGCCGCCGACGGGCGCGCCTACTGCGACAAGCCTTCGGCCCAGCGCCACAACGAGGAGCTGGCTGCCGGTGACAAGAAGTTCGCTGCCATCGATCCCACCGACGTCAAGGAAGAGCAGCGCCTGCTGGGTGCCGTCACCATTGCCACCAACATGGCCGGCCGTGGTACCGACATCAAGCTGTCGCCCGAGGTGAAGGCCGCCGGAGGCCTGGCCATCATAGGCACCGAGCGCCACGAGAGCCGCCGCGTGGACCGCCAGCTGCGCGGTCGTGCCGGCCGTCAGGGCGACCCCGGCTCGTCGGTGTTCTTCGTATCGCTCGAGGACAAGCTGATGCGCCTCTTCGCCAGCGAGCGCATAGCACGCGTCATGGATCGCCTGGGCTTCAAGGAGGGCGACATGATTGAGAGCAGCATGATTTCGAACAGCATCGAGCGCGCACAGAAGAAAGTGGAGGAGAACCACTTCGGCGTGCGTAAGCGCCTGCTGGAATACGACGACGTGATGAACAAGCAGCGCACCGTCATCTACGAGAAACGCCGCCACGCCCTCATGGGCGAGCGCATCGGCATGGACATCGCCAACACCATCTGGGACCGCGTGTCGACCATCATCGAGCGCAACGACTACACCGGCTGCAAGGAGGAGTTCATACGCCTCTTCGGTATGGAGGTGCCCTTCACCGAGGAACAGTTCCTCGACACACGCCAGCGCGAAGAGCTCACGGAGAACGCCTTCCAGGCTGCACTGGCCCACTTCAACCACCGCTGCGACCGCATCTGCGAGGTGGCACAGCCCATCATCAAGCAGGTCTACGAGACGCAGGGCAGCATGTACGAGCGCATACTCGTGCCTATCACCGACGGGCGCCGCGTGTACAACATCGCCTGCAACCTGAAGGAAGCCTACGACACCGAGAGCAAGTCGGTAGTGAAGGAGTTTGAGAAGCAGATGCTGCTCCACATCATAGACGAGGCATGGAAGGAGAACCTGCGCGAGCTGGACGAGCTGCGCCACTCCGTGCAGAACGCCAGCTACGAGCAGAAGGACCCGCTGCTCATCTTCAAGCTGGAGAGTGCCAAGCTGTTCGACAACATGGTGAACGACATGTTCAACCGCCAGGTCACCATCCTCACCCGCGCACAGATTCCCGAGCTGCAGAACCAGCAGGTGCAGGAGGCTGCCCCCGAGCAGCACACCGACCGCCAGCAGTACACCGAGAACAAGCAGGCTGCCACCGAGGAGGAACAGCTGGTGGATAAGAACCAGCAGGCCGCTGCCCGCAACGACACGCGCGCACAGCAGCCCCGCAACCCCATCATCAAGGACAAGCTGCCCGGCCGCAACGACCCCTGTCCCTGCGGCAGCGGCAAGAAGTTCAAGAACTGCCACGGAAAAGGACTGGTATAGACATGCCAGCCGAGAGCTTTGTCACCATGCTGTTTTAGCGCTACACATTATTATATATAAGCTAATAGGCACGAACTGTATGATACAAGTCAACAACCTGAAAAAGGCATTCGGCCAGACCGTGGCCTGCGACATCGAGTCGCTCACCGTCGGCGACGGCGAACTGCTGGGCCTGGTGGGCAACAACGGCGCCGGAAAGACCACGCTCTTCCGCATGATGCTCGACCTGCTGCAACCCGACGAGGGACACGTCAGCCTCAGCGGCATCGACCCCTCGCAGTCGGAGGAATGGAAGGACAGCACCGCAGCCTACATCGACGAGGGCTTCCTCATCGACTACCTCACGCCCGAGGAGTACTTCAGCTTCCTGGCAAAGGTGTGCGGCATGCCACCCGCAACGCTCAACGAGCGGGTGGCCGCCTTCGAGCATTTCGCCGGCGGCGAGGTGCTGGGACAGAAGAAGCTCATACGCAACCTCTCGGCCGGCAACAAGCAGAAGGTGGGCATCATGTCAGCACTGCTGCGGCACCCACAGCTGGTCATACTCGACGAGCCCTTCAACTTCCTCGACCCCACCAGCCAGAACATCCTGAAGAAAATGCTCACCGACTACCGCCAGCAGACGGGAGCCACCATCCTGCTCAGCAGCCACAACCTGCAGCACACCATCGACATCAGCACACGGCTGGTGCTCTTAGAGAAAGGACACGTGCTGCGCGACATCGTGAACGACCACGAAGACGCCTGCAAAGAACTCGTCGACTATTTCGAGAAAAACGTGTAAATGCCCCCTTTTCAGCCTCTTCCGAGGCCCAAAAAGGCGCCGCAGAGAAAGTTTTTTTGAAAAAAAAGATAAAAAGCTTTCATATCTCACTGAAAATGAGTATCTTTGCAGTCCAAAATCAAAAACCACTAAAAAACAAGGAGAAAACACCATGACAAAAGCAGAAATTGTCAACTCAATCGCTCTGCGAACAGGCATAGGCAAGCCCGAGGTTGCTGCCACCGTCGAAGCCCTGATGGACGAGATTCGCAACAGCCTGGCCGTGAACAAAGAGAACGTCTATCTTCGCGGCTTCGGCAGCTTCATCGTCAAGCACCGCGCACAGAAGACGGCTCGCAACATCTCGAAGAACACCACACTGGTCATCGAGGCTCACGACCTGCCCGCCTTCAAGCCCTGCAAGAGCTTCATTGAGAAGATGAGCCAGAGCAAATAAGCCAGGCTGAGAAGAACAGTTATTATCACATCACATTTTAAAAACATTTTATCATGCCAAACGGAAAAAAGAAAAAGGGCCACAAGATGGCTACGCACAAGCGCAAGAAGCGCCTGCGCAAGAACCGCCACAAGAGCAAGTAACGCTCGGAAGCGGCCGACAACAAATGAAAGGAGCTATATCACCCCCGACACCATTGGCTGAAACGGGGACGAGGCTCCTTTCTTCATTACAATTCATGGAAAGCCGGACTCGATGAGAGCCTGGCAAAAGATCAAGAAAACAAAAAAATGACAAGCGAAGTAATCATCGATGTGCAGCCCAAGGAGATTTCCATCGCACTGCTCGAAGACAAGAGCCTGGTGGAATATCAGAACGAACCCCGCGAGGTGTCGTTTGCCGTGGGAAACATCTACCTGGGGCGCGTGCGGAAGCTCATGCCCGGACTCAACGCTTGCTTTGTCGATGTGGGAAGCGAAAAAGATGCCTTCCTGCACTATCTTGACCTGGGTCTGCAATTCAGCTCTTACGAAAAGTACCTCAAGCAGGTTACCAGCGACCGCAAGAAACTCTACCCCATCCAGAAAGCTACACACCAGCCCGACCTGCCCAAGGAAGGAACCATACAGAACTACCTGAAGGTGGGCCAGGAAATCATGGTGCAGATAGTGAAGGAGCCCATCAACACCAAAGGCCCCCGACTGACCTGCGACCTCAGCTTTGCAGGCCGCTACATGGTCCTCATACCCTTTGGCGACAAGGTGTCGGTAAGCAGCAAAATCAAACGGAGCGAGGAACGCTCACGACTGAAGCAGCTCGTGCAGAGCATGAAGCCCAAGAACTTCGGAGTCATCGTCAGGACGGTGGCCGAAGGCAAACGGGCTGCCGAACTCGACCAGGAACTAAAAGCACTGCTACAGCGGTGGGAACACGCCATCACTGAAGTGCAAAAGACCACACAGGCCCCAAAGCTCGTCCACGAAGAGGAGACCAGGGCCGTGGCACTGCTGCGCGACCTTTTCAACCCCACCTACGATGGCATTCATGTGAACGACGCCACCATCTTCAAGCAGATACAGAACTATGTCAGCATGATTGCACCAGAGAAGACTGACATCGTGAAGCTCTACAACGGCAACGTTCCCATCTTCGACAACTTCAACGTCACCAAACAGCTCAAGTCGGGCTTCGGGCGCACCGTGAACTACAAGCACGGAGCCTACCTCATCATCGAGCATACAGAAGCCATGCACGTGGTAGACGTGAACAGCGGCACGCGAATAAAGAAAGAAAACGGACAGGAAGCCAACGCCCTGGAGACTAACCTCGGCGCCGCCGACGAGCTGGCACGCCAGCTGCGACTGCGCGACATGGGCGGCATCATCGTGGTCGACTTCATCGACATGAACCTGGCCGAAGACCGGCAGATGCTCTATGAGCGCATGTGCGAGAACATGAAGAAGGACCGCGCACGCCATAACATCCTGCCGCTGAGCAAGTTCGGACTGATGCAGATTACCCGTCAGCGCGTGCGCCCTGCCATGGACGTCGCCGTTGAAGAGAGCTGCCCGACATGCCACGGAACAGGCAAGATCAAGTCGAGCATACTCTTCACCGACCAGCTTGAGAGCAAGATAGACCGTCTGGTCAACAAGATTGGCATACGGCGCTTCACACTGCACGTACACCCCTACGTGGCCGCATTCATCAACCAGGGCGTCATATCGCTCAAGCGGCGCTGGCAGATGAAGTACGGACTGGGCGTACGCGTCGTGGCCAGCCAGAAACTGGCGTTCCTGCAGTATGAGTTCTACGACCAGAACAAGCAGTTCATCGACATGCAAGAGGAAAACGAGGTTGCGAAGTAACCTCTGCTTTCCTGCACAACACTTTTCAACGACCGGCGCCACGGCTACAGCAGCCACGGCGCCGGTCGTTCTTCTATTTCTGCTTACAGTACCAGCCGTGGCGCCGGTCGTTCTTCTATTTTTTCTTACAGTACCAGCCGTGGCGGCCCTGCTGGGCGCCCTGGCGCAGTCCGGCGGCGCGCAGGGCCTGCACCAGCTGGCGCGGCGAGGGCATGTCCTGCGGGCGCAGGCCGCCGTCGGCCAGCAGGTCCATGATGTCGGTGGCCGTCAGCAGCGTGTCGGCGCCGGTGGGAGCGGGCTGCAGCACGTCAGCGACGGCGTCGGCCAGCACCATCTGGCGGCAGTAGCGGCGGTTGTGGCGTTCCATGGCGCGCTCCTCGCTGCGGGTGAGGAAGAAGGGCTCGCCCTCGCCGAGCAGGTGCAGGGCCTGAGCGAAGAGCTGGTCGTGGTCGATGGGGCTCTCGGTGTCGATGGCACCGGTGAGCTCCACGCAGAGGTAGCGGCGCGAGCCCGTGGCGTCGGCCAGGGGGCGGCGCTCGTTGGTGGTGGCGATGAACGAGCAGACGCGGCGCACCAGCGTGTACTGGTCTGAGCGCGGGCGCCGCACCTGCACGTCGCGCTCGGTGAGCAGGCGCTTGATCTTCGCCTGCTCGCGCTGCGTCTTAGAGTCGTACTCATCGATGTTCACCAGCCACATGCGGCCCAGCACGCGCTCCACCTGCTCGGGCGAGTCCATCTTGATGTCGTCCATGTAGTACTGGCGCAGGTGGCGGGGCAGCAGCATCTTGCAGAAGGTGCTCTTGCCCGTGCCCTGGTCGCCGATGAGCAGGGGCACGAGTGAGTTGCCGTGGTCGGCGCTGAGGCCCCGGGCCTGCGCCACCATGGCCAGCAGCCAGCGGCGGAAGAGGCGCGGCCACTCTGCGTAGGCCGTGGGCACGCGGGCGGCGAGGGCGCCGATGTGGTCGCGCCCGTCCCAGTGGGGCAGGTGGCTCAGGTAGTCGTCCACGGGGTTGAAGCTCTCCACGCGGGTGGAGTCGATGCAGAGCTTCATGCCGTAGCCCCAGCTGCTGCCGCCGCAGAGGAGCTGCTCCACGGTGAGGCCGTTCAGGTCGCGGTCGGTGACGGGGCGCCAGGAGGAGGCAGGGACGGGAGCAGGGCCAGAGGCAGGGATGGCGGAGGAGCCAGAGGCAGGCCCGGCGGGGAAACCGCCGGGAGCGGGACAAGCGCAAGGCCTGGGGCGGAATTCGGTGGTGCGGAGCATGGTGTTATAGCGCAGCTCGTAGCGGTCATGCAGGAACCGCTCGTTGAAGCGGATGGCATCAGCGCGGTAGCTGTCGGACTTCGCCTGCTCCGCAGGCTTATCGGGAGCGGTTGCGCTTGCGGTATTGCTAAGGTTGGGGGGAGCGGTAACGGGAGGGGTTGCGGTTGCGGCAGGGGTAGCGGCAGGGGTAGCGGCAGGGGTAGCGGCAGGGGTAACGGCAGGGTTTGCGGTTGCGGTAGGGCTATCGGTAGCATTACCGTTATTCATCATGTCCAGGAGCTTCGTGATGATGTCGAGGGCTTTCGTGGCCAGCAGGAGCATTTCGGTGCGCAGGGTGTTGTCGGTTTGTTGCATCATAGTCATATTCTTTTTTTGCGTGCAAAGATAGGGGCGCAGGACATGCGGCGCCCTGCGTTAACACGAAAGTAACAGTTGTTGGCCGAATTTAACAGACGGAGGCCTATACACGGGAGGCAGCCTGCCAAGATAGGACCGCTAAAGCGGGCTTTCAAAAACAAAAGAAAACAAAAGAGAACCGGGAAAAACAGGCGAAAGTGAGCGATGGAAATATGTTGCACTACTTGCACCAGATTTTGGTGAGTGGTGAAGGGTGAAGGGTGAAGGGTGAAGGGTGGAGGGTGGAGGGTGGAGGGAGAATAGTTGATGAGTTTCGGGGGGCAAAAGAGAAATCAAAACAAGTTGTTTTGCGGAAAATGCGGGCCGCAGATTTTCACGAGAGGCCCGCAATTTTTCACGAGCGGCCCGCTTTTTTTCACGAGAAGGCCGCAGAGAAATGTCCCAGGGCCTGGGACATTCATGAGCGGCCCGCATTTTTTCACGAGCGGCCCGTATTTTTTCACGAGCGGCCCGCATTTTTTCACGAGAAGGCCGCTCGTGAATGTCCCAGGGCCTGGGACATTCACGAGCGGCCCGCAGAGAAAAATGATCATGCCAGAAATCAAGGGCTCGACACTATTCTCCCTCCACCCTCCACCCTCCACCAGAAACCACTCACCCTTCACCACTCACCCTTCACCACTCACCAAAATCCGGTGCAAGTAGTGCAACATATTTCCATCGCTCACTTTCGCCTGTTTTCCTTGGTTTTCTTTTGTTTTCTTTTGTTTTTGAAAGCCCGCTTCAGCGGTCCTATGGCGAGTGGGTGCCTGTCTCAGTCGGGGATGAGGAAGTTCACCACCTCCTGCTCCACGGTGATGGTAAAGGGGCCTTCGAGCTGGCGCAGCAGACGGCCGTCGACGCCCACCAGCGCATGGCGTGCCTCTTCCACGTCGATGTGGCGGGTGCGGTAGGGATGCACGGAGCGGTGGTTGAGGAAGCGTCCGCTGACGAGCAGCCACAGCCCGCTGAAGAGCTGCATGAGCTTGGGGTCGTAGATGACGCTGAGGTCGAGCATGCCGTTGTAGGGCACGGCACTGGGTGTCTGTCCGTAGCCCAGCGCGTTGCCCACGCAGACGGTCATGATGCGGCGGTCGATGGTCTCGCTGTTCACCTGCAGCCGCATCTTGTAGTCTTTGCGGTGGAAGATTTTCAGTACCACGCTGACGATGAACGACAGGGTCTTCGACCAGAGTATGCGGCGGGTCTGCTGCCGCAGGTTCATCAGGTCGGCCGTGGTGCCTATGTTCACACAGTTCAGGAAGTATCGGTTCTGGCGCTGCTGCTGCTTGTCGGTGTAGTGCAGACAGCCCAGGTCGACCTGTCGCGAGCGCCGTTTGCAGAGCCACTCCACGGTCTGCGCGTCGTCGTTCTCAGTGAATCCCCAGAAGCGTGCGAAGTCGTTCAGCGCCCCGTTCGGCACCACCCCCAGCGCCACCTGCTGCCGCACCTGGCGCTCCTCGCGCATCAGGCAGTTCACGGCATCGTTCAGCGCCGAGTCGCCGCCCACCACGATGATGGTCTTGTAGCCATTGCGGATGAGCATGGTGACGAGTCGCTCCACGCTGTCGGTATTCTCGCTCTGCACCATGTCGTAGTGCACGCCGCGCAGGTCCAGCTCATGTTGCAGCCGCTCCCAGCGCTTTCGCTTGCTGCGTATTCCGTTTCGGGGGCAATAGAGTATGCCCCATCGTGTCTCTTCTACTGCCATAACTGTAATATGTGTTCTGTTTTTTGCTCCATGGGCAGGGTGGCGTCGATCCAGTGTATGGTGAATCCGCGCCGCTCCATGCCCCGGAACCACGTCATCTGCCGCTTGGCAAACTGGTGGATGGCTATCTCTAACTGTCGGAACATCTCGTCGTAGCTGAGCTTCCCCGTGACGTACTCCGTGACGTAGCGATACTCCAACCCGTAGTAGGTCAGGTCCTCGGGAGCTATGCCTTCGGCCAGCAGCGCGCGCACCTCGTCGGCCATGCCCTCGCTGAGTCGGTCGCGCAGCCGCTGTGTTATTTTCTGCCGGCGCAGCTCGCGGTCGATGCTGACGCCGATGATGAGCGAGCTGACGGCAGGCAGCTCGCGCAGGGGCACGGGATGCTCCAGGTTGTAGGTCTCAATCTCTATGGCCCGGATGGCGCGCTGGCAGGAGTCCACGTCGGTGGTGTTGTGCATGGTGCTGCCCGTGCGCCCCTTCAGCTCCGTGAGCAGCTGCGTCAGCTCGGCGAGCGACTTGCCCTCCAGGCTGTCGCGCAGGGGTTGGTTCTGCGGCACGGGCGAGAGGTGGTAGCCCCGGAGCACGGCCTCGATGTAGAGGCCCGTCCCGCCGCAGAGGATGGGCACCGCTCCCCTACCCTTCACCTGCTGGTAGGCATCGAAGAAATCCTGCTGATACTGGAACAGGTTGTACTTCGTGCCCGGCTCGCAGATGTCGATGAGGTGATAGGGCACGCCCTGGTAGTCGGCCAGGTCCTTGCCGGTACCAATGTCCATGCGTCGGTACACCTGCCGCGAGTCGGCTGAGATAATCTCGCCGCCTATCCTTCGGGCCAGGGCTGCCGCCAAGGGGGTCTTGCCGCTGGCTGTAGGGCCCAGGATGGTAATCATGCGCTGCTGCTGTTCCATCGGCTGTTACTGTTCGGCTTCCGTGTCATTGAAATAGGCGGTCAGCTCCTCGGCACCGATGAAGGTGTTGAGGTAGCGCTGTGCCCGCTCCTGGCTGAGTGCACTTCCGTTCAGCCTGCAGTCCTCAGGCACCAGTATTCCGCCGCTCTGCATCAGCTCTACGTGCTCCACCTCCCGGCCGTTGCGGAAGCCGAAGGCCTCGGTGGCGTAGGTGGGCTCGACGAGCGATCCGCTGACGATGAGGTAGTGTACGTCGTCATCGGTGGCCTCGGTGACCTTCTGATAGGGTGCGTAGGTGGTGATGAGCTTCAGCTGCCCGTCCTTGCGCAGGAAGAAGGCGCCGCTCTGCTCGTCGGCGCTGCGCAGCCAGAGCCACTCATGATCGTAGTCGAGGTAGAAGTGTGCCCACTGCGTGAGCATGCTGCCCTGCAGGCCCTGCGAGCTGGCGTCGTCCACCAGCTTCTGCATCTGTGCGATGTCCTTCTTCCATACGGGTATCTGCTCGTCGATGAGGCGGTGATAGGTCTCGTAGGTGTCCTGTGTGTACTCGCCGTCGCGCAGGTAGAACATGCCCACCTCGAAGCTTTCCGGTGCGCCGTGGGAATAGCACAGCTCCAGCCCTTGGGGCCCCTCGAAGGCCTGCGCTATGTGGCAGGGTATGTACTCGCCCTCGTCGTCGGCATTCCATCCGCTGAAGCCGTCCTCATAGTAGCCTATCTCCTCGTGGGCATAGACCTTGTCGCCATCGACGATGACCTCCAGCGCCAGCGACTTCTTATGGTCGTACTCGTCGCGCGGGGCATCCTTCCATTCGCCCTCGAACTGTATGGCCCCCACGGTGTAGCGGTCGTCGAGGCGGGCGGTGAGCATGGAGCGCGAGGCGTGCATGCCGTAGCGCTGCTCCATCTGTCGCACCACCCGGGCAGGCAGCGTCAGGTAGTTGCCGTCGGCAGCGCTCCTCACCTCCACGTCGAGCTGACGGCGCGACTTCAGGTAGTCGTCGGTGACGACGACCAGCGAGCCACGGTCGTCGTCGGACAGGCCGCGCGGGTTGACGTATGTGAAGCGGGCGCAGAGCGACGGAATCTCCGGCCGGCCGTGTATCTCGCCAATGCTGGGCTGGTTGCCGTCGGGGTCCTTCAGCACCTCGTCGACAAACTTCACCTTGATGACGCGGCCGTCGTCGGCGAGCAGGTTGACATACTCAGCGGCGTGGCGGCGGAACTGCTCCTGGCGCGCCCAGCGTCGGTGCTCCTGCTCATAGTACTGCGGATACTCCTCGTCGAGCTCGGGCTCGACCAGGTTCGACCAGTAGAGCATCAGCTGATAGTCGCCGTCGAGCCCGGCGAAGAACATGGGCATGAGCACATCGTCGGCCTCAGCGCCGTCCTCTTCGGCCTCAAGGCTTTCCTCCTGGGCGTCGGTCTCTGCGTCGGCCTGCGACTTCGCCTTGTCCTTACACCCCAGCACCATGGCTGCCATGCAGACAGCCATCCACAAAAAAACATTCTTTTTCATACGCGCGTACATTTATTTAGTCTATATTATCATTTTGTTCCTTATTGTCGCCTTGCTCGTCTTCTGCCGCCGGCAGCAGCTGCTGCGGAATGTCGTCGATGTCGACCAGCTGCGGCAGCGGGTTCTTGTCGCTGGCCTTAGCCCCCAGCTTGATGAGCTTCGCGCTGGTCTGCAGTATGCTTTGGCCTGTGGGCTGCAGCTTGCGGTCGGCGTCCTCGTAGGCGCGCTGGGCCTGCTCCAGGGCCTTGCCCAGTGCCTGGTATCGCTTCACGAACTGCCCCACGCGGTCGAGCATCTCGGCAGCCAGGGCGTACACCTTCTCGTGGTTCTGCGCCTGCGCTATCTGTGTCCACGTCAGGCTGATGATACGCAGTGCGGCGAAGAGCGTCTGCTCGTCGGCGATGAACACATTGCGCTCCATGGCGCGCCGCCACAGGTCGGGCTGGGCGTTGAGGGCCGTCCACAGGGCTCCGCTGTGGGGCACGAACATGATGACGTAGTCCATCCTGACCTTCGGCGGCTGTATGTAGCTGCTGTAGTCCTTCACGGCCAGCTCCTTCACATGCTGGCGCAGGCTGTCGATGTGCTGTCGCAGGAAGCGGTCGCGGTCGGCGTCGGTCTCGGCGTTGACATAGTCCATGTAGGCGGTCATCGACACCTTCGAGTCGATGATGACCTCGCGTCGCTGGTCCAGGTGCAGTATGACGTCGGGGCGCATCATGGCGCCGCGGTCGTCGGTGACGATGTTGCCCTGCTGGTCGCGTATGTAAGTCTGCACGTCGTAGTGGACGCCCTGCGTCAGCCCCTGCGCGTCGAGCAGCTCGCTGAGCACGCGCTCGCCCCAGTCGCCCTGCACCTTCGAGCCGTGCTTGAAGGCTCGTGTCAGCTCCTCGGCGCTGCGGCGGGCGGCCTCACTTTGGCGGATCATCGCCTCGATGTTGGCCTTCAGCTCGCCGCTCATGGCCGTCTGCTTCAGGGTGTTGTCGGCCATGGCCTGCTTCATGCGGTCGATGGTGTCGCGCAGGGGGGTGACGATCTGTCCCAGGTTCTGCTGGCTCTGCTCGCTGAACTCGCGCTGGCGCTGGCGCAGCATGTCGTCGGTGGCCGACTTCAGCTGTGCCTGCACGCGTCCCATGGTGTCGTCGAAGCGCTGCTGCTGTGCGGCGATGGCCTCCTGATGGCGATGCTCCTGTGCCGAGAGCGCCTCCTGGTGGCGTCGCTCTTGCTCGGCCATGGCTTCACGGTAGTGCTGTTCCTGCTCGGCCATGCGCTCTTCGGCCGTCTCACGCCATTCCTCCTTCTCTTCCTTCAGGCGCTGCTGCGCCTCGGCCTTCACCGTGTCCACCAGCTGGTGCACGTGCTGGCGCTGGTCCTCGGCACGGGCCTTGGCATCGCTCAGCTGCGAGCGCAGCCCGTCGGCCTCGGCCAGCAGGCGCTGACGAGGACCGCGGCCGTAGAGGATGCCGATGATAAGGCCCACGGCCAGGGCCACTATGGCTATGATCAGTGTTTCCATTCTTTTTCCGTCTTGACTGCAAAGGTAGCGATAAAAAACGGGTCTGCCAAACATTTGCCAAGAAAAATGGCACAAAACAAAGGAACGGGAGCGTTACCCTGAGTGGGCACGCTCCCGTTTACGGTATATACTGGTGCTACAGCGTTCTTACTTCAGTGCGATGCTCTCGAGGATAGCCTTCACATCGGCATCGCTGGCGTCGCAGTTCTGGCAGAAGATGCCCAGGTTGCCCTCGCCCACTGCGGTGCGATAGATGGTCATGTGGTTCTCGTCCTTCTTCACCACGCGATAGTCCACGCCGTTGAACTGGACAGCCTCCTGCTCAACGAAGCCGTCGTAGCTGCCCGACTCGATAGCCTCATCCAACGACGATGAGCTGACCCAGGCGCGCACGTCCTTGCAGTCGCCCGTCTCGCAGGGAACGCACAGGTCGACCGACTCCTCGTCATTGCCCTCAACCAGCCATCCGGCAGGAGCGGTGATGCTGAAAGCGGTGGCTTCGAAGGTCTTGGGCTCTGTCAGCAGCTCATCGGCCAGGGGGGCCTCAGCACCCTCAACCACTTCCTCCTGGGCCTCAGTGCCCTGAGCCTCGGCGTTACCACCCTTGTTTCCACCACACGAAGCCATCATGCAGACTGTAGCTGCAGCAACGGCAAAAGCATAAATCTTTTTCATTGATAATAATTAAGTTAGTGATACAAAAAATCTGCGGGCAAAGGTACGAAGAATTTCCGAAACGGCCAAAGGTTTCAGCGAAAATCTACTGCAGGGCGAAGAGGAACTGGTGCTCGGCCATGGTCCACTGCGCCAGGCCGTAGCGTATGAAGCGTGCCAGGAGGGTGATGACCAGCGGCCGTGGCAGTCGCGACCCCTTCACGATGGCCTGCAGGGGCTGCCACTGTGGCTGCTGCATGGCGCTGATGATGCGGCGCTCGGCCTCGCCGTAGGTGAAGGCGGCGCCACGCGGCGACTGCTCGTCGCGCCAGAGGCGCAGGTGCACGGGCGATGCCACGATGTTCTCGTCGGCAATGCGTATGTAGGCCCGCTGCCGCCCCTGCTCGTCGAGTGCACAGACAGGGCGATGCTCTGAGCGCGGCACGGTGGCGATGACGATGGTGCGCAGGTCGCCCCGGCTGCCCACGCCGGCCACGGGGGGCGCCGGCACGTGGTAGGTGTCGAACTTGATGCTGGCTTCAGGGCGGCAGTAGCGGTAGGCGGCCTGGTGCATCATGTATATCTCTTCCTCAGAGCGCACGCCGGCCATCACACCGTCGTCGCGCACGCCGATGAGCAGGCGGCCGCCCTCGGTGTTGGCAAAGGCTGAGACGGAGCGCGCCAGCTTCACGGCATCCTGCACGCGGTACTTGAAGTCCTGCTGCTGGTGCTCGCCCTGGGCGATGAGTGACTGCAGATAGTTGGTTTGCATGGTGCAAAGGTAATGAGAAATATTGTAACAGCCAAAGGAAAAGGGGCAAAACAATACCGCCCGGCATCCGTGGAGGATGGCCGGGCGGCGGTCAGGCAGCAGGTTCATGCTGCCCCTAAGATATCATTTTCCTTTGGTCACAGCAGCTTAGAAGCTGGTGTCATACTGGTCCTTGCCCTTGGTATAGTAAATCTTCTCGCCGTCCATGAAGAACCAGCCGTTGCTGTTGGTGCTGCGCAGCTTCACCACGTGGGCGGTGGGGTCGTCGAAGGAGAGCTCGTCCTTGGTGGTGGCATCGGGGTTGGCCATGAGCTTGATGCGGGCCACGGTGGCATTCATCTGTCCGGAAGTCTCGGTGGGCACATCGTCCCAGGCCACGCGCACCTTGTACGGGCCGTTGTCGTAGCCATAGCCACGGCCGTTGGGCTTGTACTGGTTGGCGGGGGTGGCACCGGCAAAGTGCTGGAACAGGTTGTTGTGGGTGTACTCGCCGGCATAGTCGCGTCCGCCGAACTGGGCCGTGCACACGTTCTGGAACGAAGAGTTCGATATGCCGTAGGTGTTGAGCTTCTTGTACTGCGTGCCGAAGAGGTAGTCGACCATGTCGCGGCAGTCCTGGCTGCAGTCGAGCAGACGGGGCCACACCAGGTACATCACGGCAGCCACGAAGAGCGGGTTCTTTGCTGCCTCCACGCGGCTACCGTCGGGGTTCTCCATGAGGGTTTTCAGCTCGGCCACGTTGCGGGGCAGACGGTTGAAGGTGAACACGGTGCCGTTGTAGCCGCCCTTCTTGTCAGGGTAGCCGGGATAGACATAGCCGGTGAAGGGCACAGAGTCGATGAGCGACACCTTCTCCACAGGGATGGAGTAGACGCTGATTTTCTTGATCTTGTCCACCATGTAGGGATAGGTCTCCACGGCAGTCTGGTTGGTGG